>JAVJTD010000385.1:0-4515 GCA_040219065.1 Planctomycetota bacterium
TCTCGGCCGACTCGATGTCGGCCTTGATCCGCGACTCGCGCTCCTCGATCGTCTTGGTCAGGGGGCCCCAGGCCACCTTACGCAAGACGAAGAACAGCGCGACGAAGACGACGATCGACCAGAAGAGCAGACCCGGCTGCACCGCCAGTGGATCGAAGCCACCTTCGGCCATGAGCAGGAAAGACATCGGAGACACTCCTCGCTCTCTTCAGCGGTACCCGCCCACAGAGGACGGGCGGACCGATGTTACTTACCAGCCAGAATGATCGTGACGATGAGCGCGAAGAAGGTGAAGCCTTCGATGAGCGCCGCCGCGATGATCATGGAGACACGGATCATGCCGCCTGCCTCGGGCTGACGGGCCGTACCTTCCATCGCCGCCGTGGCGAGCTTGCCGATGCCGTAGGCGCCACCGATGGTCGCAAGACCGGCGCCGATGCCCGCCGCGAGGTGAGCCCAGTCGGCGTAGCCGCTGACGGCCGCCGCGGTCTCTCCATCAGCATTTTCTTGCGCGAGCGCCGGAACGCTCAAGAGCACCAGAGCCGTCATGACGACGAACAGCGTCTTGGCAACCTTGGAAATCATCCTCCGGATCTCCTTGATCGTGAATGAATGAGCTTCGGATCGTGTCGCCCCAGGGGGCGCTTCTCAGGATTGGCCACAACTCGGGAGCGCCGCTGAGGACGAACCCGTCGAATCTGATCGAAACGGCTGCGGTCGTTGCGCCGCGGCCGTCCGCCCCGGCTCAGTGCTCGGGATGGACGGTCGCACCGATGAACAAGACCGACAGCAGAGTGAAGACGTAGGCTTGCAGGAAGGCCACCAGCAATTCGAGGAAGCTGATCGCCAAGGCGAGCAGGACCGAGGGCACCGCCATCCAGTAGGCGTTGAACAGGAAGATCAGCCCCAAGAAGGCGCCGATCACCATGTGGCCCGCGAGCATGTTCGCGAAGAGACGCACGGCCAGGACGCCGTGCTTGATGAAGAAACCGATGATCTCCAAGGCGAAGATCGCCGGCACGAGCCAGACCGGCAGGCCTGGCGGGATGAACCCCTTGAGGAAGCCGGCCGGGCCGTTGTACTTGATTCCCGCGCCGATCGAGACGGCCAAGATCACGAGCGCCATCGGCAAGGTGAAGCCGAGCGTCGCGGTGACCGCGCCACCGATGCCGGGAATCGGCACCATGCCCAAGAGATTCAAGGTCAGGATGAAGCTGAACACCGTCATGAAGAAGGGCACGAAGACCCTCCCGTGGTGCTCGCCCATCGTCGGGTAGACGAGCTCGTCCCGGATGAAGAAGTAGAGACTCTCGAAGATCCCGCGCAGGCGTCCCTTGGGGACAGCCGACTCGGTGTTCATCGAGCGAGCGGCCAGAAGCAACAGGCCGGCGCCGACCAGCATCGTCAGCGTGAACTTGCTCGGACTGACGGGCGTCGAGCCCATGCCGAACGCGTCGTCCAACGCATGATGGAAGATGTAATCGAACGGATTGCCGCCGTGCTCTTCTGCCGCGACCGCCAAGAACATCCGATTGGCCTCTCACACCTCTCCGTCGCGCCTCCTTGGCGTCGACGTGATCAGGACTCCGTCCGCTCCGCTCGCTCACTCGCCGCCCGCACCACGACCGCCATCTGACCGAAGAACACGATCAAGAAGACGCCCGCGAAGGGCAGGAGGAACTCCTGCAAACTGCAAATGTCCAGCGCCGCGACCAAACCGACCGACAGCCCCAGACCGATCAACTTCACCAAGACACCTGCCGCCATGTAGGCCGGATAACGACTCGGACCCTTGCTCAGGCCCATGCCCGCGACACCCCAGCCGGCGCTGCTCGTCAAGAAGGCGAGCACGGCCGCCCAGTGCAATCCCACGGTCGAAGACTCCGGCCAGACGAGCTCGTAGACAAAGAGCCCCGCCAGCCAAGAGGCCGCCAGGAGCAAGAGCGAGACCAGAACGAAAAGTCGAATACTCATGACCCGTCGCCCGGCCCCTTCGAGCTCTTGGGCTTGTCCAGCCGCTCGATGTTCTTCACGAGGCTGATCGTGGCCAGCGTCACTCCGATCATCGTCCCGGCGACCAACAGCCAAGGCGCCGTGCCGAAGCGCCCATCGAGCCACCAGCCCAATGCGGCGACGAGTCCGGCCTCGGCCATGAAGCCGAAACCGACTCCCATGTACCGCAGACCGACCATCAGGCCGTTCTGATTGGACTTCTCGCTCATGACCGCCCCGAGCCCACCGCCGCCGGACCCGCGCGCCGATGCGCTCTCGATCCACTGGAAGTCGCAGCCCGAAATCTCAGAGCCGACGCGCCCGAAGAGCCGGCGTGAACACCGCCGCCGCCCGCGCACTCAATTCGGCGTAATCAGGTGACTTGGAAAAGAGTTAAAGAAGGGTGGCGAACCATAACAGAACGCTTTCTCGAATCAACTAAATAATCGCCCCGGATCGACCGGCCTCGTTGGGTGAATTTCCGCACGCCAGGGCGGACTATCCCGGCGCGTTGGGGAGGTGCCTGGGTGACCAGAGCTGGGGGGGCCGGTCGACGACAGGGGCTGACCCATCGCTGCGCTTCGGGTTCGTTGGGTCTCTGTGCCGGTCCTGGTCATCGCTTCGGGATAGAGCCGGCACGACCCTCCCCGGATCACGCGAGGACCGATCGCTGCGCTCACCGCTCACCCCGTCTCGTGGACCGAGACCCTCCCAGCTCTGGTCACCTGACCACCCGAGCACCTGGACACCTCCCCCACCGACCTCTAGGATGGCGCGCCGTCCTGAATGGCGAGCGTCTCGAAGCGCCTGAAGGTTCTGCTCGACGCCAATTTGTGGGAACTCGTCCGGCGTTCGTTCCTATAACGATGACGAGTTGATTGGCTGATGGACGAAGTCGAACGCGAAGTCATCGAGAGATCTCGCCGGGGCGACAAAGACGCTTTCCGGCTGCTGGTCGAAAAGTACCAGAGACCGATCATCGCGACGGTGTATCGACTCGTCGGCAGCCGCTTCCATCAGGACCTGGAGGACATCGCCCAAGACATCCTGGTCAAGATACACAAGTCCTTGGATAAGTTCGATTTCGACCGCGGGACCAAGTTCTCGACCTGGCTCTTCACCTTCGTTCGGAACCACTGCTTCGACGTTCTCAAGAAGCGGCGGCTGTCGACTCACTCGCTCGGCGCTTCGGACGATGCCGCGGCTCGCCTTCCCTCCGGAGTGGCGGCCCCGGATGGGGACCTGTTGAACGACGAGCTCTCACTCGAGATCGAGCGGGCGATCTTCCGATTGCCCGAAGAGCAGCGGACAGCCTTCATCCTCCGGGAGTACCAGGCCCTCGGATACGCCGAGATCGCCGAGATCATGCAATGCTCCGAAGGCACCGTGAAGTCCAGACTCTACCGAGCGAAGGAAGCTCTCAGAGAGCGACTGGCCCCGTATCTGAACCGTTGACGACCTGATTCCTCCAGCCCTGAACGCCCAAGCGACAGCGATTTCCCATGAGCCCGAACCGAAAGTACGACACCCTCGAAGAGCTGATCCAGCACTGGAGAGCTCCTGAGCCTTCCGACGGCTTCGTCGACCGCGTGCTCGAGCGCGTGGACGCAGAAGCCGACGACGAGAAGCTCAGCGAGCTGGTCCATCGCTGGAAGGCCCCCGAGCCATCCGCCTCCTTCACCGACGCGGTCATGGATCGCGTGGCGGCCGAGTCGGCGTCTCCCTGGCGTGCCAGGTGGCGGTGGGTCGCGGCAGTCGCCGCGCTCCTGCTCTTGACCTGGGCCGCGAGCACCTTCTTCGGCGAGGGCGAAGAGCCGACGCCTCGGCGCTCTGCGGAACGCTCCGAGCCGGGCGACCTGTACGCGCTTCATGCGCCGCTGCCGGCCGCCGGCCTCGTCATCGCGCTTCCGGTGGTGCCGGGAGCCGACTGCGACCTGAGGGACGGCCCGGGCGCCAGCAAAGCCGACCGTATTCAACGAAGCCGGGCATGGTAGACTCAGAACCGGCCGACATTGCCCGAGCGAATGGCATGACAGCAAAGAATCGACCTTCGACATCGAACGCCTACCGGCCCATTGCCGGAGCGCTGCTCCTCTGGGGGGTGCTCTGGACGGTCGGCCTGCCCTGCGTGCAAGCCCAAGGCGAGAAGCCGCGGACGGCCGAGGATCTCCGTCCGGCGATCGAGCAGATCGTCATGCGGTACGCCGAGGGTTGGAAGCGCAACGACGTCGACATGGTGCTGAGCGTCTTTTCGCGGGACTACAAGGACTCCGAGTTCGACTTCCGCGGCCTCAAGCGGGAGTTCAACACCTTCCTCAAGGAGATCCGCGACGTCGAGCTGACCCTTCAGGTCGACGAGATCCGTCTCATCGACGAGCGCCGCGCCCTGGCGTTCACTCTCGGCAACCTGGCCTTCACCGACCGCGCCGACAATCGGCGCTCGTCGATGAGACGGATCTCGTCGACCTGAAGGGTCAGCTCGACGTCGCGGATCTCCTTGAGGAAGGTGTTGAACTCCCGAGA
>JAVJTD010000387.1:0-36374 GCA_040219065.1 Planctomycetota bacterium
CACGCAAACGCCACTCTGGCTGGGGGCCCGGCATCCGGGTGAGCTGTACCTGAGCGCGATCCTGGGCGACGGGCTGATCGAAGAATCGGCATGGTCCCGAGACCGCATCTCCGAGTGGTGCGCGGGCCGCCCCCTCTCGCCGGCGCCTCCCGAAGAGCTCACCTTCGAGCAGAGGCTTCACGCCCATCCGCTGCAGCCTAGGATCGAGCGCCTCACACAAGGTCCCTTTTTTCACTGGTTCGGCTACTACGACAAGGCTCAAGTCGATCCGAGCGGCCGCTACGCGCTTTCGATGGAGGTGAGCTTCGAGGATCGCTCCCCGCGAGCGGATGATGCGATCGGGATCGGGATCGTCGATCTCGAGAACGGAAGCGCCTGGCGCGAGATCGGGACCAGCCGTGCCTGGTCGTGGCAGCAGGGCTGCATGCTGCAATGGCGACCGGGCCACGCGTCCGAGGTGATCTGGAACGACCGCAAGGACGGCCAGTTCGTGATGCGGCTCCTCGACCTGGAGTCGGGGGAGGTCGAGACCTTCAACCGGCCGCTGTACCATGCGAGCCCGGATGGGCGAAAGTTCCTCAGCACGGACTTTCGGCGCATCCAGGACATGCGACCCGGCTACGGTTACCCAGGCATTCCCGATCCGAATCGAGACGTCTTGGCCCCCGAAGACGAAGGCATCTGGCTGGTCGACTTGGAGACTCGCGAGGAGAGGCTCATCGTCTCGATGGCCACGATCGCGGCGGTCCCTTATCCCGGTGCCGATCCCGAGAACGACAAGCACTACGTCAACCATGTGCAATGGGCACCCGGCGGCGAGCGCTTCTTCTTCCTCGACCGCTGGCGATCACCGAAGTTCGGTGGCTTCCGGACCCGTGCCTTCACGGCGGCGGCCGATGGCTCGAGCCTCCGCGTCCTGAGCGATCGGCCGGGTCTCTCGCACTTCACCTGGGACGGCGATGACCGAGTGCTGATCTGGCGTGGCGGTGCGTACCGCGTCTTCCCCGATGACGGTGAAAGGCGCGAGATCGACCTCCTCGACGCACCCGACGGTCACGTCTCGCTGCTGGAGGGTCCTTGGGCCGTGACCGATACCTATCCGCACGGACCGAATCGCGAGCAACGACTCTATCTCTGGCATCGCGAGAGCCATCGGCTGCATTTCTTGGCCGGGCTGACCTCTCCGCCCATTTACCGCGGCGAGCTCCGCTGCGACCTTCACCCCAGGGTTTGTCCAGGTGGTCGATCGGTGATCGTCGACTCGACGCACGAGGGAATCGGTCGACAGCTCTATCGAGTCACGTTTGACGCACTCTCGACATTGGACGGGACCAAATGAAGCACGTGCTCTCATCGTTCGGCCTCCTTCTCTTCGCGCTGTCCCCGGCGGCGACGGCCGCGGACGACGAGGTCTCCGTCAGCGAGGTCCGCGCTTCGAGCGAGCAGGACGGAAACCCGGCCTGGCACGCCTTCGATGGGGACCCGTCCACGCGCTGGGCGGCCGAGGGCGCCGGGCAAGAGCTCCGAGTGCTCTGGAAGGCCTCTGTCCGAGTCGAGGAGATCGGACTTCATTTCTTCAAAGGAGAAGAGCGTCAATACCGCTTTCGCCTCCTCATCACGCGGGACGGCAAGGAATGGCAGGAGGTCTTCGCCGGGGAGAGCGCTCTCGGCGATGTGTTCCCGGTCCGCTTCGAGTCCGCGTTGATCGTCGGGATCGAGCTCGTCTGTGACGGCAACTCGGCCAATGCCTGGAACAGCATCCACGAGATCGACGTCGCCGGCGTGGACCGCGCCCGGGCACCTGCCAAGGCGACGATCGAGACGCCACTGACCCTGCGTGTCCCCGAGGAATGGCAGGCCGCCTGGTTCGCGATCGAGCCGCAAGTGGCGAGTCCCGTCGCGCTCAGCGTCGCGAACGACGGCACCGTCTACGTCACCCGCACGTCCCGAAGGAAGCGCGCGAACCTCGACATTCGCAACAATCGCGACTGGCTGAACACCCAGCTCGCCTTCAAGACCGTCGCCGACAAGGAGGCCTTCTACCGGCGAGTCCTCACCGCAGAGGCCAGCGAGAAGAACGAGAAGCGCGTCATCGATCACAATGGCGACGGTGTGCACGACTGGCGAGACCTGATGGTCCCGACCGAACAGATCCTGCGCCTCGTCGACGAGGACGGTGACGGCCGGGCCGACACCTCGAATGTCTTCGCCGAAGAGTTCCGCACGCTCGTCACCGGCGTCGCCGGTGGCGTCCTCGCCCATCGCGGTGACGTCTACGCCACCGTCTCACCCGACCTCTGGAAGATGACCGATCGCGACGGTGACGGCGTCGCCGAGCACCGCGAGAGCCTGGCGCACGGCTTCAGCGTCCACGTCGCGTTCGCCGGTCACAACATGCACGGGCTGACCGCTGGCCCCGATGGCCGGATCTACTGGTCGATCGGCGACATCGGAGCTGCACCCGTCGATCGGGAGGGTCAAAGGCACGACGTCCCGGATGAAGGCGCAGTGTTCCGGTGCTGGCCGGACGGATCGGGCTTCGAGGTCTACGCCAAGGGACTGCGCAATCCGCAGGAGCTGGCCTTCGACGATCACGGTTACCTCTTCACCGGCGAGAACGACAGCGACTACGGTGACCGTGAGAGGTGGCTGTACCTCGTCGAGGGTGGGGAGTACGGCTGGCGAAATTATTGGCAGTACCAGAGCGGCGACTGGGGCGCGCCGACGGGGGACTATCGGCTCTGGATGGAGGAGCGGCTCTGGGAGCCCGACTTCCCCGAGCAGGCGGCCTACATCGTGCCCCCCTTGGCAAACATCGGCCCGGGGCCGTGCGGACTGTCGTACTATCCGGGGACGGGTCTCTCCGAGAAGTACGAGAACAACTTCTTCCTCGCCCTGTTCACGGGCTCGCGCGTCAACTCTCGCATCGACCGCTTCCGCCTCGCGCCCGACGGCGCCGGGTTCCGCATCGAAGAGACCGAGCCGGTCATCACCAACCTCCTCGCAACGGGCGTCGATTTCGGACCTGACGGGGCGCTGTACGTCGCGGACTGGGTCGCGGGCTGGGATCCGAGCGATGTCGGCCGTGTGATCCGCGTCATCGACCCGGTGGCGAACGCGCAGCCGATCGTCGCCGAGACGAAGGAGATCCTCGCAGGGACGAGCAGTGAGCGCAGCGCCGAGGAGCTCGAGCGTCTGCTCCTGCACCCGAACCAGAAGGTGCGACTCGAGGCGCAATGGGAGCTTGCCGAGCGAACGGCGACCGACGTCTTGGCGCGGGCGGCCGAAGGGGCGAGCGATGTCCGAGGACGCTTCCACGGCCTGTGGGGGCTAGGTCAGATCGCGCGGCGCGACGTGCAGGTGCTCGACACCGTCCTCGCTCACGCCACGGACACGGACGCCGAGGTGCGGGCCCAGACCTTTCGGGTGCTCGCCGACCACGCCTGGCCCAAGGCTCGAGACGCGGCGACCGCGGCCCTCAGCGACTCCGATCCGCACGTGCAGTACTTCGCGGCGATGACACTGGGCCGCATCGGAGACAAGGACAGCTTCGATCTCCTCGTCGACTGGGTCGCTCGGACGGGGACCGATCGGTTCCGCCGTCACGCGGCCGTCGTCGCCTGGACCCGCTTCGCGTCGACCTCTTCCCTGACGCGCCTCGCCGATCACCC
Organism: Planctomycetota bacterium; assembly: GCA_040219065.1. Taxonomy (GTDB): domain Bacteria; phylum Planctomycetota; class OFTM77; order OFTM77; family OFTM77; genus OFTM77. The sequence continues at coordinate 3,672 of JAVJTD010000387.1, forward strand.
CTCGCGCGACGTGCGGCTCGCCGCGATCGTCGCCTTGCGCCGACTGCAGAGCCCACGCGTGCAGCGCTTCCTCGAAGATCGCGACGTCTACGTCGCGATCGAGGCGGCGCGTGCCATTCACGATGCCCCCATCGAGGAGGCTCGGCCCGCTTTGGCCGAGCTCTCCGATACCGATTGGGATCATCCGTGGCTGCTCCGGCGAGCATTGACGAGCGCGTTCCGTCTCGGACGCGTCGACGATGCCGAGCGCCTGGCCGACTTCGCGGCGGATGATCGGCGATCGCTGGAGATGCGCCGGGAAGCCGTCGCCATGCTGGCGGACTGGAAGACGCCCAGCCCACGCGACCGTGTCCTCGGAAGGTTGTATCCCTTCGATCCGGCCGAGCGGCCGATCGAGGCCGCCGCGGCTGCCCTGCAGCATCGTCTGCCCGAGCTCTTGGCGGCGGGTGGTGAGCTGCAGAAGGACGCGGTCCAGGCCGCGAAGCAGCTCGGCGTCATCATCGATCCGGCCACCCTCTTCGAGACGGTCCTCGCCGAAGACCGCCTCGCCGAGACGCGCATCGCGGCCTTGGATCTCCTCGCCGACCAGGATGCCGAGCGGTTCGAGGAAGCGTTTGCGGCCGCCTTGCACGCTCGCGCGCCCGAGCTCCGCGCCGCGGCGCATCGCCGCTGGCTCGACTCGGCACCCGAAGAGGCAGTGGCCAGCTTGTCCGAGTGGCTCGAGTCCGCGAGCTGGCAGGAGCAGCAGCTCGCCTTCGGCGTCCTGAGGGATCGTCCGATTCCCGAGGCGCGTGAGACACTCGAGCGATGGAAGGTCCGTCTCTTGGCCGGGGAGGTCGCCCCGGAGGCAAGGCTGGACCTCGTCGAGGCACTGGAGGCCTCGGGCGGAGTGCTCGCGGGTGTGCCGACGAATGGGGAGACTCCCGTCGATCCCGAGCTCGTCGACTATCGCTTCGCTCTACACGGTGGCGACGCCGAGCGCGGTCGCCGACTCTTCCACTTCAAGGTCGAGACCGAGTGCCTTCGCTGTCATCAAGCGGGCGGTGAAGGCGGCGAGCGGGGGGGCAATGTCGCGCCGAGCTTGGCGGGACTGGGAGAGCGGCAGTCGCGCCCGGAGATCCTCGAGTCGATCTTGCTCCCCAATCGCAAGATCGCCGAAGGCTTCGAGTCCGTGCTCTGCATCACCGAAGACGGCCTCTACCACACGGGCCGCGTCATCGAGGAGACCGACACCGAGCTGGTGATCGAGCCGGTCGATGCCCCCCTGGGCCCGAACGGCCGCCCCGTCCCCTTGCGCTTGTCCAAAGACGAGATCGAGGAGCGTGCCCCGGCGCTGTCACCAATGCCCGCCAACTTCCGAGACTTCCTCTCACCCCGCGAGATGCGCGACCTGATCGAGTTCCTCTCGAGCCAATGAGCGAGGTCGGCACGTCGGTGGACAGCCGGGGAGTGAACCGCTACAACGGGCGCTCCAGTGAGATACCGAACGATTCGGGACCAAGACGTACACCGTACTCATGAGCCAGTCGAAATCGCAGTTCGTCGCCGAGGTGCTCTCGGCCAGTGCTTCCGGGTTCGCCTCTCTGGCCGCGGCTAGCCTGTTCGATGCAGGGGAAGACGAGTTGCCCATCGAGCGGGATGGGCGATTCAGCACGTGGCAGGGGTTCCTCGAGGGGCTGATCGAAGAGCTCTCGGCCTCGCTTCGTGACCAGCGGCCCGCGCTCTTCCGCAAGCACGTCGCCTGGGCGCGCGACACGGCCATTGCACGAGGCATCGCTCTGAATGATGTTCGCGCCGCGTTCGAAGCCCTGATGGCGACGCTCGAGAGCGAGCTTCCAGCCGAGCAGCTCGCGTGCGTGGAGCCGGCCCTCTCGGAGGGAGAGACGGTGCTCGGCTCCGAGCAATTCCAAGCGTCGTCGCGGCTCGATGTCGAGACGCCTTCGGGGCGCTTGGCGGTGGAGTACCTGCGGCATGCCCTCGAAGGGAATCGGCGCGCTGCCCTGGAGTTGATGAGCGAGAGCGTCGACCGAGGCAAGCTGAGCGTTCACGATGCGGTCAACGATGTCCTCCTCGAGGCTCAGTGCGAGCTCGGCCGCTTGTGGCAGTTCGACGAGGTCACCATCGTCGAAGAGCACGTCGTCACGCAGATCACGCGCGATGTGATCGGCGAGCTGATCCGGCGCGGCCCCCGGGCGGAGCCCAATGGAAAGACCGTCATCGCTTCTTCGGTCGATGGCGACGGTCATGAGCTCGGCGTTCGGACCCTTTGCGACCTGTTCGATCTCGAAGGCTGGCGAGCGATCTACCTGGGCTCGGATCTACCGGTCCTCGAGGTCGCGCGCGGCGCGGAGATGTACGAGGCGGACTTGGTCGCCTTATCGGGATCGCTCGGTCCTCATCGAGAGGTCGTCGCTCGCTCGGTCGCCGCGATCCGAGAGCACTGCTCCCGTCAGATTCCGATCCTGGTCGGCGGGATGGCCTTCAACGGCGAGGAGGATCTGTGGAAGGGGACCGGCGCCGACGGCTACGCCTCGACGGTCCGGGAAGGTGTCCGACGTGGCCGTGAGCTCGTCGGTCTCGATGGGGAGTAAATTGGAGCTCGCAGCATTCCGAGCGCCGGCGTGAAGGGCGCTCGTTGATCAGCGCGCAGCTCCAAGCCTGAACAGCTTGCATTCGTTCGGACCAAGAACGAATGCTGGCCCTACAGGCCTGACCATGTCTTGTCGGGGATGGCCCATTTCTCAGGGCGTTGCCCAAGGCCGCTCCGCCGTTCCGCCGGAGGGCGCGCTTGAAAATGAGAGCGGGGCGGACAGCCGTTCGGCCGCCCGCCCCGCGCGAGGAGTCTTCGGAGTCGACGTCCGGGTGCTACTGGATGTCGATCCGGACGAGGTTGGAGACCTCGTCGAAGAACTGGTCGATGCCCTCGACCGAGATGAGCTGGCCGAGGAGTCGACCGGTCAGATTCGGCGGAAGGTTCGTGGTGAACGACAGCTCACCCGACTCCGGCAGCGTCAATCCCAGGAGCACGTTCGGATCCAGGATGTCGAGCGTGCCGGCACCCGGAATGTCGAGCGTCCCCTCTTGGAAGCCGAAGAGGAGGCAGATGTGGTCATTCGGATTGCCACGGATGTCGACGGTGACCGGTCCACCCTGATTCGGGGTCGCATCGTCGATGCCGAGGTCCAGTGCACTCTCGATGATGTTCAGGGTGTAGTAGCCATCCGGACCATCGCCACTGAAGGCGCTGACCTCAACGCTGTACGTCCCCGCCTCGGGTGCCGTGAACAGCACGAACGAGTCGAGGGAGCCCTCACCGCCATCATCGTTCGTCGCCACTCCGATCCCGTTCGGATCGAAGACGTCGATGACCGAGTCGAGCGACGAGCCGAAGGTGCGCGCCGAGACATCGATGATGATCACGTCGCCGACCTGGGCGTCGAAGGAGAAGAAGTCCGCATCACCGGCTTCGAGGACGCCGGACCCCAGGTTGTTGAGTCCGACGAAGGTCGCCGAAGCGCTGTCGTCATTGGGCTCGGACTCGACGACGCCCGGCAGACTGAGGACGCTCGAGAAGAACGGAGTGATGTCCATGTCGTAAGTGTCGGTGAGAGAGCCACCGCCGGCGAACGCCTCGATGGACACAGTGTAGACGCCGTCGATCGGAAGCGTGACGAGGACGTCGCTGTCGAGAGACCCACCGTCGTCGTTGAAGGCGATGGAGACCCCGTTGGGATCGAACACCTCGATGATTGAGTCGAGCGTCGAGGCCGAAGGCACCTGCGTGAGGCCACCGGCATCGACGTCGATGCGGATGGTCGATCCGGCGGTACCGGCGAAGGAGAAGAAGTCGATGTCGCCTGCGGGGTCGATGACACCACTGACACTGGAGCCGATCGCGGCGGGAGTCGCCGTGACGTCATCGTCATTCGGCTCGGACTCCTGTGTGCCGGAGGCACCGGTGAGCTGCAAGGAAGCGGTGTAACCCGCATCCGGTCCGCCGCCGCTGAAGGCCCGCACGACGAAGTAGTACGTGCCGGCACCCGGCAGGGTGGCGTTCAAGATGATCGAGTCGAGAGCGTAATCATCATCATCGTCATCGAACTCGATCGAGACACCGCCCGCGTCGAGCAGTTCGAGCGTGGTGTCGATCGAGAAGCCGTCTTGCGTACCGTCGAGGTCGATCGAGATCGTGTCGGCGCCCGAGGCGGTGAAGCTGTAGAAGTCTTCATCACCTGACGGATCGATCGTGCCGAAGACGCGGTCGCCATAGGCGACTGGAGTGGCCGATCCCAGGTCATCATTGGGCTCGACCTCGGTCGGAAGGCCGCCGATAGCCGCCGAGATGCCTCCAGTCAGCGTCAACAGATACTCGCCTTCGCTCGTGCCGTTGAAGCCTCTCACACGGATCGAGTAGTCGTCGTCCGCGGGCACACTGAAGTTGAGGAACGAATCGAGACCGCCGCCCGGTCCGTCGTCGTTGCTACCGACGACGATGCCGCCGCTGTCGAGGACGTCGAGCACGGAGTCGAGGCCGGATCCGATGTCGGTCAAGCGGGCCGAGATATCGATCGCGATCACGTCGCCCGCCGAGGCGGAGAAGGTCCACACGTCGTCGTCGCCGGCTCCGATGATGCCTTCGACGACATCGCCGACGGCGATCGCGTTCGCCGAGAGCTGATCATCGTTCGGCTCGACCTCGCCCCGACCGAAGAAGGCGGGCGTGGTGCTCAGGTCCGAGCTGATGATGACGTCGTAGGGTGTCGGCTGCGCGAGACCGAACTGGATGATGCGCAGGTAGTAGGTGTCCTCCGCCGGCGGCGCGAAGACGAGGGTGTGGTCGGGGAGGCCTTGGGTGTTCTGACCGGCGCTGGCGAGCACCGTGCCCTGTCCGTCGATCACCTCGATCGTGTACGGGGCGAGCGAGCCGTCGGTGTTCAGGACCTTGACGGCCATGTTGTGGCCGGCGACGCCCCAGAAGCGGAAGAAATCGGCGGGGTCGGTCGCATCGTCGCCGAGGAAGGCACGGACGACGGTGTCGATCTGAAGGCGAGTTGCGCGCAGGCGGGAGTTGTTCGGCTCGGTCTCGAAGAGCGCATCCTCGCGGCAGGTGCGCAGCAGGTAGGTGACTTCACCCGGCTGTTGCCAGCCCGTGGCGGTCACTCGGACGTAGTAGTCGCCACTCGGCGAGCTCGGCAGCACGATGCCGTGCAGCGAGGGATCGGTGAGCACGAAGTTTCCGGTGTCGACCGCCAGGACGCCGCCTTGGGCATCGAGCAGCTCGACGGTGACGGTCAGATCATCGGCGAGGCCCGGCAGGGACTGGCCGACGACGACGTGGGGGTCGACATCGATGTGCACCACATCACCCGCCTGACCGGGGATGCGGAAGTAATCGACGTCGTTCGGAGTGAAGGTCTCACCCGCGCAGGCATTGAGGCCGACCGGCGTGGCGGTGGCCGGGGTGTCATTGAACTTCAGCTTGCCGGGCTCCGGCAGCTTGTCGCTCTTGTCGCTCGCGAGCGACAGGGGGGTCAGCAGCAGACCGGTAACGGCCAGCCACGTAGCGACGCTCCAGCGATTCAACATGGACTCTCCCCCAAAACAGGATTGGGTCGACGAGCCTCCAGGAAGCCGCGTGGCCTCTTCACGGACTCGTCTTGGGAACTCTTGGTGGGGAACGGCTCGGGTTCTCCGCAAGGACCGATTCTGTTGATGTGTGAAGACAGGGTCAAGCTCCTTCCCCCAGCCCGGAGACGCCCGGAAAGCCCCGAGCTACGGCTTTTTTCGGGAGCCGTTCCGCCATAACGCGCGTTGCCGCAGGGTAGTGCCGAGCCGAGTGCCCTCGGCCCGAGTCGCTCGTCCCTCGGTGGCGTGGCCGAACATTTTTCTCGGGAATCTTTGAAGACCCTGGGCCTCGAGGGTCCGTCTCTTTGGGTATTGCAGACTGGAAGTCTCGGGGATCGACTGGCACAAGTGGGCCGGCAGACTCCGAAGCAACAGGGCGGACTCACTTCATGTGGCAGCTCGAATTCGACCGCGGCACCATCCGTTTGGCCGGACTGTCGGACACCTCTTCGGTGCCGCCGGCCTGTCGATGGGACGATCGCACACAGACATTTCGCGCCGAGGCCCATCATTACCGGCGCATCGTCGAGGATCTGGTGCGGCGAGAGGTCCCTTATCAGGACGGAGTCCGGGACTGGCCGAAGGTGCCGTGGCGACGCTCCTTCGAGCGGGACGCTTTCGATCATCAACGAGAAGCGCTCGAGGCGTGGATCCGGTCTGGGGGGCGAGGCTGCGTCGAGCTCCCCACGGGCTCGGGCAAGTCCTTCGTCGGCGTGCTCGCGATCGAGAAGATCCAGCGGGCCAGCTTGGTCGTCGTTCCGACTCTCGACTTGATGCAGCAATGGGCCAGCGATCTGGCGCTCATGTTCGGGACGGAGGTCGGGGTCATCGGCGGCGGTGAGTACGAGGTCCGGGACCTGACCGTCACGACGTATGCCTCGGCGCACCTGCACGTCGATCGTCTGGGGAACCGCTTCGGACTGGTGATCTTCGACGAGTGCCACCATCTCCCCGGACCGAGCTACTCCCAGGCCGCCCTGGGCGCCGCGGCACCGTTCCGGCTAGGCCTCACCGCGACGATCGAGCGACAAGACGGCCAGGAAGCGCAGCTCGAGACCTTGATCGGTCCATTGGTCTACCGGCGAGATATCACGGAGCTGGCGGGGCTGTTTCTCTCGGAGTACGAGACGATCCGCCTCTATGTCGAGCTGGAGGGAGACGACGCTGCGGCGTACCTTCGCGAGCGCTCGATCTACCGGGATTTCGCTGCCCGCGAGGGGATCTCGCTCGGTGGCCCGAGGGGCTGGCGAGAGTTCTTGGCGGCGACGAATCGCTCCGAGGAGGGGCGGCGAGCGTTTCGCGCGTACCAGGAGCAGCGCCGGCTAGCGCTGGCCGCGCCGGCCAAGCTCGAGCTCCTCGAGCAATTGCTGGAGCAGCACGCAGGCGATCGATCGCTGATCTTGCCCAACGACAACGACACGGTATACGAGATCTCGACGCGTTACCTGGGCCCGGCAGGCACGCACCAGACCAAGCTGGCCGAGCGCAAGGAGATCATCCAGCGCTTCCGGGAGGGGGAGTACCGCACGCTGGTCACCGCCAAGGTCCTCAACGAGGGCGTCGACATCCCCGAGGCGAACGTGGCGATCGTGCTCTCGGGATCGGGGACGGTGCGAGAGCACGTTCAACGCTTGGGCCGCATCCTGCGCCGGCGCGCGGGCAAGATGGCTCGGTTGTACGAGATCGTGACGCGAGGCACCGGCGAGGAGTACACGAGCGAGAAGCGGAGGAGCCATCGTGCTTACCAATGATCTGCTTCGAATCCGCCGCGGGCGGAAGTTCGTCCACGCCGAATACGTCGACGAGGCCGATCCCGATCTGCTCGAGCTGGCCAAAGCCTTGATCGACCATCACCGGGCAGCGATCGGCAGGAAGAAGTCGTTCCTCGACGACGCGATCAAGGACCTGCTCGGCGACGGCACCGACTTCTTGCTCCACCGCGGGCTTGCCAGGCTCTTGGAGAAGCGCTGCCGTTTCGAGGTCGAGTCGGTGCTGCCGCCGGTCGATCTGCGCCGAACGGTCTTCGAGGTGTCGACGACGCGGCGAGCGGTTGGTGGGGGCGTCGCCGGCTTGGACCGTACGGCCGTGCTCGAGGAGGCGGCAGGAAAGCTCGAGATCTCCCCGGAGGAGGTCGAGGAAGGTCTCTATGCCGATCTGGACTCGGAGCAGATCCTCCGGGACTTCCGCGCCTACTCCCCCGAGAAGCTGCTCCAGCGCTACAACGTCGCGCTCGCCCAGACAGTCCTCTTGAGGGCGCATCAATTGAAGGTCGACCTGCCGAAGGAGTCACCGGCGAGGTATCGGCAGATCTTCCGATTCTTGAAGTTCTATCGATTGATGCACCGACTGGACGGCTCGACGAAGAGCGGATACCGGCTCACGATCGACGGCCCGGTCAGCTTGTTCCGGTACTCGCAGCGCTACGGACTCCAGATGGCCCTGTTCCTGCCAGTGCTCTTGCACGCTGAATCGTTCGAGCTGGAAGCGACGCTGGAGATGCGTGGCGGCAAGCGGATCTTCCAGCTGAGCGCCAAAGACGGACTGAAGACCCACGTGCCGGACACGGGGACCTACATTCCCGAGGAGCTGCAGCGCTTCGGTGAGCGCTTCAATGACAAGATCGACGGCTGGAAATGCGAGCCGCAGTCGGAGATCGTCGACCTCGGGGGGCAGGGGATCTTCATTCCCGACTTCACCTTCACCGAGGAGGCGACGGGTAAGAAGGTCTGGCTCGAGCTCTTCGGGTACTGGAAGAAGAGCGGACTGGAAGAGCGTCTCGCCCTCTTGAAGGAGCACGCCCCCGGCCCTGTCCTATTGGGTCTGAGCGATCGCCTGCGAGTCGACGAGAAGAAGCTGGAAGAGCTACCGGCCGGGGTGTTCCATTACCGAGAGCTCCCGATCGTGAAGGAGGTCGCGGCGCTATTGCCAGAGGCGCTCGAGCGGGGGTGAGGGGCGAGCACATTGGGCGGACTAGGGAGCCGGGCTTTGCAGAACGTCCAACGGCTCAACGTCCAACGGCTCAACGTCCAACTCTGAAGGATCCGGCATTAAAGCCTTTCGGCGAGCCGGGCTTTGCAGAACGTCCAACGGCTCAACGTTTAACTCTCGACGTGGAAGTTGCCAGCGGTGCCGTTTCGCGGCGAGCAAAGGAGTGCCCAAGTCGAGCGATTCAAAGACCGAGTCTGTCAGTAAGACCACTGCACGAGCGAGCTTGGGCCGGGGAGCAACCGTTGCGGCGAGAAAGCGCACTCCGAGCGGCCCCTTGCTCGGCGCTTCCTGGTTCGATCGTCAGCGATGTCGAGGAAGCGGCTTCTCGCTCGGTGACCGCTTCCCGTTTCGGTCGCGCGGGCTCTGGTTTCCTCGCCCTCTAAGGGCAGGGCCGAAGGCCCGACAGCGTGTAGCCCAGGCCGAAGGCCTGGGTTTCGGGCACGCATACAACGACATCCCCGCCCTGAAAGGGCGGCGCCGATCTTCCATCGCCCCGAGTCGACACACCCACCCGCAGGGCGCGTGATGAAAACATCATCATTGCATACCCGACCCTCGAGATGTCAGAGCTCGATTCACGGTTCACGCGACGATTCGGATGGACGATGCTGATCGCGGTGCTGGCCGTATTGCCAATTCTCCCGTGGCTGCTCGTTGGCGAGGAGATCGCGCCCGACTTCAAGGCGATCGGAGTCGACGATCCGCCCAGGACGATCGGAGTCGCACCGGTGGACGGCTTCCCGGTCTTGGTCGAACAAAGACGGACCGAGCTGCGGAAGTCGGAGCGCTTCGCAAGCGACGTCTCTCGGGCCAAGTCGGTGGCCCGTCACGCCGCTTGCCGTTTCCGAAGAGGTGGAGGGAGTGACAGAAGCCAACGGGGGGCGCCTCGGCGAGCAGTTTTGCCCAAGTGATCTTCGCAGCCTTCTGAGCCTTGGCCCGCATTTCTCACGAGCCATCTGCTGCGGCGCCGAATCTACCCATGCCTGCTGCGTCAAGCTCCCTGCGCCGCCTCGACGACCTGCAGCGAGGTCGACTGCGGCGTGCTCGGTCGCCTTCCTTGCATCCATGGGCATCTTCGACGCCTCGCGACGACGCCTCGTGAGAAATGCGGGTCAGGGAGAAGTCTCCGGTTCAGAGTGCCTGCTCGATCTGGCTCCGGCATTCCGCTCCGATCGAGAGCCAGACGTGCTCGCGAGTCTCGGAGGCCAGCTTCTGAACCGACTCGACGAGCCTCTGGGCCACCCTGTCCGGATCGTCCTCGGACAGCTCTCGGAACCTCCGCCGTGCCCAGGCTTGGTCCGGACAATCCAGCTCTTGGTTCCGGCGAGAGGCCTCACCCACGAAGAGCGCGAAACTTCGGAGGGTATCGAATCGCTCATCGAATGTCGGGCAATTGTCGAGGTCCTGGGCCAAGCGCGTCGTGTTCTTCAGGAACATGAGCAAGTTCCAGAAGTGCGGAGGCATCGCTTCTTTCTGCTCCCAGGTCGGCTGCTTTAGCTCTGGGTCGCGGGCGAGAAGTCGCTCGAGGACGTCCGGCTCCGGGTTCGACGCCAGTAGGGCCAGGGCGGCGGTCGCCAGCTCCGGTTGAACGCGGACGTTGCCGACGAACTGGAGGAGCTCGGTCGCCGGCTTGAAGGAGCTGCTGTTCCAATAGGCCTTCAGGGCGTAGAAGCAGCGATTGAGGTCCCGCTCCTCCGCGCAGTTCTCTGCGATGCGACGAAGGAGGAGGGGGAATCTCGGTTGGCTCGCTCCGACCGCCTGAAGCTGCACTCTTCGAAAGGCCGGATCACCATCGGGGAGCTCGCGGGCGTAGCTACTCAGCTGAATGTCGAGCTCGATGAGCGTGAACGGGGCAGGCGGCTCCTGCGGCGCGGGGGACGAGTCGTGCCCGATCAAAGGCGCAATGAGGGAGAGCACGAGGGCCGAAGTCCCGAGGCGGATGCGCATGAGAGGATACTCCTCAGAGGCGCGGGCATCGCTTCAGGCTATCCGAGACGCCCTTCGACGTCTCGCCGGAAACCGCCGAAAAATGCAGGAGCCTGCTCGATGAGCAGGCTCCTCGATTCTTCTCAGCGCTTCTCGCCGGCGTAGCCCATCTGGCGGATCGCGTCGCGGGCTTGCTCGCCACCTTGGGCGGCGACCTCGGGCGAGGGCTCGGGCTCGATCGGGAACTTCTCGAAGGACGTGAGCCACTTCGCGAAGCGGCGTCGCAGGAGGTTCGTCATCTTGGGATGCGATTTGGCGGCGTTCTTCGCCTGCTGCGGATCGTTGGCCAGATCGAAGAGCTGCTCCTCGGACGTGCCGCTGATGTACTTCCAGCCGGGCGGCTCGGGCGAGTAGATGGCGGTTCGGTCCTGGCCGAACCGATTCCGGTTGATGGAGCGCAGGGTCCGGTTGGTGAAGAGCTCGGCGATCGGGTTGTCGGTCCGGTAGCCCGGCAGGATGCCCTGATAGGTCTCCGGCGCGGGAATGGAGGCGACGCGCAGGATCTCGGGTGCGATGTCGACCGTCTGCACCCAATGATCGACGTCGGCCGGATTCGTGCCACGCGGATACTTCACGATCAGGGGCACGCGCAGTACCTCTTCATCGAGGTAGAGCTCATGGCCCACCCCGCCGTGCTCGCCGAGAAGCTCTCCGTGATCGGAGGTGACGATCACCAGCGAGTCGTCCCAGATCTCTCGTTGCTTCAAGTCCTCGAAGAGCTGGCCGAGCTGGTCGTCGAGGTACTGGACTTCTTTGGTGTACCAAGTGGCGAGGTCCCAGCGCTGGTTCTCGTCGAGGGAGGCCGCTCCGCCCTGGATCTCACCGAGGTTCTCGATGTCGCCGGGGGTGAGGCCGAGGCCGCCCACTTGATCGGAGAAGTCCGGCAAGAAGGGGCTGCCGTGAGCATCCATGAAGTTCACGAACAGGAAGAACGGCTTCTGGGACTCGCTGCGGCGGTCGATCCAGGCGAGCGCCTGCTCGTTCACCTCGGGCGCGAGGACGTTGGTGTTGAGCCGGTAATAGCGGCGCAGCGGCGTACGCTGAGCGATCGGGTTCCAGAACAGCCCATCGGACTTGGGCTGCAAGACCTCGTACCAGCCGAAGCCGCGATCGAGCCCGTAGAAGGGATCGAGAAAGCCGCGGTTCGCGACGATGGCCGAGGTCTCGTAGCCGTACTGCGTCAGCGTTTCGGCCAAGGTCGGAAGCTGTGGCCCCAAGGGGCGAGCTTCCCAGTCGCTGTCGACGTGGACGGCGCCGTGACGCGAGGGATAGGTACTCGTGAAGAGCGAGGCATGTGCAGGCAGTGTCCAAGGCGAGGTGGAGATGGCGTGGGGGAACCGGACACCTTGCGCTGCGAGCTTGTCGAGATTCGGGGTCGGCCGCGCTTCCGCGTTGTAGCAGGACAAGCGATCGGCGCGGACCGTATCGAGCACCACCAGCACGACGTTGGGCTTCGCGGGGCGATTGAGCGCCCGGCGCGGCGTCGTCTCGATGCCGATCCAGGAGGGACGGACGAAGTAGACGCCGGCGACGAAGGGAATGGCCGCCACGACCAAGGCGGCGAATCCGGTGGCGATCGAGTCGGGCAATCCAAAGCGGAGCACTCGCCGCAGCACGGCGGTGATCAGCCCGGCGACGGCCGGTGCCAGCACGAAGGCTGCGGCGACCATGCCGATGCCCTCGAGCGAGACCGGATCGGGCGTGATGGCCGCTCGGAGGAAGTTCCCGCCGATCAGAGTTCCCAGGATCGCGAGCGCGTAAGCTGCGAAGTGCGCATGCCCGGCCTGACCGAGGCGGCGGTCCAAGCAGAGCACGAAGAGCCCGGCGCAGGCCAAGATGCCGCCAGCCGCCAGCAGCGAGGCCGGGTCGATCATGCCGACGCCCCGGAGCACTTGGTGATTGAGCATCACGATGCCGTAGATCGCAATGGCTCCCGCCAGCAGGACACCGCTGCCGCTCATTCGCTCGCTGATCAGCGGGCGAAAGAGCTGCACGAAGAGCCCGCCGATGCCGCCGGCGACGACCCAGAGTCCCAATCCCACTCCCAGAGTCTCCCACGCGACCCGGGCATGGATCTTGGCGGCGACGGCCTCGGACAAGCCGAGCACTGCGCCCACGATCAATCCCCGGATCACAAGATTCTGGTTCCCCGTCTGGTACCGCTCTGCCATCCGACTCACCTCGTATCCGGAGTCGAGTCCACCGTCCCTCGGACGGCCTCACCTGTTGTTCCCAAAGAGCGGGCGTGGCGTGCTGGACGCAATCGCCCACCGGCGCCGAAGCGACGCATCCTCCTCTATCGGTCGTCAGAGACGATTTGTGGAACACCTGTTCGAATGGCGAATGGGGAATGCCCTGAAGGATCTGCGTGAATTGGAGGATCGTCCGAACGGGCGAGAACGGCGATACCTACGCAAGCTGAGGAGGGTGAGCTGGTGAGCCGAGGGAGAGCGGGGCGCAGGAGTCCCGCTTCGCTCGAAGCTCTTTCAGTCGCGAGACGGACACGATCGTTGCGCCGGGGATCACCGGGGAGGCTTCTCACCAGATGACACGAGAGCCGGGCGCTTCGCTTGGCGCTCAATCGCCGGCGAGACGCGTGACCTTGTTGGAGCGGCTCCTGATCACACGAGCACCCGAGCACACGATCACCGCCGAAGCAGCGGCAAGCATGCGCGGAACTCGTCGGTACCCGCGCGCTCGAGGAACTCGTAGATCGCGGTCTCGGTGTTGGTGATGACGGCACCGGCCTGACGCAAGCGGTCGATGCCGATGCGGTGATCGTCTTCGTCCGCGGCGGTGACGGCATCCTCGACGACATGAACGTCCAGGCCGTGCTCGAGGGCATCCAGTCCGGACTGCAAGACGCAGACGTTCGACATGATGCCGGTCAGGAGCACCTGCTTCAGACCCCTCTCTTCCATGCGCTGGCGCACGGTCTTGCAGCCGAACGCGCTGAAGACGAGCTTGTCCTCGGCCTCTTCGGGCAGACGCTCGCGGACGGCGTCGATGGTCGGACCGAACACCTTGCGGTTCTGCTCGGTCGCCAGCACGGTCACCTCGAGCCGCTTTGCGGCCTCGAGCAGCCGCACCAGGCTCCCGATCACCTTGTCTCGCCGGCACACGATATCCATCAAGCGCTTCTGGATGTCGACGACGACGACAGCAGTGAGGTCCCGTCTCAGGCGATGCACTCTTCGACCCTTCACAGCGCAGCCGATGGGTCAGTCGACGCCAGCCGCTCGACGACGCTGCGAGTGAAGCGTCCCGCGAGCGCGCCATCGATGAGGCGGTGATCGTAAGACAAGGACAGGAACATCATCGAGCGAACGGCGATGGCATCGTCTTCGACCACGACGACCCGCTTCTGGATCACACCCGTCGAGAGGATCGCGACCTGGGGCTGATTGATGATCGGCGTGCCGATCAAGCTGCCGAATACGCCCGGATTGGTGATCGTGAAGGTCGCCCCTTGGAAGTCGTCGTTCTTCAGCTCGCCGCGGCGAGCCTTCTCTGCGATGGCATGCAGTGCTCGGGCGAGGCCGCGCAAGGACAAGGTGTCCGCATCGCGAATGACGGGAACGACCAGGCCGCGTTCGAGAGCGACGGCGATTCCCAGGTGAACGCGGCGATGGACGAGGATGCGATCGCCATCGACCGATGCGTTGACCCACGGGTACTCGCGGAGCTGCCGCGCGACGACCGAGGCGACGTAAGGAGTGACCGTGAGCTTGAAGCCCTCCTCGCGTTCGAAGGTGGCCTTGTGTGCCGCGCGATGCTTCACGACGCCGGTCATGTCGACCTCTTGGACCGTCGTGACGTGTGGGGACGTCTGGACGCTGCGGACCATGTGCGCGGCAATCGCCTTGCGCATGTTGTCCATCGGGACGACCTCGACGTCGTCACCCGAATACACGAGCGGCGCTTCGGGTGCGGCCGGCCGGGAGCGCCCGTCGAGGTGCCGCTGGAGGTCGTTCTTGGTCAGGCGACCGCCCGAGCCGCTTCCTGGCAACGCATCGAGCTCGGTCGACTGCATCCCGGCCTCGCGGGCGAGCCTTCGCACGGCTGGCGAGTAGAAGCGTCCGCCGGAACGGCGCGCGGTCGGGCCCCCGGAGCTCGGCGAGCTCGGCGCCGAAGCGGTGGCCGTGGCCATCTCTCGCTTCGGTGCCGGACGCGCCTCGGCACCTTGTCCTTCGAGGACGGCGATGGGCTTGCCGACCTCGATGGTCTCGCCTTCCTGGGCGAGGAGCTCGAGCAGGGTGCCGTCTTGGGGAGCGGGGACCTCGGACTCGACCTTGTCGGTGCTCACCTCCAAGAGAGTCTCGTCCTTCTGGACGGCGTCGCCCGGCTTCTTGAGCCAGCGCGTGATCGTACCCTCGGCGATGCTCTGCCAGAGCTGCGGCATGACGATGTCGATCTTCATCGGTGCGGCGTTCCTCAATATGCCAAGAGCTCGCGGAGCGCCGCTTCGATCTTCGGCGCGCTCGGGAAGAAGTACTCCTCCATCGGCGGTGCGAAGGGGACCGGGGTATCGAGGCTCGCCACCCGTCGGATCGGCGCGTCGAGGTATTCGAACGCCTGATCCGAGACGACGGCCGCGATCTCGCCGCCGATGCCGCCGGTGAGCGTGTCTTCATGCACGATCAGGAGGCGCCCAGTGCGTTGCACCGATTCCAGGATCGCCTCGCGATCGAACGGCTGGAGTGAGCGCAGGTCGATGACCTCGACCTCGGAGCCGTCCCGGGCGACCACCTCGGCAGCTTCGACGCTGAGGCTCACTGTCGCACCGTAGGTCACGATCGTCGCGGCATCGCCCCGCCGCACGGTGTGGCTCTTACCGATCTCGATGACGTCCTCCGCGCCGCCGACTTCACCCTTGGCTCGCCGATACAGGAACTTGTGCTCGAAGTAGAGGACCGGGTTGTTGTCGCGAATGGCGGCCTTCATCAAGCCCTTCGCATCGGCGGGGGTCGACGGGGCGACCAGCTTGAGGCCGGGCGTGTGGAAGAACCACGCTTCGGTGCTCTGCGAGTGGAACGGACCGCCGTGGATGTACCCGCCCGTCGGGCAGCGCACGACCATCGGCACCGGCTCGCCGTAGCGATAATGCGTCTTGGCGGCGAAGTTCACGAGCTGGTTGAAGCCGCTCGTGATGAAGTCCGAGAACTGCATCTCGGCAACCGGGCGATAGCCTCGCAGCGCGGCACCGGCCGCGACGCCGAGGATCGCCGACTCGGCGAGGGGCGTATCGAGCACGCGCTGCTGACCGAAGCGCTCTTGGAATCCGGCCGTCACCTTGAAGGCACCGCCGTAGGCACCGATGTCCTCACCGAGCAGAAAGACGCTCGGGTCGCGCTCCATCTCTTCCGAGAGGCCTTCGCGGATGGCCTCGAGGTAAGTCACCTGACTCATCGGGTGGGGAATCCTCTTGGGGTGTTCCTGCGGTTCGGGTCGATCACGGTGCGAAGACGCCGCGGGCGGCTTCTTCGGGGTCGGCCATCGGGGAGTCGAGGGCGAATTGCGCGGCGTCCTCGAGCTCGGCGGCGATGCGCTCCTCGATCGCCTGGACGTCGGCTTCCTTCAGCACGCCGCGTTGGAGCAGGGCGTTCTCGAATCGGCTGACGGGCTCTTTCGCCTGCCAGGCTTCGATCAGCTCCTTGGGGACGTAGCTGAAGTTGTCCGCCTCGGAGTGCCCGCGGAGCCGCATCGTGATGGTCTCGATCAGGGTCGGTCCTTCGCCGCGGCGACCGCGCTCGACCGCCTTCTTCGTCGCCTGGTACACGGCCAAGACATCGGTGCCGTCGACCTGCACGCCCGGGATGCCGTAGCCCAGCGCGCGGTCCGCGAGGCGCTCGCAGACGAACTGCATGTGATTCGGTGTCGAGAACGCGTACTGGTTGTTCTCGATCACGAGGATGAACGGCAGCCTTTGCACGGCGGCGAAATTCAAGCCTTCATGGAAGTCGCCGATGCTCGAGCCGCCGTCTCCGATGTAGGTGAGGGCGACCGCGCCACTGCCGCTCATCTTCTCGGCGAGGGCGGCGCCGACGGTGACCGGGATCATCGTGCCGAGGTGGCTGATCATGCCGAGCGTGTTGCGCTCGCGATTGCCATGATGGAGATTGCTGTCCTTGCCGCGGGTGGGGGAGTTGCCGCGGGCGAGGAACTGGCACATCAATTCGCGCAGGGGGTCCCCCTTGACGAGCGCGGCGCCCAGGTCGCGGTGCATCGGGCACAAGACGTCGCGCGCCTCGAGGGCGAACGCGGTGCCGACGGCGACGGCTTCGTTGCCGCGGCTCGTGTAGACGCCGCCGACGATCTTGCCCTGCTTGTAGAGCGAGATGAGACGGTCCTCGAAGCCTTGGGTGAGCTTGAGGAAGTAATGAAGCTTCTTCAGGTCCTCGGGCCCTAGCCCGTGCGGGATCTGAATGAGCTCTTCGGGGCGATGGATGTCGGTCATCCTTCGAGCTTCCTGAGCTGGGAATCGAGCCAGTCCGAGCCGCCCGGCTCGTCTCGCAGCTCGAGACCGAAGTTGGTTTCGAAATGACGGGTCAAGGAGGGCATCACCTCCTCGAAGTTGATCGGCCGGGAGAGCAGCCTGGCGAGAGAGGTGACGCTGCCTTCCTGGATGCCGCAGGGCACGATGCCCGAGAAATGGGACAGGTCGGGATCGACGTTCAAGGCGAAGCCGTGCATCGCCACCCAGCGGCTGATGCGGACGCCCATCGCCGCGACCTTCTCGTGGCCGACCCAGACGCCGGTGAGGCCTTTGCGCCGACCGGCCTCGATCTCGAAGTCGGCCATGAGACCGATCAGCACCTGTTCCAGGCGGCGCATGTACTCGTGCACGTCTCGCCCAACCGAATCCAAATGGACGATCGGATACCCGACGAGCTGACCGGGGCCGTGGTAGGTGATGTCCCCGCCACGATCGACCTCGACCAGCTCGATGCCCAGCCGTTCTCGCTCGACCTCGGACCACAGCAGGTTCTGGATCTTGCCGCTGCGTCCGATCGTGTAGGTCGGCGGATGCTCGGTGTAGAGCAGGAGGTCGGGGAGCTCTTCGGCGATACGGGCCCGCTGCAGCCGCTTCTGGAGATCCCAGGTCGGCCGATAGGGCTGCCGCCCTAGCCAGAGCGACAGACCCTCGCGGCGGACGGAAGGTCCGTCGCCCTCGGCATCGCCATGAGCCGCAGAGGCTCGAGAGGATCCCGTTCCGGGTCTGGGTGTCGCAGAAGACAAGCGAATCGAGCTCCGAGTGGGCGCCAAGGCACCCGGTGCGCCCGGACTACACGAAGTCCGGCTGAAGCCGTCGATGATACGCTTCCCCTTTCGAGCTGGGAAGGGGCGGGTCGGTGTTGGTGGTGGTCAGGTGAACACACGGACACACGGACGTTGCCCGGCAGGATCGTGCCGGATGGTCCAATCGTGCCGGGTGCGATCGTGCCATGATCGTGCTCACTCTCCGAATGTCACGGTCATCGGCTCCGTGCCGACGGTGAAGACCTGGGGCTCGAAGCCCGTCATGGGGGACTCGACTTCGAGGGAGTACTGGCCGGGCAAGAGGCAGAGGGAGCCGTTGGCGCTGGCGGCTGGGCGGGACCAGATCGTCAGCCAGCCGTCGCTCATCAGGAAGATGCGCGGTCCGAGCTCTCGAAGCCTCGGGCTGATCTCCAGTCGGACCATCGTGCCGACTCGAAGGGGGATTCGTACGTCTGCGATCTCACCGCCTCTCAGGTCCACCAGTGTCGGGTTGATTGCAAAGGGGCCGCCGGTTTGACCTTCTTTCAGCTCGATGCGCGGACTGACCAAGTACCGGTATCGTCCTCGGCAGGGAAAGCGCCACGTGAGTGTTTGAGGTTCTGAGCATTTGAAGACGACGTCCTCGAAGACGGGCTCGCGCTCGGGGCGATTCGACAGCCGAATGAGCGCGAGAAAGACCTCCTTTGGCTGAAGAGCCACACCGCCCGGAGGCACCAACGTCACGGTCAGCGGCGTACAGCGGTAGATTGGGACCTCACCCAAGTCGTTGTCACCGGAGCGGAGCTCGATCCACAGGTCCGTCTGTTCGTACCCTTCCACCGACGTCCAGAGGATCCTCGGGCCGGGCGCCTGATCCTGAAGGGTCAGCCAACCCTCGAGCGAGACCAGAGTACCCGCGGTACTGCCCATGTAGGACCCAGGATGACGCAAGAATCCTCGCCCTCTGTTGATCGGCGCGCCGGTCTCGCCGTCGACGAGACGCAGCCGGACATTGGCGAGGTGTGAGCGCACTTCCTCCAGTGAGAGGGTGAGCGTCACTTCGGTCTGTCCCTCGAGGACGATCTCGGTGGCTAGCACTTGACCGCCGATCGAGGCGCTGACGAAGAGGGGCGGCGGCGCGTCGAGCTCGAGGATTCCGCACGAGCCGGGAGGTTCTTCGACCTTGAAGCGATCGCGACTACCGCGTATGCGCCTGGTTTGGTGGCTACGCCAGTAGCGGCTGGAGCCGCCTTGGCCGTTGCGCTCCGGAATGCGATGCGCCGGGACCTCGCGGCCGGGTGGATCTCGGGTCGCCATCACGGTGATGTCGGAGAAGCCGAGGTTGTTGGTGCGCCAGTTGTCGTGCAGCCAGCTCCCTTCTCGGTCTCGCTCGGCGGTCCAGGCATCTTGCAGCGGAGCTCCGTCCGGTGTCTGGATCCACACGACGATCTCATTCGGCTCGAGGACCAAGTCCACTCGATTGACCGCGGGATCGGACCGCACCTCGATCCTCCGGTCGAGCGGCCAATGCCCCGGGGCCGTGGCGTGTATCGAGTAGCGCGCGGCTGGCAGAGTGACCTCGAATCGTCCGTCTTCGTGCTCGAGTGGGCGAGTGCGGGCCTGGTCGTCCATGAGCACGATCTGGGCAGCGGGCAACGGTTGGCCGCGCGTGTTGGACACGCTGCCGACCACCGTTCCGGATCCGGATCTCTCGAGAACGACTTTGCTCCGAAGCGACTTCGATGGCACCTCGGGCTCGAGGGCTTCGAGTGAAGCCTGCGCTGGCTCGGCGCGCTCCGGCTCTTCGACCCAGGAAGAACCGCGACTGCCAGGTTCCGTGGGCCAGGTGACGATGGCGAGCACGGCGAGGATCGGGAGCAGGGCTATCAGAATCCACCAGCTCGACCGGCGTTGCTCCATCGCTGCGGCTCCTGCTCGGTCCTGTCGCGACGACGTCGACCTATCACTCCCCGAGGCTCATCGATACCATGCAAGTCGACACCGAGTCCATGAAAGTGGTGGATCGCACGGGTGTTGGCATTCCCCCCGTTCGAAGAGAGCCCCGTTGAGCGACGCACCGACCAATCCCAAGAGACCGCGCTTTGCGACGACGCGCTGGAGCCGTGTGCTCTCCGCGGGGGCCGGGGACTCCGAGCAGGCGCTCTCGGAGCTCTGCGAGCAGTATTGGTATCCGCTCTACGCCTATGCGCGACGCCGCGGCCACGATGTCGAGGAAGCTCGCGATCTCACTCAGGCCTTCTTTGCCAAGATCCTCGAGAAGCAAGACCTTCGCGCCGCCGATCCGACTCGCGGTCGCTTCCGCACCTTCCTCCTCGCCGCGATGAAGAACTTCCTCGCCGGAGAATGGCGGAAGCAGAACACCCAGCGCCGCGGCGGTGGGCGTGCGCTGCTCTCCCTCGACTTCGACTCTGCCGAGAAGTCCTACGGATTGGAGCCCTACCATCAGCTCAGTCCGGACGCGATCTTCGATCGTCGCTGGGCCATGAGCTTGCTCGAGCGTGCGTTGGGCGATCTCGAAGAGCGTTATCAGCAGTCCGGGCAGGGACCACTCTTCGAAGCGCTCCGGGAGTATCTCGGAGCCGGCGACTCCAGCCTTCCCTACGCCGATCTCTCGAAGCGACTGGAGATGAGCGAGGGGACGATTCGGACGGCAGCGTCCCGGCTCCGCCAGCGCTGGAGAGCTCGCCTGATCGAGCTCGTGGGCGAGACCGTCCAAGACGAGAATGACGTCCAGGACGAGCTGGGGCGGCTCATCTCATTTCTGACGCCGCCTGGCTGAGACTCGGTCTCGACTCGGGAGCTCGAGCGTGCTCGAGCCCAGTTTCACAATCGATTTCTTTGAGTCGCTGCGGCCTGTCTCGACTCCAACGTCCAGGCGGGCCACTTTCCCGTCACACGAAACCGGCTGCAAGAGAATGGCCTTCGTCCAGAAACGACGTCGGCTGGAAAGGACTCCTCCATGTTCGAGCGCCACACGACCGATCTTCGGCCTTTGGCGTCATTCGGGATCTTGATCGGACTCGTCACGCTCCTCGCGGGGTGCCAGACGCCCATGGCATCAGCCCCAGATGCCGAGCCAAGATCAGCGGATGGACGCGACGCGTGGAATGACGCCGTTCGTCAATCGCCATTGGTCGAGCCACTTCAGGCGAAGTCGCCGGTTCGTTGGGCGCTGCAGGACGAAGACCAAAAGTCTCCCGAAGTTCGAACCGACCTCGATGACGACGACGACGATGACGACGACGAGCGCTACCGTGGCTCGGCAGGATTCGGCATCGGTGCGACCTTCGATCCCGATGCGTTCCTGGGAGTGGGGCACGCCGACTTCTACATCGTCGACCACTTGGCTATCGGTCCCTTGCTGCAGATCGCCCGCGACTCGGATGACAAGATCATCGCACCGTCCTTCAACGTGAAGGGCGCCTTCGAGATCCTGACCGACGGTCCGCGCATTCGACCCTTCGGAACGGCGGGCATCGGTTTCGCCTACATCGAGGACGACGACATTCCCTTCGACGACGACGACCTGGGCTTGCTCTTGAACCTGGGCTTGGGAGCCGACGTGTTCATCATCGAGAACGTCAGCGTCGGCACGGCGATCTACTTCAACTTCCTGCCCGACAAGGTCCTCGACGAGCGCTACTTCACGAGCTGGGAGATCTTGTCGGTCAACTTCCACTTCTGAGGGATGTCCGGGGGCCTGAGCTCGCTCGGTGAGGGTAGGCCCCAGGTCGCCGTTGCAACGACAGCGCACTCCGAGCGGCCCCTTGCTCGGCACCTCTCCGCTCGATCGTCTGCACCGTCGAGGAAGCGGCTCCCAGCTCATGAGCCGCTCCCCGTTTCGGTCGCGCGGGCTCTGGTTTCTTCGGCTCACTTCACTGCGAGGGTATACGAGCGGGCGTTGCGCTCGCGGCTGCTGTCCCAGAAGGTGATTCGGATGTCGGTGGCATCGGGTGATGCGGGCACCGTGGCGTCGAAGGGGTAGCGGTAATAGGATTCGGACGCGGCGCTGAGCTCGGTATCCGCGAGCCCTTCACCGAACTCGCCCGAGACCATCTGCTCGCCGGCCCGGACTTGAAACTGATCCATCGACTCCACGCCCTCGCCGCGACGCAGGATGACTTCACCTCGAACACGAACGCCGTCGTGAGCTCTCGAGACCACGACGTCGCTCGGGACGCAATGGAACGGAAACAGGCGAGTGGCCGTGACGACATTGTCGGCGCCCGAGGCGAGCTGCTCGGCGAGCGCGGTGCCCAAGCCGCGGATGACCTCGGCGTGTACCTCGGCCAAGACGACTTCATTGTCCAAGGACAGGAAGCTCGCCGGGACCACGATCCCCAAGGCATACGGTCCGACACCGCCGGCACGGTCGACCAAGCTGAGAGGCACGTCGGCCAGCTCCGGCTGCACCAGCAGGAGCTGCGAGCGCCCGTCCTGCAGCGAGGCGCGGCCATCGTAGATCGGGCTCAGATCGATGAGCCGGGACCGCAGGCGCGCCTCGACTTGATAGCTCTGATCGGCGAGGAAGAAGCTGAAGGGACCGCCCAAGCCGAACAGGACGAAATTCGGCCAGAAGAGGCTGTTGTCGTGTACCTCGACGTACGGGGAGTACACCAGGCTCGACTCGAGAATCAGATCCGCCTTGGCGTCCCTCGCCGCCGATTCCCACCAAGCGGCTCGCTCGTGCAAGGGCCAGCTCGCGAAGGTTTCGGCGTCGACGTCTTCGGGATACCCGAGAACGACCGTCCGGGCGAAGCAGCCCGCTTCGAGCTCTTCGGCGAGCGCGTTGGAGAGCGCGACGCGATCGACCTCGAGCTGCATCTCGAGCTTGTCCTCGATGGAATCGGTCGCTTCGAGCGTGCGGTCGAGACTCGTCTCGACGGGGATGATCGCCACTCGGAACGGGAGAGGATCGCGTACGGCCGTGCTTTGACTCGCACAGCCGAAGGCAGAGATCCCGATCAGCAAACAGGCCACTCGGCGAGTCGCTCGCGTCCAGGACATCTCTCACTCCTCTCCAGCAGCTTCGAACTGGCGACTCGAAGGAGACTCGCTCTCGAGGCCCCTGAGCACTCTCTCCGCCGAGACGGCACATCGGAATCCCACGTCGTCGCGTCGCATCGTGCGCTTCCCGCGCGTCGCCTTCGAGAAGTCGAAGCTCTGAGTGCGATAGGACCCACCGACCACCCAGTAGTCGCGGCACGTGCTCGCACCTTCGAAACGACTCGAGTCCAAGAGCTCGAGTCGATGCTTGCGGGCGTGAATGACCGGGCTCTCCTCGGCGACACCCGACGAGACGATTCCCGACTGGAAGTAGCAAGGTGACGCGGTCCACTCGGACACGTTACCCGACAAGTTCCGGATCCCGGCGGCCGAGACGTCTCCCCCGCGGCCCGACGGCCAGGCGCTCCCCCCACTCGCTCCCGCCGCGACGTTGATCTCGGGACGCTCGGCACTCGATCGATACGCGGCATACGGTCGATACTCGGCACCGGCCCTCACGGCATACTCCCATTCCACGAAGGTCGGCAGCCGCTTGCCCGCCCAGCTCGCATAGGCCGAGGCCTCTTCCCAGTCGACACCCGTCGCCGGAAGATCCGGGGCCGCCGCGAAGCGCGCTTCCAGCTCTCGCAACCGCTCGGCTCCAGGCGGCGATGCGCCCGCCGGCCAATGGCTCGCGTCGGCGTACCCCTCTCGCAGGAACCGCGTGAGCTCCGCGCCCGTGACCTCATGCTCGTCGAGGTAGAAATCGGCGATGCTTCCGGCGGGATACTCGATGTGCCAAGAGCGCATCAACGAGCCTGCGTTGTAAACGCCCAGGCCGGACCGCGCGAAGAGGTCGTTCTCGACATCGTCATTACGTCCACCGAACGTGAAGTGCACCGACTCGTTGCCCCGGACGAGTCGCATGCGGCCCCGATCGGCTCGCCCTCTGATGATCTCGGGCACATGCGTCACGATCACCGGCAGGGTGAACCGCTGCTCGAGCTCCCTCGACGAGTTGCCATGTGTGTCCATCGCCTGGACCTGCACGACGACCTCGGACTCTGACCATTCCGGAGGAAACACCACGCTGCCTTCCCAAATGGTCGTGCCCTCCGATCGATCCCGGCTCTTCAGCTCGACCTCGAGCCACTCGGAGCTCCCTCGAGTCACCCGGCACGTCGCCGATTGCACCCCGTTGAGGTCCGTCGCTCGCAGCCGCACGAGCCAAGCGCCTCCGACACTCAACCAGTCGCCGAGCCCGACCTCGGGACGCTCGAGGGCGAGGACCGGACCGGAGCGAGCGACCGTCCACGTCGCGGCGACCGCTTCGGAGGTATTGCCGCTTCGATCGCGTCCTTCGACCATCAGCCGATACGGGCCGTCGATCTCCAACTCCGCTCCCAGCTCCGCAATCGAGACCGGCACCTCCATCGACTCGCCCGAGCGAATCGACTCGGGCAACTCTTCGAGAGCGAAGCCCGGCACGTCCGGACTGAGACTCCAGTCCAAGCTGATCCGATCCGCCGGGTCCGTCTTTGGAGACTCGGCCGCCGAGACCGTCAGAAGTGCCCCCGGAACGTTGGCTGTCAGCAGCGTATCCGTTCCCAACCCTTCCAGCTCGAGGCGCGGCGGTGTCGTGTCGACGACGATCGGGAGCGCGCGGGAGAAGACCGCCTCGTCAGAGCGCTCTCTCGTCTCCGCGTCGTACTGGAACACCGTTGCCCGCAGCTCGAAGGAGCCGTCATGGGGAAGCTCGACATCGAGCACTTCGTCGTCGGCGATCCGAGGGCCCGTCAGCGTCACCGGCGGAAAGACGCGCAACGGCTGCTCCGGATCGCGGGTGAACAAGCTCAGCTCGGCGAGCACGGGCACGTCGTTGTCGCGGGACAGGCGAAACCGGCATCGCCTCTGTGCCGTGAAGGTCGGGACCTCGGCGGTGAGTGGGGCCCACGCCCCGTCGTCCAGGACGAGGCCCGCCGTCAGGCTGGGCGCTTGCAAGCTCAGTCGGTACTCGAGGCGCGCGGTCGCTCTCCCGCGACCAGCGTCGGCGTGGAGCACGTAGGGCGCTTCCGTGGCCGTGACCTGAAGCACGGCCTGGTAGGCCTGGCCGCCCTTCAAGCTGACCAAGTCGGCGTCGATCTCCAACGGTCCGCCCGCGAACGAAGGGACCAGGCCGCCCGCGAGCTCCACGCCTCCGTCCATCACCGTCCAACTGACATCCGCCCGCCGGTTCAGGCTCAACTCCAGGCGAGGGCGCGACATCTCGTAGAGCAGGTAGATGCCCCCTTGGCTAGGACCGTTGAGTGCCAAGCGCTCGATGGCGAGCGGTGTCGTGTGCACCTCGAGCGTCTGCGTGAGGGTCGCTTCTCGGCCGGTCGCATCGGTAGCGATGATCTCGAGCGCTCGCGTTCCCGGCGACAGCCTCAGCTCGCCGAGTGGCACCGAGTAGGTCGTGTGCTCGGCGTCCGAGGAGGTGAGCGCCCCTTCACACCCACGCCCGTCGCACGTCACCCGGACACCGCTCAGATCCTCGGCGCGTCCTCGCAGCACGACGCGCAGGGACTGGTTCCTCGGATCGAGCGCGCGTCCGTCCATCTCCTCGACCGCGACGGAGTCGATCGACCAAGCACCAGGTCCCAGGCCGGTCAAGACGAAGCCCTCGGAGTACCGCCGGGTGCCGTCGGGCTGCGCCACCTCGAGGTAGACCGTCTTTTGAAGGCGATCCTCGATCGGAGGCACGTCCAATCGCAGCGAGTCCGCGCCCGTCCAGCTCACCGTCCAACCCGAAAGCGCCGGAGCCTCGGCGCGGGTCTCCTCGACCAGCCTCGGCACCGAGCCACTCGGCGCCTCGTACCCTCGAAGATGGAGCGGGACGCTCGACCGCGTTGGACCGACGAAGAGCCGATCGACCACCTGCTCCTCCGCCCCGGCCGCTTCGGCGCGAGAAAAGAGGTCCAGGCGCGGCAGCTCGGCGTCGGGCCAGAAGAACCAGACCAAGGCGAGGACGATGATCAGGAGTGGGACCGTGACCTTGGCGATCGCCTTCCAGACGGGCGGGTGCACGATATCGCTCAAGGCGGCATAGGCCTCGGCGCTGTCGGCCCAACGCTGATCCCGATCCTTGGCGATGCACTTGTCGATGAACTGGATCAGCGGACGCGGCACCCGAACGCCGCACTCGCCGAAGCTCTTGGGCGCGTCCTCGCGATGCACGCGCAGCCAGTCGATCGGGTTCTTCGGGGACTGGTAGGGCAGCTCGCCGGCCAGCAGCTCGAAGAACATCACCCCGAACGAGTAGACGTCCGATCGTCCGTCGAGTGGCACGGGCACATCGCCCATCGGCCTCAGATGCGTGCATTGCTCGGGAGAGGCATATTGCGGCGTGCAGGAGTTGCAGAGGCGGATCCCACCGGGACCGGTGCGCTCGATCGAGCCCGCCGAGATCGAGGCGCGCCCGCCCGAGAAGAGAAGCGAGTCCCCCTCATCGGCTCGGAGATCGAGCTCCCCGGTGGCGTCCGAGGGCAGCGGCCCATCGGCGTCGTCGTGGCTCGTCCCGAAGTACTGCCCGATCCCGAAGTCGATGACCTTGACCTTCTCGTCCTCGGCGGTCCGGCCCGGCACGAGGATCACGTTCTGGGGCTTGAGGTCGAGGTGCAGGATCGACTGCCGCGGCCCGATGTGGTGGGCGGCTCTCAAGGCGCCGAGCACCTGCAGCATGAGCCGCGAAGCACGCGCCGGCTCGAAGCGCCCTTCCCGCGTGAGCACTTGGTCGAGCGGCTCGCCCTCGAGCAGCTCCATCACGAAGTAATAGGAACCGTCCTCGCGCTCGTCGAAGGCCTTCCAATCGACGATGTTGGGATGGTTGAGGCGAGTGACGCGGCGAGCTTCTTCGCGGAGCGAGGCCCGATCGGCCGACGCCGAGCGCGCGTTCAGGTACTTGATCGCCACGCGCGAGCCGAGCGACTCGTCGCGCGCTTCGAACACCGCACCGAAGCCGCCACTCCCCAGCAGCCGCAGAATGCGGTACTTGCCACCCAAGAGGTCTCCGACCTCGAGACCCGATCGAGACGTCCCCTCCCAAAGACCCGCCGAATCGCGCTGCTCCCGTTCGACCAGGATGGAGAGGCGCCGCTCCATCGCTCCCAGGTCCGCGTCGAGAGGCACGGTCGACGCGCGCGACCCGGACTCGGTGGGAGCGGGTCGGCTGACCTCCGATCTGTCCACCGCCTCCTCTTCGAACGGCTCGAAGAACGTCCCGTCGGTCCGCTCCGGCTCTTCCTCATCGAAGGGCTCGAAGAACGTCGACGCCGAGCGCTGCCGCTCAGAGCCAGCCTCGTCCCCGATCGCGATCATCACGCGATGGCTCGGAGAGTCGAACTCGTGACCTCCCGGCTCGTGATCGCCGGATTTCAAGCGCTGCAGATGGACTCGGATCGGCGGTGCAATCCCATCGGGCAATACCGCTTTCAACAGCCGGTCGAGCGCCCTTTGGAGTCGCTCTTCCATCAGCCGGTCCAGTCGATCCTCCGCGGTGCCTTCACATTGCTGCAGCACGAGGCTGTCCTTGGAGGTCAAGTCCTCGGCCAGCACGCTCTCGAAAGCGCTCTTCGCCGCTTCCGTCTCGGAGAGAGAGCCCGAGGGCATCCCGAGCTGTTCTTCGACGCGCTGGAGCAGCACCGTCTCGAGTGTCGCCATGGTGTCGTCTTTCACTGGCCGTCGTCGCCGCATGAGCCTCGATAGGGCTCAATGTACAAGACTCCGGAATGTCTGGAGTGCGTCCTCTCTTCGGAACCGCTCATAAGAAAGCCATCCCGCCGATCATCTCGTCAATAAAACTCGAAAAGGCTACGATGCGCTCTCAGCCTGCTTCCCAGCACCAAACGGAAGATCCCGATGAAGCGCGACGTCTTCCCGAAGACGCAGAGGACCTGGATCGACGAGCAGCTCGAAGGTGGCGAAGGAGGGCGCTCTTCGGTCAATCGGCACATCATGCACGTCTATGCGAGCTGCCTGCGAGTCTGGTTCCTGGGGAGCTCCTACCGAGGCAAGGGCGACGCCGAGGACGTGATTCGCGGCTTCTTTGCCGACCGGCTCGCGCGGGAGGACTTCCTCGATCGCTGGCGTGCGAGCGACAAGAGGCTTCGCCACTGGCTGATCAACGCCTTCCACTTCTACTTGAAGGAGCAGCGGCGCGCCTCGCATAGGCAAAAGAGGTGGCATGCCCTGCCCGAAGAGATCGAGTCCTCGTCCGAGCCGCCGGCACGAGTGATCGATCGCGCCTTTGCCGAGTCCTTGGTCCAAGAGGCGAGCGAGAAGGTCCTGAACGTCTGCCGCTCCAAGGGACAAGAATCCTACTGGAAGATCTTTCTCGAGCATCATGTCGAGCGGATCCCGTACCGAGACCTCGGTGCGCGCTTCGGCGTGAGTGCCGAGAAGGCGGCGGTCATGGCCCGTACCGCCGAGCGCCGCTTCATTCGAACGCTGCGCGAGTTCGTCGGACGCGACGGCACGAAGGCCGATGAGATCGATCGGGAGATCCAGGCACTATTGGAGTCCATCGGAGAATGAGTGAGGCGAGCGAATCCTGGCGCATCTCACGACTATTGCGCCTCGGTCTCGAGAAGGAAGAGGGTCCTGCGCGCGGGTTGATCCAACGGTTGTCCGGTCCAAAGGGCGCCGCTCGATTCCGAGAGCTGATCCATCGGCCGCCCTTCGACCTTTCGGTCACCACCGGCTTGCTCGATGGATCGCTCGACCTGCCCGCCCTCGACCGGCTCAAGGAAAAGGACAAGGTCCTCTTCTCGTCGGGCGACGACTCCGAGCTCCGCCTGACCGGCATGGCCGCCTACTTCCTCGCCATCGCCGGAGCCCTCGCCCATCACGGCCAGAACATCTGCAGCCGTCCGCGCGAGGAGGTGGACCGGCTCATGCTGGACCTCGCCGAGGTCGCGCCCGAGCCCTGGAGCGAGCTACTCGCCCGGGCCGCGATGGCGTAGCTGTTCGTTCGAGACGGTCCGGCCGCCGGCGCATTCCGCCAGTCGCTCGACCGCGCTGCTCGCCAGCTCGGACCAAGGATCGGGTAACGCCGACGTCAGGTCCCAGAAGGCCTCATCGAGCTTCCGAGCGCTCTGACGAGTGATGAGCTCGCCGTAGTGCGAGAGCGCCGCCGCCACGGTGAGGAAGTAACCGACGAGCGCCGCCAGTCGGTCGGAGGATCGCGGGGCCACCTGGAAGTAGGTCTTGCACATCTCTTTGATCGCGAGCAGCTCGCGAATGTCCGCGGTACCTTGGACCAGAGTACGCCTCGGCGGACCGAAGGTGGCCGTCGGTCCGTAGCGGAGAACCTCCGACAGCCAAGCCGAACCGTCGGGCTCGATCAATCGACCCACCAGCAGATCCAGGGGCTGACTCGGCTGCTCGAGACCCATCGCCAAGAGAAGGCAGACGCGGTCGCCGGCCAGATCCTCGAACGAGCCAGGATCGTGATCGAGAGAGCGGACCAAGCCCTGGATCGCACCTTCGAACGCTTCACCGCTCTTCTGTTCACGCCGGAGCTCGTGCCGGAGCGCGGCTCGGAACAAACGCCGTGCGATGCGCACCTGGCTCGCCGCGCGCGCCGGACGCATGCCGTGCCGCACTCCCAGGGTCGCGTAGCTGACGTCCTCGAAGGTGTGCTCGCAGAAGCGCTGCCAATAGGACTCGAAGCCCAGCGAGCGGCAGCGCTCCTCGGCCAGATGAAGTGCCGAGCGAACGAGTGACTCAGCGGGATGCAGCTCCACGCCGGTCTCCTTTCGCATCGGGTGGGATCGTCCCTGTTCGGATCCTTCGAAAGAGACCCGAGGCCTCCAACCCGGTCAGGGATTCTCGAGGAATCTTCCGTCGCCGAGGAAAGGGCATCCGGGAAGATTGCGTGACCGGACGCAGCCGCCCGGGTCTTTCTTCGGGCGGCCCGATTCGCTCGGCGCCTCTTTGCGGCATCTTGTGTCTCGCCCGCCCCCCCGTAGCATTGCAGGCGACCGACTTTCCGATGCAGGGGGCAGCGCCCCGCCCTGGAGATCCTCACATGACCGGCGGCTTCCTCGACAAACTGATGGCGATACTCGTGCTGTCCTCCTTGGCCGGCTGCGGCTGGATCAGCGGAGGCACGGTCAGCTTGACCTCGAGCAGCAAGAGTGACGGCGGGTCGGTGAACGCCACCCCCAGCGTGGCTGAGCTCACCGTGGAGTCGACGCGGACCTCCCCGGCGACGATCGGCTTCACCCTGACGGACAACGAGTCGAATCCTGTCGATGTCGTCCTGAGCTACGCGATCGGGGGCGGTCCTCAGCAGACGGTTCGCCTCGACGACGAGCCGGGGCTGAGCCAGCTCGCCACATCGTCCGCCGGCGTCCGCCACCAGCGCTCCTGGGACTTCGCCTCACAGCTCGGATCGGAGTTCCGCGAGGACGTGACGTTCCAGGTGGAGATCGTCTCCGAGGCCGGACGCGGCGAGCTCGGCAACAAGATATCGCGCAGCGTCTCGAGCGACCTGGGGAATGATGCCCCGGAGATTCGCGACGTGATCGTGCCGGCCAGCGAGATCGTCGGGATCGCGCTGATCGACATGATCGTAAGCGACTCGTCGGGCGATCTCGTGACCGTCGACGTGGGCTACGACATCTTGGGCGACGATCCTGATCTCGGCTACCTGCCGGCCTCGGTCGCGGGTCAGGCGACGCGGCAGCTCGTTGCTTCGCCCGAAGGCACTCCCTTCAGCTTCTTCTGGGACGTGGTCAAGGACGTCGGCTTCACCGAGCTCGACATCGCCCTGCACTTGACGCCGCACGACTCGGACGCGATCGGCACGATCGTCGACGCCTCCGCCCGCCTGGACAACAACACCGCTCCGATCGCCATCCTGAACACCGAGAACTTCCTCTTGAATCCGGACCGGTCGGGTGGCGTTCCGATCAGCTTCCGCGTGATCGACGGTGACACCGACACGGGCGAGCCGGCGGACGACCTGCTGCTGGTGTTCCAGTGGCGATCGGAGGCAGGATCGTTCCCGCCGCTGCCCGAAGGCGCGGAGCTGCTCGAAGCGCTCGCCGACCCAGTGAGGCGCCGCGAGCTCCAGATCGCCACCGAGCTCCCGCGCACGCTGGGCGGCCTGGCCGACTTCGCTCCGGACCTGCCCGATGACAGCCAATGGGCGCGGCTGCCCGAGCTCGCCGGCCCGGCGGCCTCCTTGATCCGGACCGGCGAAGAAGGGCTGACGCTCGGCGCTGAGCTCGAGATCTTGCGCGATCCCCTCGTTCGGCGCTGGGGCTTCTCGCGGGTGACCCTCGAGAGCCCGATCGGCGTCGTGCCGTTCGGAGAGAACGTGCTCATCCTCGACGCACCCGGTGCCGGAGGCTGGCGTCTGCGAGAGCTGATCCTCAGCGACGGGCGCTTCACCGGGCTCGAAGTCTCGGACTCCTCGGCAGGTCCACCGAGCGCCCTCGCCTGGGAGCCGGGCAATGGCGCGGTCCTGATCGCCTCGAGCCTCGCCGGCTCCTGGCAAGTCCAGCGGGCCGATCTCGAGAGCGTCACGACGCTCGTCACCGCCGACGGCTCGACCGAGCTGGAGACCATTCGGGATATCCTCCCGCTGAGCCGCGAAGCCGCTCTCATCACGGTGGGCAGCTCACTGATTCGCCTCGAGTATCGCAAGGGTGAGGCTCCGAGAGTCTTCGAGCTCTTCTCTCCGACCACACCACGCGGGCCGCTCCAATTCCCCTTCGGGCTGGCTCAGGATCCGATCGATCCGCTCCGCGTCTACATCGCCGAGCAAGGAGCCGATCGCGTCCTCTCGCTTCATCTCGATTCCCTCGAAACTCGCGTCGTGCGTGTCGGGCAAGGCGCCTTGCCCGCCCCGACCTCCATCGCCATCGAGAACGGTCAGCGACTCTTGGTCGTCACGGACGAAGACGACGGCGACGGGGAGCTCGAGCTTCGCGCTCTCGACCTCGCCGATGCGTCGGACCTCGATGCGAACGGCGCCGCGGACCGGGTGGCTTACGCGATCTTGCCGGCGAGCGGCGTGACCTTGCCGGACGGAGCGAATGGGCTGACCACCGGGAGAGCCGGGCTGCGGCTCTTGGCACTGCCGGCGCAGGGCGACCTCATGGTCGGCGGCGGCATCGAGCAGGTGCGCAGCATCGAAGAGTACCGGCCGGAGTCCCGCGCCGTACGCGCCGAGGCTCGCTTCGATCCGCCTTTCGTGCCCGGTGGTCCGAGCAAGCGCTGGCGAGCGGCCGCGAAGCTGCCGGCGCGTTTTCCGGCCGCCCCTGAAGGAGCGGACGGCGTCTTCACCTGGGACTCGAGCGACGCTCCCGGAGGGCGGGTGTTCATCCGGCTCACGCCCGTCGACTCGGAGGCCGGCATCGACAGCAGCTCGCGCGTGGCCAAGGAGGTACTTCCCGTCTTCGGCAACTCGGTCGTCACGCTCCCTTCGGGCGATGGTCCTTTCGATCTGGCCAAGGGCGATCTCGATGGAGACGGCGATCTCGACCTCGTCGTGGTCAGCAACATCTCTGAAGACCTTCATGTCTTCTTTCAGAGCGGACCCGGGACCTTCGTCGCCGGTCCGGTTCTGGGCGACCCCGTGACGACCCACGGAGCAAGGGCCGTCGCCGTCGGTGACCTGGACCAGGACGGGGACCTCGATATCCTGTGCGCCGCCTCGGGCACCGCCCTCACGGGTGAAGGCTCGAGCCTGACGATGTTCTCTCAGACTAGCCCGGGCCAGTTCGCGATGACCGACCGGTTCGATCTGGAGCGCGGCCCGGTCGACGTCGCGGTTGGTGATCTCGATCAGGATGGCGACCTCGACCTGGC
>JAVJTD010000390.1:0-19899 GCA_040219065.1 Planctomycetota bacterium
GCATCCCGAGTCGAGCCCGCGAATCGCGCGCGCGTCCGCTTGGGATGCCGAACGAAGGAGCATGGCGATGTCGAGCGCTGCCATCTCGTCGCTCGCGTCGACGGGCGTTCGGAACAGCCTTGGTCGCGACGGGTCTCGGGCAAAGGCGAGGAACTGCTCGACCAAGGCTGTTCCGAACGCCCGTCGACGCGAGCGACGAGATGGCAGCGCTCGACATCGCCATGCTCCTTCGTTCGGCATCCCGAGTCGAGCCCGCGAATCGCGCGCGCGTCCGCTTGGGAGGCGACGAGTACGCCGTCCTGAACGTGGAACCCGGGTTCACCGAGCTTCGCGTTCCTCGAGAGTCCTTCACCCTCGAGGTGCGAGCCGATGGGTACGCCCCTTTCGAGCGAGGAGCGTTGGATCCCTTCGACTTGCCTTCTCCGCTTCGCGTCGAGCTGGTTCCGCATCCTCGTGCCAGGGGGACGGTGACATTCCAGAACCGCCCCGTCGCGGGAGCTCGGGTAAGGCTGTATCGCGCGACGACGTGTCCGTACTGCAGCACCGATCCTCGGCTGGGCCTGTGGACGAACCAGGAGTCGAGCCCGCTCCAGTCCGTATCGACCGACCCCGACGGCCGCTTCGAAGTCGGCATCTCCGAGCCAGGACGCTACGTCGTGCGTGCCGAGGCAGACGGACATCCTCCCGCAGACCTCGGTCCGATCGAGCTCGATCCATCTCGCCTGCCTGAAGACCTTCGGATCCGGCTGGGCATCCCCGGCTCGATCGAGGGGCGGGCTCTGCTTCCGTCTCACCTCGACCATGGTGATCTGGTCGTCTCGGCTTCCCGAGGGGACGGCTTCCCCGTGACGACGCCCATCGGACCCGACGGGTCCTATCGATTCGATTCGCTCACTCCCGGCCCCTGGCGAGTCGACGTCCTCGGGGCGGACCAGGTCGCATCGGAAGGGATGTCGTTCTCCATTCTCGAGCTCGGCGATCCCGGTCACGACGCTTCGGCGCACGGGCCAAATGAGACGAAGGTGCTCGAGCCCGATTGGAACGTTCATCTGGAGGAAGGTGAGGCGGGGACATTCGACCTGGACCTTCGGGAGGCCTTCGCAATTCTGAAAGGTCGTCTCCGTTACGGGAGCGGAAGCATGGCCGGGTGGACCGCCGCATCGATGAACGCCATTCGCGTGAGCGGCCGTTCCACCGAATCTCACTCCACAGAGCTCGATTCGGAGGGAAACTTCGAGCTCGACGTCGGTCGCGTCGGACTCGAGGAGATCACCTTCTCCCGTGCAGCCGGCGAGCTGAGGATTCGTGACGTGATGGAAGTCCTCGCCGATTCGCCTCCGAAGAGCTGGGACATCCCCGTCGGACGCATCGAGGTCGACGGGATGACATCGAACGAGGAGTCGCCCCTGATCCTCTTCCACTGGAACGGCCGAGGAGAGCTGACGGTCCGAGGATCCGGGACGATCGGCCCGGACGGTACAGGCCAACTCGAAGATGTCCCGGCAGGGATGGTCCGGATCTGGCAAGGCCGATCACCCCGCGAAGATCCCCCCGACGATGCGCTTCGGGTCGAGGTGTTCCCGGAAGCGACCACGCGGGCGAGCTTCCAGTGAACGGTGCCAACCGGGGCTTCGCCCCGGGCTAGTCCAGCGCCGCCGCTCCGCGGCTCGGTGCCAACGGCTCGAGCTTCGTCCCTCTTCGATCGCAATCGACCCCGTTCGTGACTCGTCGATCGTCATCGACCTTCGTCAGCCACTCATCGCGGACCTACGAGGAACGGCACGCCGCCGCGTTGATCCGGGCGGGCGGGACGCCCGCGCTCCCAGTGGTTGACGCCTGCGCTCCCTACGGCACGGTCGAGACGTTGGGCTCCTCGGCCTCTTCTTCGATGAGCTCGTCGTCGGGCGGGATCTCCTCGGTGGAGCCCTCCACTTCGGCGGCTTCGCCTTCGGCGTCCTCGTCTTCGTTCGGGTCGAGGGCGGCGTGCTGTCGGAAGAGGTCCATCAGGTTGGCTTGGACTTCGGCGACGTCTTTCTCGGTGAGCTGCGGGACGGGGATCTCGAAAACCTCGTCCTCCTTGGTGAACTGCACCTTCATGAAGTCGTCGCGGCCTCTCGAGACCATCTCTTTCATGCGCAGCATCTTCTTGCGCACGAGGATCAAGGCGAGGACGTAGTTGAGCCTGTGGTAGGCGATGCTGGTCTCGTTGCGGCTCTTCCTCAGGAAGGCCTTCACGGCATTGAAGTCGACGCGGCGCTCCTGCTCGCCCTGCGGCGCCGGCCGCCGGCCCTTCCAGAAGAAGTCGTCGGGAGGCGCTTCCCGGACTGCGAAGCAGTCCGGACACATGTCGATCCGCTCGAACTCCTCGTTCTGCTCGAGGAGCACCGTGAAGTAGA
This sequence comes from Planctomycetota bacterium, assembly GCA_040219065.1. Classification (GTDB taxonomy): domain Bacteria; phylum Planctomycetota; class OFTM77; order OFTM77; family OFTM77; genus OFTM77. Next base: position 2,397 of record JAVJTD010000390.1, read on the forward strand.
TCGCCTCGGGCTCGAAGGCCTTTTCGCACGACCGACAGGCCGTCGCTTGCCGTCCCAGCTTCCAGTCCATGTTCCCTCGCCGTCGAAGCCCGCGTCAGCGCGGGCTGCCGTACCGCTCCGTGAGATATTGCTGCCACATCCTCGGGTCGTTCGGCAAGCGCTTCCCCGAAAGTCGTCTCAGCTCTCGCCCGACCGCACGCAGCAGATCGAGGTCATTCGCGCGCTGAATCACCGGCAACGCCGCGACCAGTGCTCGCTCCGCCGGCTCGCCGCCGATCTGCCCCAACGACTCGGCCGCCTTGGTCTGGACGAACGGATCCGTGTCCGAAGTGAGCGCGCTCGCAAGCGCCGAGACCGCCGTCGTGGACGTGAAGCTCCCGAGCGCTCGAGCCGCTTCGCCGCGCACGGCCCAGTCGTCGTCGCTCTTCAGTAGCGAGATCAGGATGCGCTGGGCTTCGGGGGTCGCCTCAGGATCCTCGGCGCCGATGCGGCCAATCGCATGAGTTGCCACGATGCGCGGCTGCTGCTCCGACTCGTCCTTCAGGACTTGCTCGAGGCGAGGCAAAGCGGGCCGACCGATGCGCGCGAAGGTCGAGGTCATGAGGTCCTTGACGTCGGCATCGCTGCGACGGAGCGTCTCGATGAGCACGCCGAGTGACAGCTCGGGCAGATCGACCATCTCGGCTTGCGCCCTTCGCCAGAGGCGATCCGGATCGGGCGCTTGATCCGAGAAGTCGACCAGCCCGGCTCGCGCTCCCATCTCCTTGCGGTACTGCACGTGGTCGCTGACCATCGCTTGCAGCAGATTGAGCGTGAGCAAATCGACCGCCGCCGGCTCCTGCTGGAGCCACCAGGCGCGCGCCTCGGGCCAATCGGGAGAATCGGCCAGGAAGAGCTGCCAGCGCGCCTTGAGCTCGTTCTTCTTGCTCTCGTCGATGGCCGGCCCGCCGCATGCCGCCAGGAGGAGCAGCGAGGCGAGGAGAAGACGTGTCGTCATTCGCACCCTCACGGGATGGTGGGCGGTCCGCGCAGCACGGACCCGGGGTTCCAAGTCGGTCCATTCTAGGGCCGAGCCACCGTGAGGTCGAGGCGCAACGCAGGTCCGTCGTACGGCAGAACCGGGAGCCTCGGACATCGAAGCTCGTCCGCCGCTCACTCTATCCGAGAACAAGGCGCGGAGCGCTGGCTCTGGCCCAGCCCCTGCCCGAGTTTGCGTCCGCCAGCGCACCGGCCGAAGCTTTGATCAAATGAAGGCAGGTCGCCCCAGCTCCCCGTCGATGACGGCGTACGAAGCGATGCACGGGCGGAAGGCACCGAGCCGCAGGGCGGCGGCCCTGGATGCGGCCGGGGCGAAGCCGCGGTGGCTGATTGCCTGGCCGTCGATTTTCTTTTGATCCCGAGGGCGCGATCGGTGCGTTCTAGGTCGTTGAGTCAGAACGCTGCTCCGGAGGTTTGCCTTGTCGCCCAAATCCTCGTCCGCCGTCATCCTCGCTCTGATCGCCTTGGGGGCGATGATCTACGTCGCCGTCTCTGGGGACAGTCCACCGGAGTCGCCCGAGATGGTCACGCCGGAGCCGCCGGTCAGCATTCTCCCCGATCAGCGCACCTCACCGTCCCGGCTCTTGACCGATGCTGTCGAGGGGGAGACGCCGCCGATCACGGAGGAGGTCGAGACCGAGGCGAGCGCTGGCGAGGCTCCGGCGGATGTCGCCGAGGGTCGCTTTCGGTTGATCCACGGCGATGGTCGGATCGAAGACGATCTCGACGGCGTGGCGGAGCTGATCGTTTGGAAGGAGGATACCGGGGAGCACCGGCTCGTCCCGGTGACGGGCGGCCACTTTCGCCTGGAGCTCGACGGCGGCCGAGCGATCGAGGTGGGCAGCGTGACCCTCGCCGGCTCGGCGGCCGTCCCGATCCGCTTGCACGAGCGCCATGCCACCGGCGCGGGCGCGATCGTCATCGACGTTCATCGTCCTCCCGCGATCACGCTCGTCGTCGTCGATACCACGACCCAGGCTCACCTGGATGACGTCCTCGTCGTCGCGGCTCCTCCCGACTTGTTCCTGCCGAGCACGAATGCGTACCCGGACCCGGGGAGCGATCCGCTCGTGACGGGTGGCCGGTCCCCCATCGAGGTCGCCCCCACGACTCGCCTCGCCGAGCAGAAGAGCGCGCGGCTCCAGGTCGGCGCCAAGGGATACTCTTGGTCGTCGGTGCAGGTGGACTTCTCGAAGGCCCAGGAGTACCGAGTCGAGCTGGAGCGAGGCGCGAGCGCCGAGGTGATCGTCGAGGGAGCGGCGCCTCCTGAGGGCGCGGCTTTGCGCCTTCGCCTCGGCGGGCTCGAGCGCGCGCCGGACCTGAAGAGAAGCGCCGCAGGGAAGCGTCAGATGATCCTGGAGGGGCTTCGCCCGGTGGAGCATACGGTCTCGATCGAGCTTGGTGATTGGTGGGACAGCCCGAGAATACTGGCCCAAGCGACCTTCGTCGCCGCGCCCGATGAGCAAGCGCAAGTCGTCCTGACGATCGAGGACACCGATCTCCCGGTGCCGTCTCACCTTGCCGGAACCTTGGTCTTGCCTCCGTACTGGCGAGAGCGGAATGAAGCTTTGATCATCACCCGGGTCGGCCAGCGCGCCTTCGGGGGTGCTCGGATGCAGCTTCCCATCGCGGAGATGGAGAGGCAGGGCGACGTCTACTCCTGGGACGCCGGTGAGGTCTCGAGCGGTCAGTACGAGGTGGCGATCCAAGAGCCGAATTGCCGCATCCTGGTCGAGGTCGGACCGGCCGGCGTTTACGATGCTCGGCTGAAGGTCGAGCCGCCCGGCGAGCTTTCGGTCGAGATCATCGACGAGACGACCGGCTTGCCCGCCGAGGGAGCGTCTCTCTCTTGGCGAACCGTCGATCCGCCGAGCGGCTCCCAGAGCACGAACGCGATCAAGGATCCAGACACCGGGCGCTTCGAGCTGATCGCCCCGATGGGCGAGGTCGACCTCCATGCGGTTGGAAGCTTCACCCACGCCCCTGCTCGGGCTCCCGTCGGCCAATCGCCGAGCACGTTCACCCTGCGAGTGCGCCCGACGTACCCGCTCACCGTGATCCTGAAGGACGGCGAGCGGCGAGTACCGTTCCCGGGCCTTTCGACGTTGGACCTGAAGCACTTGGACGGAGACGGCAAGCGCTCCGGCTTCGGGATGCAAGGCGGCGCCCCGGTCGTCATCGTGGATCGTCCCGGCCGCTACCGGTTCGAGGTCCCGAAGATCGAAGGATACGCACCGATCGAGCCGCAAGTGATCGAGATCATCGATCCGAAGCGCCTGGTGCACATCATCGAGCTCGTTCGGGAGTGAGTGAGTGTGAGGCGGGGTGCGGTGGAGTGCCCAAGTCGAGCGAGCCGCTTCGTCGGAGTGCCCAAGTCGAGCGAGTCCAGGACCCAATCTGTGAGTGAGAGCATTCTCGAGCGAGCTTGGGCCTCATGGAACTTCCAACGGCTCGACGTCCAACGCTCAACTTCGAAGTACCTGCGCGCGGATCAGTCGAAGGACTCCGACCGACTCTCTCCGATCGCACGTTGCTCGGGGCTCTTCTGCTCGATTGCCGGTACCGTCGAAAGAGCGGCTGTCGATCGGTGGTCGCCGGGTCGGTCGCGCGGGCTCTGGTTTCGGAGCGCAGGTCTGACCTCGAAAATTGGAAGGTAGACATCCAATTTTCAAGGTTACCTAGGATCCCCGACAGGCTCTGAGCAGAACCGAGTGGTCTTCGTATCCCCTGACTTCAGTCAGGTTGGCTCCCCGGCTTCAGCCGGGATGAAGTAGGCCTGCGTCTTCCTTGAGACAGGCGAGCGAGACGCCCGCGTTCTCGGGCGCGCGAGCTCTGGGTTCCGGTCACGCCTCGACCCGAGTCGGTTTTGGTAGACTGCTCGTCCAACCCCCTGCTCACCCAGAACACCCCCGCGCGAGACACCGGAGACCATGTCCGACTTCGTCCACTTGCACGTGCACAGCCACTACAGCCTGATCGACGGCACGCCGACGATCCCCAAGCTCGTCGATGCCGCGGTCGCGGCCGGTCAGCCGGCGCTGGCGGTCACCGACCACGGGAACATGTTCGGGGCGATCGAGTTCTACCAGAAGGCGAGGTCGAAGGGCCTCAAGCCGATCCTGGGGATGGAGGCGTACGTCGCCGAGCGCGACCACAAGGCCAAGGGGAACGAGCCGGGCAACGCGACCTTCCACCTGACGCTGCTCTGCCGCAACGCCCAGGGCTACCACAACCTCGCCAAGCTCTCCTCACTCGCCTACGTCGACGGCTTCTACCGCAGGCCCCGCATCGACCGCGAGCTGCTCGCGCAGCACAGCGAGGGGCTGATCGGATTGTCGGGGTGCCTCAGCGGCGAGATCGTCCGCAACCTCAGCAAGGACAAGTTCGACGAAGCGGTCGAGGTGGCGGGCGCCTACCGCGACATCCTCGGCAAGGAGAACTACTTCATCGAGCTCATGGACAACGGGCTCGAGCAGCAGAAAAAGGTCCTGGGCGGCCTCGAGCGCTTGGCCGATCACCTCGGCGCCTATGCCGTCGCGACCAACGACATCCACTACCTCGAGCCCAACCACGCCACGGCGCAAGAGGTGCGGATCGCGATCGCCACGGGAAAGGTCTTCAACGACTCCAGCCGCCTCAAGCTCGAGACCGAGCAGTTCTACTTCAAGACCGAGGAGGAGATGCTGCAGGTCTTCCGGCACAAGCCGGAGGCGGTGCAGAACACGCTGCGCGTCGCCGAGCTGGTCGACATCCAGCTCGATCTCGACAAGCATCACCTGCCGACCTTCCAGGTGCCGACCGACGAGACGCTCAACGCCTACTTCCGTCGCATGTGCCACGAGGGCTGCCAGGCGATCTACGGCCAGACCTACGGCGATGAGGTCCGCAAGCGGCTCGACTACGAGATGGACGTCATCTCGAACATGGGCTTCGAGGGCTACTTCCTCATCACGAGCGACTTCATCAGCTATGCGCGCGAGCACGGCATCCCGGTCGGGCCGGGTCGCGGCTCGGCAGCCGGCAGCCTCGTCGCCTATGCGCTCGGCATCACGCAGATCGATCCCCTGAAGTACGACCTCTTGTTCGAGCGCTTCTTGAATTCCGAGCGCATCTCGATGCCCGATATCGACATCGACTTCTGCCGCGACGGGCGCGAGCGGGTGATCGAGTACGTGCGCGATCGGTACGGGCACGACAACGTCTCTCAGATCATCACCTTCGGGACGATGGCGGCGCGTGCGGTCATCCGCGACGTCGGCCGCGTGCTCGACATCCCGCTCCCCGAGGTCGATCGCATCGCCAAGAAGATCCCGGGCACTCCGGGCACGAAGCTGGCCAAGGTGCTCGAGGACGACAAGGAGCTGCGGGACGTGCGGGACTCGTCCGAGCAGCATCAGCAGCTCCTCGACATCGCGCTCGAGCTCGAAGGCCTCTGCCGACACGCCTCGACCCACGCCGCCGGCGTGGTGATCGCCGACAAGCCCTTGATGGAGTACGTCCCGCTCTACAAGAACGGCGACGACCTCGCCACGCAGTACCCGATGAACATCCTCGAGGACATCGGGCTGCTCAAGATGGACTTCTTGGGGCTCAAGACGCTCACGATCATCGACAAGGCGCGCAAGGTCATCCAAGAGACGCGCGGCGTCGAGATCGACATCGACCACCTGCCGCTCGACGACGAGCTGACGTACCAGAAGCTCGCGGCCGGCGATGCGATCGCGGTGTTCCAGCTCGAGTCCCGCGGCATGCGCGAGTTGCTCACGCGCATGAAGCCCGATCGATTCGAGGACCTGATCGCCGTCTTGGCGCTGTATCGTCCCGGCCCGCTCGGCAGCGGCATGGACGATCTGTACGTGCGACGCAAGCACGGCGAAGAAGAGGTGCAGTATCAGCACCCGATCCTCGAGCAGGTCCTCGCCGAGTCGATGGGCGTTCTCATCTACCAAGAACAGGTGATGCGCATCGCCAACGTCATGGGCGGCTTCTCGCTCAACGAGGCGGACTCATTGCGCAAGGCGATGGGCAAGAAGAAGCCCGAGCTGCTCGCCAAGTTTCGCCAACAGTTCATCGATGGCTCGGCCGCCAACGGGGTCGACAAGAAGGTCGCCACCGAGATCTGGGAGATGATGGAGTACTTCGCGGGCTACGGCTTCAACAAGTCGCATTCCACCGCGTACGCGCTCATCACCTATCAGACGGCCTACCTCAAGGCGCACTTCCCCGCCGAGTTCATGACCGCGGTGCTCACCTGCGACATGGACAACTCCGACAAGGTCAAAGAGTACGTCGCCGAGATCAAGCGCCTGAGCTTTTCGGTCTTGCCGCCCGACATCAACGCGTCGGTCGCCGATTTCAGCTCCACGCCCGAGGGTGTCCGCTTCGCCCTGGCGGCCGTGAAGGGCGTCGGCCGTCGCGCGGTCGAATTGATCGTCGAGGCCCGCGAGCGAGTCGGTGGCCAGTACCGTAGCCTGTTCCAACTTTGCGAGGAGGTCGACACGCGGCAGGTCAACAAGGCCACGCTCGAGGCCCTCGCCAAGTGCGGCACCTTCGACTCCGTCCACGACAATCGCGCCGCCGTGCAAGCCGGCATCGAGGACGCGATGAAGATGGGTGCGGCGACACAAGCCGATCGACGCAGCGGTCAAGGCAATCTCTTCGAGGCCGCCGGCGACGAGCCCGAGCCCGACGCGGCTCTCCCGGACATCCCCGACTGGGAGGAGAGCGAGCGCCTCGCCTTCGAGAAGGAGACGCTGGGGCTCTACGTGTCGGGGCACCCGCTCCAGCGATACCAGTCGGCCCTTCGCGCGGCGAGCAGCGCGCGCATACCCGAGCTCTCGGAGTTCGATGACGGCGAGCCGGTGCAGTTGGGCGGCATGATCACGGGCGTGCGTCCGGTGCTCATCAAGAAGGGCAAGCACCAGGGCGAGAAGATGGCGCTGTTCCAGCTTGAGGGCTTGGACGGCAACGTCGGCTGCGTGATCTTCGCGGCGGGCTATGCGCAGTTCAAAGACCACATCCAAGACGAGAGCATCGTCGTCATTCGCGGCCAAGTCGACCGTGCCCGTGAGGAGCCTTCGATCAAGGTCTCCGAGATCCTCCCCATCGCCGACGCGATGAGGACCGAGGTCTCGCGGGTGGTCTTGCGCGTCGATGACTCGCTGCAGGCCCAAGGCGAGCTACTCGAGAAGCTGCGCGCGCTCTTCGAGACCCACAGCGGCGACACACCGGTCTACTTGCGGATCGACGCAGAAGAAGGCCACGACCTCATCCGAGTCGGCCGCAGGCTCTACGTCTCCCCCACCGACGACTTCTGCCGCGAGCTGGAAGGCCTCGTCGGCCGCGAGCGATTGGTGTTGCAGTGAGGCGACGGGCTCGGGCTCAGAACGTCGTCGCCCACAGGTAGAACAGCCAGCCTCCGACGGCGCCCAGAGCAGCACCGATCAGGGCGCCGAGGCCCAGCCCGGTCAGGCCGGCGAACTGGAACCCGAGCAGGCCGAGCCCGATCGCGCCGACGGCCGCGCCACCCATCGCCCAGAGCAGCCAGCGCTTGCCCTCTTCCTTCAGGGCATCCTTGACGCTTTGGCCCAGAGATTCCGGTTCGAGGTCGTTCATGTCGGGTTTCTCTTTGGTGGTGTGACGGGTGTTGTTTCAGTATGAGGGCGAGCTCGTTCGTGTCCGGGAGCATACAGGTGGTGAAACCTGGCCCGCCTTCCGATGGAGTGCCCAAGTCGAGCGAGCCAAAGACCCAGTCTCCTGAATAGAGCAACTGCGTGTGAGCTTGGGCCGGGGCCGCCGTTACGACGACAGCGCACTCCGAGCGGCCCCTTGCTCGGAACTTCTCAACTCGACGGTGAGCACCGTCGAGAAAGCGTCTTCCAGCTCTATGGCGTCTTCCCGTCTCGGTCGCGCGGGCTCTGGTTTGGGAGGCATGTTTCAGGTCAGTATTCAACAAGCACCCGCGCAAGTTGCAGCAGAAACGAGGGGAAAGGTCATGATCCTCGCCTACGCCGATCAGCGATCGTGGCTAGGGATACCGAATGCCTGGGACGTCCTTTCAAACCTTCCCTTCCTCGTGGTCGGAGTCTTTGGGATGTGGGCGATGCGGCGACGGGAAGGTACATGCCCGATTCCTGCCTGGCCAGACCGCTGGGCTTTCATCGCGCTCTTTTCCGGCACGGCTTCGGTCGCCTTCGGCTCCGCCGCCTATCACCTCGCACCGAGTCGAGACCGGTTGGTCTGGGACCGGCTGCCGATGTCCATCGCATTCGCCGCACTGCTGACGCTTGCGATCTCCGAGCGTTTCAGCCGACGATGGGCGCAGACGCTCTTCATCCCGCTCCTCCTGCTCGGACCCGCCACGGTACTCTTCTGGGCAGCTACCGGGGAGATCCGTCCCTACGGTGCGCTGCAATACGGATCACTGTTGGTGATCGCTGCCTCGCTCGTGCTGTTCCCGAGACGAGCACCCGGGACCACGTATTGGGTTCTCGGCTTGGCCTGCTACGCCTTGGCCAAGCTGCTGGAGACGGTTGACACGGAGGTCTTCCGGGCGACCGAATACGTCAGCGGTCACACGTTGAAGCACATCGCCTCGGCGATGGGGGTCTGGTGCTTGGCGATGCTGGTGCGGAGGCGGTGCCGCCCAGCGACCTTGACGACTTGACCTGAACGGGTCATCGTCAGGGCATGAAAGCAGGCATCTCTGAGTTCAAGGCCAAGCTCAGCGCTTACCTCGATGCAGTCAAGCGGGGGTGATCGTCCTGGATCGGAAGACGCCGATCGCACTCATGGTCCCCTATTCGACGAAGCGAGATTTTCTCCAAGTCACCGAACCGAAGGGGTCTCCTCAGGAGATCGGGCGAGTGAGCGGAGTCAAGCTCAAGAAGCGGATCGACCTCGACCAGATCCTCTCTGAATCGCGCTCGGATCGATGAACGTCTCGACACGAGCATCGTGCTCAAGGTCTTACTTCGCCAACGCGGTCGATTGAAGGTCTGGAATCTTTGAGAGGAGAGTCTTGGACAGGCTGCGTTTGGAAGGCTCTCTCGATGACGAGGAAGTGGAAACTGGATCAGCTCGTCAAGATCGAGCGCTCCGTGGGATTCGTGACTCTGGACTCCAAGATCCTGGAGCGGGCCGCTGCTGCAATGCCCACGGTCGTCAAGACCCTGAACGCCCTGCACCTCGCCTCGGCGCTGGCTCTCGAGGAGCTCAAAGAAGTGCCTCTGAGCTTCGCCGCTCAGGGGGTGGGCGCACGACCCGGACGGTCCCGGCGAGACACTCAGGCGCGAGCTCGCCGGAAGCTGACGAGCTTTCCCTCGGACTCGTCCCAGAGGGCGAGGAATGCTGACCGAAGGCTCTCGCGGAATCCCAGCGTCGGGACGTCTTCGAAGATCGGATCGCTGCGATGGCAGCGCTCGAGGTGATAGTTCGGAATCTTCGGACTGAGGTGGTGCACGTGATGGAAGCCGATATTGCCCGAGAACCACTGTAGGATCTTCGGCAGCCTCAGGTAGGAGCTACCTCGAAGGGCGGCCTCGGTATAGCTCCACTGGTCGTGTCGCTCCCAATACACGTCCTCGAACTGATGCTGCAGGTAGAAGAGCCAGACGCCTGCGCTCCCCCCGACTGCCATGATGCCGAGCTGAATGACGAGATAGGTCAGCGGCCCGACGACCCACATCATCGCTGCGACCATGGCGACGACGGCGACGTTGGTGGCCCAGATCGATCGTCTCTCACGTTGGCTGGACTGTGGAGGCAGGAACCGTTGAATCACGACGAAGATGAAGATGGGCGCCATCACGAAGAGGACCAGTGGATTCCGTGCAAAACGATACGCGCGACGCTTCCACTTGGAGGCGGAACGGTAGTCTTCGACGGTCAGTGTCCACATGTCGCCTGCTCCGCGACGGTCCAAGTCTCCCGACGTCGCATGATGCCGAGCGTGCTCCCAGCCCCACTGGTATGGGGGAGTGAACGCCAACCACGCGCAGACGGATCCGAGCCAACGGTTCGCTCGTCGAGATCGAAGGAAGGACCCGTGACTACAGTCGTGGAAGATGATGAAGATGCGGACGAGCAGTCCGCCACCCAAGAGCACGATCGGAATCGCCAGCCACCACGAGATGGCGAGGGCCCAGGGCACGAGCGCCCAAAGGACGACGTAGCTGCCCAGCGTGTTCAGGATTTGCCAGAGGGCTCGCCGGTGATCCGGCAATTCGAATGGGGCGACTGCGGCTCGGCACTGCTCGAGCGAGGTGGGAGAGGTCGTTTTTTCGTGCATCCTGTCCTTCGACTCGTGTTCAAAGAGAGAGGCTTCCGCCACTCCACACAAGTCGGTGCAGGTCGGCCATCCTCGAGATCCAAGTGACATAGTCCCGTCGATAGAGTGGGAGAAGTCCCTCTCTCTTCTCGGGTCGGCTTCCAAATCGGGCTGCCGGAGATACCGGTCGCCTGGCCGAGAGGCTCCTATTCTACTCGGGGATGCCCCTGTGTGCTCCTCGGAGCATCAGGAAAGCGCTGGACGTCTTGGACGGTGCCCGTTTCTTATCCGGGCGGTGGGCAAGTGACGGTGACGATCTCTCCTGGGAGGGTGTCTTCGAGCTCGATCTCGACCGTTTGCGGGGCCGGGGGTAAGACGGCGTCGAAGATCTGGCGGTGCTTGACGGTGAAGCGAGAGAGGGCCTCGGCGCACACCGCGAGGGTGAGGCAGTCGTCGGTCGTCGCCTCCTGACGGCGGCCGTGCTCGTCGAGCTGGTAGAGGACCGGGATGACGCCTTCGTCGTAGGCTTCCCAGCCACCGGCCAAGGCTTCCTTGACACGCATCGGCGGGAGCTCGTCGGGCTCCTCGAGGGTGAGCGCCAAAACGTGAACACCGCCGGCCCACCACCTGGGTGGGCCCTCGCCGAAGGTCTCGGCGAGGAGATCGTAGTCGATCAGGCTGTCGACGACGAAGATGCCGTCCTCGGCGCCCCGGTGACCGATCGCGCCGGCGACCACCTGCTCTCGGCCGAAGCGGTTGAGATCGATCAGCATCGGTTGCCAGTGGGTCGAGATCTCCCAAGGCTTGCGCTTGAGGAGGCAGGTCGCCCCGGCCCACATCGTGTTTCGGTCGTTCCAGAAATCCCTGGGCCATCGCACCGGATCGGGCAGCGGGGCTTCCTCGACGTCCTCGAGGGCGAGCTCGCTCCACCAGTGATCGACGCCTTCGACGGGGCCGGTCTGGAGCCGGAGCTCTCTGGGGAGCCCACCGGAGTAGGCCTTCAAGAGGTCGCGCGTCTCGACGGTCAGATGCTCGGGGAGCCTGGGATCCCCGAAACGGGGCTTCTCGACGGCCTCTTTGAATGCCCGGCGCCACTCGGGGTCCTTCGGATCGGAAGGAAGCACGACCGCGCGAACGAGCATGTCTTCCGGCTTCTCGACCACGACGAGGAGCTGCGGCACGTAGAGCCGGCCGCGTTCGTCACGGGAGCGCCTGGCTAGGCGGCGAATGCCGACCTGCCATTCGAGGTCGGGCTCGACCTCAGGCCATCGGACCGGGGCGTGACGGCGAGGTCCGCGTCCCTTGTTGGGGCGGCCTTGCCTGGCGCGTTTGGGGTGACCGTTCATAGGGGACTGGCTCTGCCGGCCCTTCGGGCCTCGGGTAGTTTTGATGAAAGGAACATGCTGTCCCAGGACAGTCAGAGCCTTCGCCTCGAAGCCGGGGCTTCGCCCAGGGCCGATCCAGGGCTGGCGCTCCGCGCCTCGGTTTGGGTGAAGGCTTGGATCACTTGATGTTCTCGGGCCGGCCACGCTGGGACGGGGCTTCGCTCCGGGCTGATCCAGGGAAAGCGCTCCGCGCCTCGGCTGGGCCGCCTCACTGGCTTCCCATCATTGAGGACCGCCATTGTCTTCTTCGGCTTGGCTCTCGGCGTCTTCGATGAGGGGCTTGGCGATGCGGTAGATGGCCCACAAGGCGAGGACGAAGACGAGGAGGTAGACGCCGAGGCCGACCCAGGACTTGAGGGGCCAGACGGAGGGGCCCGAGGGTCCGATGTAGGCGAGGAGCGGGGTCATGGGGCCTCCGAGGTCGAGAGGCGGGCGGCCCCGCGCTCAGGATCTTCGGGCGCGGGGCGGCGAGCGGCTGAAGCCGAATCAGCTCGCGTCGGCAGCGGCTTGCGGATCGTGGTTGACGAGCTCGAAGACGGCCTGGGAAGCGTTGTCGCCGAGGCGATTCTTCGCGAGGCGGAGGATACGGGTGTAGCCGCCGTTGCGCTCGGCCATGGCGGGCCCGATCTCGTTGAATACCTTGCGGGTCGCATCCTTGTGGTCGAGGCGCGAATGGATCTGGCGGAAGTAGTGGAGCTTCTTCTCCTGGGTATCCGCCGCGTGACCCTTGCGCGCGAAGGTGATCAGCGCCTCGGCGAAGCGCCTCGCCTCTTTGGCCTTCTCCACGGTGGTGATGATGCGGCCGTGCAGGAACAGAGAGGCGGTCAGGTTCCGAATGAGGGCGCGCCGGTGGGAGGCGGACCGTCCGAGCTTCCGTCCGCGTTTCAGGTGTCTCATGGTTCTTCGGTTCTCTCTCGGGCCCGATCCTCCGGGCCGTTCTCCTGCGAGTTCTCTTTGGTTACTTCATTCCGAGGGACAGGCCGCGCTCTTCGAGCTTCTTCTTGATCTCGCGCAGCGAGGTCTTGCCGAAGTTGCGGACCTTGAGCATATCGGCCTCGTCGCGGACGACGAGATCGCCGAGGGTGCGGATACCTTCGGCGTCGAGGCAGTTCTTGGCGCGGACCGAGAGGTCGAGCGAGTCGATCGAGGCGTCGAGGACCTCATCGCTGGCGCTGGCGGCAGCGGGGGCCTCTTCGTCGTCACTGCTGCTTCTCTGAACCTCCATCTCGGCGATGTCGGCGCCGGGCAGCTCGTTGCCGAGCTCGAAATACTGGACGAAGGGGTTGAGGTGCTTGCGGCAGATCTTGGAGGCCTCGACCAGCGCCATCTCGGGATGGACGGTGCCGTCGGTCCAGAGCTCGAGGATGAGACGGTCGTAGTTGGTGAACTTACCGACTCGGGTGTCCTCGGTGCGGTACCGGACCTGGTAGACGGGCGAGAAGACGGAGTCGATCGGGATGACCCCGATCTCTTGCTCGTCGCCGGCGTTCTCCTCGGCCGTGACGTAGCCGCGGCCCTTGCGGACCTCCATCTCGAGCTGGAAGTGCGTCTTGACCGAGAGGGTCGCGATGTGAAGGTCGGTATTGACGACCTCGGCATTGTGTGGTGCCTCGATGTCGGCGGCGGTCACATCGCCCTTCTTGTCGACATCGATCGTCAGCTTGACCGACTCGTCGGTGTGCAGTCGCACCAAGAGGTTCTTGACGTTGAGGATGATCGCGGTGACATCCTCGCGCACCCCCTCGATCGAGCTGAACTCGTGGTCGACGCCCTTGAGCTTGATGGAGGTGACGGCCGTTCCTTCGAGAAGGGAGAGCAGGACGCGGCGAAGGCTGTTGCCGATCGTGGTCCCGTAGCCTCGCTCGAAGGGCTCGATGTAGAACTTCCCGTAGGTGTCGGAGAGGTCATCCTGGTCTGCGACCACCCGGGTGGGGAGCTCCAGGTTACGCCACCGAATCCGCATGTTCGAACTCCTGCCTGTCCGGCCGCAAAAATACTCCGGGCGACGAGCCGATTCGGCACGTCGCCACGGTATGACTCAAGCGCTGAAGATCACTTCGAGAGAAGCTCGACGATGAGCTGCTCGCGGAAATCGATCTCGCGATCCGTTGTCCCGATGTCCTCGCGGTTGGGGAACTGGATGACGCGCCCGAGAGGCTTCTGGTTGTCGACCTCCAACCAGCTCGGCACTCGCCGGGACTCGTTGTACTCGAGGTTCTCCTTGACCATCTTTTTCGACTTCTCCCGCTCGCGGGAGGTGATCTCGTCACCGGCGCGCAGCTGGGCCGAAGGCTTGTCGACCTTGTGGCCGTTCACCTGGATGTGGCCGTGGACGACCATCTGGCGGGCGTCGTACCGCGACTTGGCGAAGCCGAGGTTCAAGACGACGTTGTCGAGGCGACGCTCGAGGAGAACGAGTAAGTTCTCACCGGTGTTGCCCGGCAGGCGCTCGGCCTCGGCGAAGGTCTTGCGAAACTGCCGCTCGAGCACCCCGTAGTAGCGCTTCACCCTCTGCTTCTCGCGAAGCTGGAAGGAGTATGCCGAGGGCTTGCCGCGGCGCCAGGTGTGCGCACCGGGCGGGTATTCGCGGCGGCTGATGCTGCACTTGGGGCTGTCGCAGCGGGTGCCCTTGAGGTAGAGCTTGGCGCCTTCGCGGCGACAGAGCTTGCAGACGTTTCCGGTGTATCTGGCCATCTCGGGTCTCGACTTCCTCTAACCTTCGAGTCTCTTGGGCGGTGCGATCAGACGCGGCGACGCTTGCGCGGACGACAGCCGTTGTGCGGCAACGGCGTGACGTCCTCGATCGACTTGATGTTCAGGCCGGAGGCCTGGATGGAGCGGATGGCCGACTCCCGTCCCGAGCCCGGGCCCTTGACGCGGACCTCGACCTCGCGGACGCCGAACTTCTTCGCCTTGTCGGCGCATTTCTCGGCCGCGCGCTGGGCGGCGAAGGGCGTGCTCTTGCGCGAGCCCTTGAATCCGATCGTGCCCGCCGTGTCCCAGCACAGCGTCTCGCCGTTGGGATCGGTGATCGTGATCGTCGTGTTGTTGAAGGTCGCCTTGATGTGCACGATGGCCGAGGCGATGCTTCTCTTCTGCCGCTTCTTGGATCTGACCTTCGCCATGAAAACCTTTTCCTAATCCTCTCTCGCGAAGGACCCCGCGAGGGGTCCCCACTCGGATCAACCCTTCTTCTTGCCGGCGACCGTCTTACGTGGACCCTTGCGGGTTCTCGCGTTGGTGCGCGTTCTCTGACCCCGCGCCGGCAGGCCACGACGGTGGCGCAATCCGCGGAAGCAGCCAATATCTTTGAGGCGATTGATCGCCTGCGCCGTCTGGCGCCGCAACTGGCCCTCGACCACGAGGTTCTTGTCGATGTAGGAGTTGATTCGCGCGAGCTCGTCCTCGGTGAGGTCCTTTGCACGCGCCTCCCGATCGAGGCCGAGGTCCTTGATCATCTGCTCTGCCGACACCCGGCCGATGCCGTTGATGTAGGTGAACGAGACGAACAGCTTCTTTTCGTTCGGAATATCGACGCCGGAAATACGCGGCATGACTCAATCGCTCCTCAACCGCTGCAGGCCAGATCAGCCCTGCCGCTGCTTGTGACGCGGATCGGTACAGATGACCCGGACGACTCGCTTGCGCCGGATGACCCGGCAGTTCTCACAGATCCGCCTGACCGAAGCTCTGACCTTCATTGTTCCATCACCTTTTCCAGAGCGCCCCCGTAGGAACGACTCTTTTCTGGCTCCCGGCTCCGGCTGGCTTCCGAAGTCCCGGCTCGCCCCGAAATGAAAACACGCAGCCTCTACCGCCGGGGCTACGCGTCCGCAAGGGGTGGTCTCGACGACCTTGGGGTGATGCCGCAAGGGTCGCTAGATACCACTCGCCTCTCGGGCGATCAAACAAATTCTCGTGAAACTCGTGTTTTCGTTTCTCCCAAGCCCGCTCGCGGGCCCCTTCAAAGCTCCGCATGGAGACGCTCGTAGATCGTCTCCACCGGCGCATCTGCGGCGATCTCGACCAGCTTGCCCTGCGCCGCGTAGTAGTCCCGCAGCGGTTGTGCCTGCTGATGGTAGATCTCGAGCCGATGTCGCACGACGTCGGGATGATCGTCCTTCCGCTGGTACAACGCCTCGGCCCCGCACTGGTCGCAGACCCCCTCGCGCTTCGGCGGTAGGAAGTCCCGGTGGAAGTTGGCGCCGCACTTCTTGCAGATCAATCGGCCGGCGATCCGCCGCACGATCACTTCGTCCGCCAGCGTGAACTCGAGTGTCTTCTTGACCGCATCCCCTGCTTGCCCCAGACGCTCGTCGAGCCCCTCGGCCTGGGCGACCGTGCGGGGGAACCCGTCGAAGATCACGTCCCGGCTCTCCGTCTCCTGCCCGAGACGCCAGAACACCAGATCCAGGATGACGCCGTCGGGTACCAGGCCGCCCTCGTCCATGTACGCCTTGGCCTGCTGGCCCACCTCGGAGTCCGCCTCGATGGCGTCGCGGAGGAGGTCCCCCGTCGAGAGGTGCAGCGCGGACCGCTCGCGCGCCAACCGACGCGCTTGCGTTCCCTTGCCGGCACCCGGCGGTCCCAGGAAGATCCACTTGGCCACGATCCGCTCTCCAGCCCTTCTGGTCGATCAGCGCCGCCGGCTGCGGCGAGACATGCTGCCGCTGGTGCTGCCCATGAAGCCGTCGTAGTTGCGCATGAGAAGGTGGGAGTTGAGCTTGTCCACCAGATCGAGCGCCACCGACACCGTGATGAGGATCGAGGTACCACCCAGGAAGAAGACCACCTGGGACGGCAAGCTCGTGCCTCGAAACACGCCCGTCGTGATGAACTGGGGCAGGACCGCGATCAGGGCCAGGAACGTACCGCCTGCGAGGGTGATCCGCACCATGACCTTCTCGAGGTACTCCGCCGTGCGCTTGCCGGGGCGAATGCCCGGGATGAAGCTTCCGTACTCCTTGAGGTTGTTCGCCATCTCCGAGGGCTGGAACATCAAGGATGTCCAGAAGAAGCTGAAGAACAAGATCATCACGATCTGGGCGATCGTGTTCCAGAAGCTGCCGTAGGCGAAGGCCTCCTGCATGAACCCGAGCCCAGGGACGGCGCCGAGCATGCTCGGCAGGACCATCAGCGCCGAGGCGAAGATGATCTGCATGACGCCGGCCTGGTTCACTTTCAGGGGCAGGTAGTGACGCTGACCACCGTAGACCCTTCGGCCGCGAGTCAGCTTGGCCTGCTGGATCGGGATGCGCCTCTGCCCCTTGGTGATGTACACCACCACGAAGACGATGGCGACGAAGAGCAGTGCCAAGGTGAAGCCGCTGGTGATTCGGTCGTTCCGCTCGATCGCGCTGTTGCTGACGAACTCGATCAGGCTCCCTGGCACTTGGGCGATGATACCCGCCATGATGATGAGCGAGACGCCATTGCCCACCCCGTGCTCGGTGATCTGCTCACCCAGCCACATGATGAACAGCGTACCGGCGGTGAACGCCGTGATCGCCATCAGCACCCACAGGAAGTACCAGAACCCGGTGATCTCGGGATCGACGAGCTTGCCCTGCATCTGGCCCTGGAACACGCCGACGATGACCAAGAGTGCCTGGACGATGCAGATCGGCACCGTTGCGTAGCGCGTGTAGCGGTTGATCTTCTTCTGGCCCGACGCCCCTTCCTTCGAGAGCTTCTCCAAGGAGGGAATCACCTTCACCAAGAGCGAGAAGATAATCAACACGCTGATGTAGGGCATCACACCCAATAAAAAAACCATCACCTATCCGATGGCGCCGCCCGTCAGCAAGCTGCT
>JAVJTD010000234.1:0-4424 GCA_040219065.1 Planctomycetota bacterium
AAACTTCATCCCTTCATGAGATCCAGCAGCGCCAACACCGTCGCTTCGACGCCTCTCGTGACGGCTGGCTTCGGGGTGATCTTGAAGAGGGGCGAGTGGTGGGACGGGACCGGCTCGCCGCCGGCGGCTTCCCGATCGAAGTCTTCTTTGGGCGTTCCGCCGACGGAGAAGTAGACGCTGGGGATGTAGGGATCGGTCGTGAAGTAGCCGAAGTCTTCGGCGCCCATTCCCTTGTGGCGCTTGTTGAACGCATCCTCGCTGAGGACGGCCCCGTCTCCCATCGACTCGATCCAGACCTTCTTCAGGCGCCGGGCGAGGGCACCGTCGTTGACGGTCGGCGGCGTGGTCTCTCCGAGGATCACCTCGGGGAGCTTGTCCTCGGGTAGGCCGGCAGCGCGGCCGATGTTCTTCGAGATGCGCTCGATGCCCTCGAGCAGCAAGGTCCGGGTCTCCGGGCTGGTGTTGCGGACGGTGAGCTGCAGGTGCGCGCGATCGGAGATGATGTTGTGCTTGGTGCCGGCGTGGAAAGAGCCGACGGTCACGACGCCCGGATCGCGGGGCGGCAATTCGCGGGCGACGAGCGTTTGCAGCGCCAGGACGATTTGCGCGCCGATGACGACCGGGTCCTTGCCACGGTGGGGCGAGGCGCCGTGGGCACCGACGCCGTGCACGATGATGTCGACCGAGTCGGCGCCCGCGTACGGACTGCCCTCCGACGCAGCGATCTGTCCGGCGTGGCCATCGGCGCTGACGTGAAACGCCATCGCGTAGTCGGGCTGTCCGAAGCGCTGCCAGAGGTCGTCGGCCATCATCGCCTTCGCGCCCAAGACGCGCTCCTCGGCCGGCTGCCCGATCAGCATCAACGTACCGGACCACTGGTCCTTCAGCTCGGCCATCCTCCTCGCCGTGCCGACGAGCGCCGTGATGTGAACGTCATGGCCGCAGGCGTGCATGACCGGAACGACCTGCCCGGTGATCGGGCTCTTCTGCGTCGCTTTCGACGCGTTCGCCAGCCCCGACTTCTCCTCGACGGGTAGACCGTCCATGTCGGCGCGCATCATGACCAAAGGGCCATCGCCATTCTTCATCAAGGCGACGATGCCGGTGCCTCCGACGCCTTCGGTCACCTCGAACCCGGCAGAGCGGAGCTCCTTCGCCAGACGAGCGGCAGTCTCGTTCTCGACGAGGGAGAGCTCGGGGTGACGGTGGAAGTGATCGAAGAGGTCACCGAGGTAGCTCTCGTAGTCGCTCGCGATGGCGTCTCGCAGCGGCGAGTCGCCATCGGTCACGAAACCGGCAGTGAGGACGAGGGCGAGGGTGAGCGTGATCATGAGGCTCCTCTCAGCGATCCGAGGACTTGGGAACGATGTCGGTTTGCAAGGACGGGTCGGCGGCCGGCACGTAGGTCGTCTCGACGCCGAGCTCCTTGCGCACGAGGTTGGTGCCTTGCGCGATGGCGGCAGCCTTGAAGAACGCGATGTCGCGGTTGCAGCCCTGACGGCCGAAGCCGCAGTCGCTGGAGACGATGAGCTGCTCGGGCGCGATGTGCTCGAGGGCGCGGCGGATGCGCTGGGCGACCTGCTCGGGCGAGTCGACTTGCAGGGAGCGATGGCTGACGGCGCCGACGCAGATCTTCTTGGGGAGCTTGCCCTTCATCGAGCCGAAGAGCTCGATCTCGCGGTAGTCGCGATCGGTCATCTCGAGCGTCCAGACGTCGCCGCGGCACTCGTTCAGGTAGAGCTCGAAGCACTCCTTGTAGCTGTCGTTCTCGATCACGCGCTGCATGTTCGGGTTGCCCCAGCAGGTGTGGATCCAGAGCTCGATGTCGTCGAGGCCTTCGACCTCGCGGTTGAACGCCTCGAGCATGAACTTCACCTCGTCGCTCTTCGCGCCGTAGGTGTTCGCCCAGAAGTGCAGCGTCGGCTCCTCGATCTGGATGACCTGGCAGCCGGCGTCCTTGAGCGCCAACAGCTCCTTGTTCATCGCCTCGGCCATGTCCCAGATCACCTGACGGTTGTCGCCGTACTTGGTCGTGTGGATGTCGAGGAAGAGACCCATGACCTGGGAGCAGCAGGTCCCGAAGCGCACGGGCTTGCGCGACTTCGCCTGGGTCATGCGCCAGATCTTGGCGTAGTCGAGCGGGCGATGCTCGATCTTGTCGACGACGCGCGGCCAACGCCAGCCGGTGTAGATCTCGTTGAGCAATGTGCCCGGCGGATAGCGCAGCCACGGCGAGCGCGTCTCTTCGGACTGGAGATAGTCGCCGTCGAAGCCGGCCCAGCGTTGGAGCGGGTAGTGATGCCACGAGCGACCGGCCATGTCGTCGTCGGTGTACAGGTCGCCGTGGGTCAGGATATCGAGCCCGGCGCGCTCCTGATCACTGAGGACGGTGGCGAGCGCGTCCTGGAACTTCTCGCGGAACCGCGTGTCCATCAGGCACGTGTCGAGCGGACGCCCCCACATGCTGACATCGAACCAGCGGGGACGCGGCCAGGATCCGGTGACGGTGCAAGGCAGGATGCGATCTTTCGTGACCGTGTACATTGCGCTCCTCCTCGAGCTCGGGGTGGGCGGATCAGAGCCGGCGAGGATACGCCGCCGCGCGGGTCGGTGGCAACGAGAAGCCGGGAGGCTGCTGCATCCTGGCAATGGCTTGAGCGCTTTCCTGTTCGGAGACGCCGCTCACTCGGCGCGATCGATCTCTGCGGCGACCAGCTCGTCTTCGTCGTGCCACTCGCAGTCGGAGGGGCGCTTATCGGGGTCGCCTTCGCAAACGTCGCACATCGGTTGACCGAAGCGGTCGCGCATGGTGGCGAGGCCGCCGCAGGAGCCTTTGATGGGGCGCTTGGCGATGATGACGCCGATGGCCATTCCGACGAGGGCGATGCCGAAGACGGCGAGGGTGATCAGGAAGGTCTGCATGGTGTCATCCTTCGCTCGGGAACAGTGCGTCGAACGCCTTCGTGCGGCGCTCTTGGATCGTGTCCCCGTTGCGAATCAGGAGGAGGGCCGCGATGCTCTCGGACTCGGCGATCTCGAAGCCCGCTTCGGGACCGAGCGCTTCGATGGCGGTGGCCCAGCCGTCGGCGAGGGCGCAGGTCTGCGCGACGACCGAGACCGACGTCAAGGCGTGCTTCACTGGGCGACCGGTCTTGGGATCGATCGTGTGCGAGTAGGCCTCGCCGCCCAGCTCGAAGAAGTTGCGATAGTCGCCCGAGGTCGCGAGCGCCAGGTCCGTCATCGACAGCAGGCGATGGACAGCGCGCCCGCCCTTCGTCGGCTTCTCGATCGCTACGCGCCAAGCCGTGCCCTCTTGTCTTTCACCGCGTGTCCGGATCTCACCGCCGACCTCGATGAGGTACGCCGTCAGCCCTTGCTCGTCCAGCCACTCGGCGACGCGATCGACGCCGTGCCCCTTGGCGATCGACGACAGGTCGATCTCGAGGCCCTCGACGCTCTTGCGCAGGGCCGGCGGATCGCGGCGCACGGCGATGTTGCGATTGCCGACCTTCTTCAGCGCTGCAGCGATCTCCTCGTCGGTCGGCACGCGGTCGGGACCCCGCTCGGGACCGAATCCCCAGAGGTCGACCAAGGGGCCGACCGTGATGTCGTAGGCGCCTTCGGATTGAATGCTGATGGCCATGGCCTTTCGGACGACGTCGGCCATCTCGGGCGAGACCAGGTACCATTCACCCTTGGGCGTGCGGTTGAAGCGGCTGAGGCTCGACTCCTCGATGTAGGTCGACATGTCGAGGTCTACGCGATCGAGCGTGTCCTGGATGCCGGCTTTCAGCTCCGCGAGCCGCGCCTCTGCCACCGACGCCTTGGGCAGGCGCACGGACCAAGTCGTGCCCATGGTCGTGCCCTGGAGACGCCACGGCTCGACCTCGCCTTTGCCGCAGGCGGAGAGGATCAGCAGCACGAGCCAGCCGGCGGCGCGCAGGGAGCGCGCCGCCCGGAGCCCGCGGCGACGGCCGTCGCCGCTCACGATCAGCTTCCGAAGTCGTCGAAGGCGATGTTGTCGCTCTCGACGCCCAGGTCGCCGAGCATCTTGAAGCAGGCTTGCAGCATCATCGGTGGGCCGCAGAGGTAGTACTCGATGTCTTCGGGCGCCGGGTGATCCTTGAGGTAATGATCGTGCAGCACCTGGTGGATGAACCCGGTGTAGCCGTCCCAGTTGCCCTCGGGGAGGGGCTCGGAGAGGGCGATGTTGTACTTGAAGTTGGGGAACTGCTTCTCGATGTCGCGGAAGTGCTCGGTGTAGAAGAGCTCGCGCAACGAGCGGCCGCCGTACCAGTAGCTGACTTTGCGATCGGTCTTGCGGTTCTTGAAGAGCTCGAAGATGTGCGAGCGGAGGGGTGCCCTTGGAGCGAGATGCGGAGGGCCGGATTGATGGAGATGACCCAGCGGCCTTCTCCCCAAGA
>JAVJTD010000399.1:0-8280 GCA_040219065.1 Planctomycetota bacterium
CGATCTGTCCCACTTTCCAAGTCGAAGTGAGCGTTCTGTTCCCGGCACAGATGTCCCACTTTCCAAGTCGAAGTGAGCGTTCTGTTCCCGGCACAGATGTCCCACTTTCCAAGTCGAAGTGAGCGTTCTGTTCCCGGCACAGATGTCCCACTTTGCCACCCAAGACGGACCCTCTCGAAAGTGGGCCATCTGTGCCGGGAAGAGAGTGCCAAGGCGCAAAGTGGGCCATTTGTGCCGGGAAGAGAATGCCAACTTCAGAATGCGGCCGGATGAGTCGCTATACTGGGCGCCCGGGGAGAACGACGACCGAAAGAGGAGGACGGCGATGTCGGCGACGATTCGGAAGCTGGAGCAGCCGGAGAGCAAGCCGAGCTGGGTACGGGCCGAGAAGGAGGAGATGGCCAGGTCGCGGCGAGCGCTCGAACGCGGGAGACCGTATGCCGTGGCCGTGGTGTCACTCTTTGGGCTGGGGCTGCTCGTCACGGCCGTCTTCCTGCTGTTCGTCCATCCTCAGGGCGCCACTCCCGATCTCATCGAGCGCCGCGAGCTCATGGGCGGTTCACTGTTCCGGCTAGTGGCGTCGTTCGCCTTCACGTTCACGACGGTCATGGTGCTCTTCGGATCTCCCAGAGAAAGGAGATCACCCCTCGTCGACGGGCTGCTCCTCTGGGCGGTGGTCGGTGCTCTCGGCATGGCGCTCATCGGATTTGCCTTGGCGCTCTCGGCGGCCATGACCACCGATTGGAGAGAAGCGGCCCGGACGGGAAGGCTCCTCCTGAGCGTCGCCTTCGGGTCGACCTTCCTCATCAGTAGCGGCGCGAACGTCCTGGCCACTTGGACGAGGGGGCGACGTGACGCGTCCGGCGCAGAGACCCGAGAAGCAGTGCCTTCTGAGTGACACGTCAGCGAGAGGCAACGATGACTTTGCATGAAGGACTGAGCCACGGAGCTTCAGATGTGACGTCCGGGTCTTCTCCAAGGCACTCGGATGGCGAACACCGAGACCGGCTGAAGCCGGCGGTCCGAATGCGACTGCGGCCGGCTCCACGTCAGAAGGGGGGAGCCTTCATCGAGCACGTAGGAGTGAGCCGCGAGCGCAGCGACCGGTCCATGCCATGTCCGGGAAGGGCCCCTTCCGGTAATCGCCAGGGCAGAGATCGAGTCCGTCTCGCGACTTGAAGAACCTCGAGCGAGGCGTGACTTCGGCGAGACGCTCGCCCGCTTCGTAGCTCGTCGAGTCGAAGCCCGGGTCTCAGCGAGACCGGAAGCCGGCGCTCCGAGCGACCGACCCAACGACCGCTGACTACTGACCGACCTCGTCCACCGGGTCGTAGCCGCCCGGGTGGTAGGGGTGGCACTTCAGCAATCTTCGGAGTGCCATCCACGTGCCGCGCCAAGGACCGTGTCTTTGGATCGCTTCGAGGGCGTAGGCCGAGCATGTCGGGTGGAAGCGGCAGGAGGGTGGCTTGAGAGGGGAGAGCACGCGCCGGTAGAAGCGGACCAGCCACATCAGCATCCAGCCCGCGATTCGGCTGAGCAGATCGCGGCGCGCCTCGGCTGCCTCGCTCACGGCTGCGCTTCCCTCGCCAGCGGCTTGCCGGCCCGAGGCTTCTTGGGAGGAGGTGGGCCCTCATTCTGATCGTCGCGCCGCTTGGGAGGTCGGCTAGGGCGAGTGGCCAAGTAGACCAGCTCGCTCGCGACGACGTCGTAGGGCTTGCCGAGAAAGCCAGGCCGCGGGATGACCACCAGGTCCGAGTCGGGCAGCCGCTCTTGCTGAAGGCGAAACGCTTCGCGCAGCAGCCTCTTGATGCGGTTGCGATCGTGGGACTTGCCCGCCTTTCGGCTGACGACCAACCCAATCCTCGGGAAGCCGTCGCGATTGGGGCGACGGAAGACGATCATGATGCGGCCGACGTGCCGTTGACCTTGCTGGAAGACCCGCTGGAACTCGGGGGTCTTCAGGAGGTGCATCCGCTTGGGGAAGGTCGCGGGCTTCTTTTCCGGCGTCTCGGCGCTCAAAGTCGGCTCGGTCGGGGACAGAGTGAGTTCCGGAATCCAGCGCTGACATCGCCAAGTTTCCGTGACCGGATTGTAGCGGCGAACTCGGCCAACCCAGGGAAGAAATCGGATCCCGAGGGTCACATGTCAACGACGCCCGACCGCGGACAGACGAGCGAGCCAGTGACCGAGTCTGTCGGTCAGCGCTTCCCCGAGCGAGCTCGAGCCGGAGCTCTCGAGGTGGAGCACACCAATACCGGCTGACTGCCGGCGATCCGAGTGCGGACCGAGGCTACCTCAGCTTGTCGAGGAGCTCGCGGCCGGTGGGATCCCTTTGGATCGCCTCTGCCAACTGGGCGCCGAGCTCGCCGGCGTGGTCGATCGTCCCATCGGCCGACTTCTCGATGCGGACGCTACCGTCGGGCGCTGCCAAGACGGCGCGCAGCGTCAGCTTCTCACCATCGGCGGTCGCCAGCGCACCCAGCGGAAGCCGGCATCCGCCCTCGAGGATGCGCAGCAGCTCGCGCTCGGCATGCGTCGCGGCCCGAGTCACTCGGCACTCGATAACAGCCGCGAACGCCGTCGTCTCGTGATCCTCCGAGCGCGTCTCGATTCCCAAGGCACCCTGTCCGGGTGCCGGCAGCAGCACGTCCGGGCTCAAGGTCTCTTGAACATCGCTCAGCCGTCCGACCCGGGCGATACCGGCCCTGGCAAGGATCGCGGCCGGGGGATCCCCGCTCTGCGTCTTGGCGATGCGTGTGTCGATGTTGCCCCGCAGCTCACAGAAATTCAGCCCGGGGTAACGGGCCGCGATCTGACCGCGCCGGCGGGGACTCCCCGTTCCGATGACGGTGCCGCTCGGGAGCTCGGCCAGGTTCTTCCCGAGGGCCGTCACGAGCACGTCGCTGGGATCTTCTCTCTCGGGGACCGCCGCCAAGGACAGCCCTTCGGGCAGGACGGTAGGCAGGTCCTTCAAGCTGTGGACCGCGATGTCGATGCGACCATCCAGAAGAGCGGCCTCGAGCTGCTTGGTGAAGACGCCGACCTCGGTGAACTCGGCGATGGCGCTCTTCTGATCGGCGTCACCGGTGGTCCGGATCTCGACCAGCTCGATCTTCGTGCCGGGGTGGGCGGCTTCGAGCTTTCGAGCGACCCAAGTGGACTGCGTCGTCGCGAGCTGGCTGGCTCGCGTTCCGAGTCGCAGCTTGCGGCTCATCGGGACCCCTCCGTGATGGGCTCAGCGAGTCGATCGAGAATGATCGAGAAAGGCCTGCGCCGTGGGTCCGATCGCGGCGATCGTGATGCCTCGCCGTTCGAGATCGTCGATCAGATGATGCGCGGCCAGGCGGTCGTTGGCGAGCTGGGCGGCGTCTTGCCAACCGAGCTCGAGCAGGTACTCATGTCGCTCGGCCAAGGACCTTCCCAGCGGCTGCGTCGGGAGACAGGCCGGAGCCCAGTCCGAGTCGACCAGGTAGAGCGTGCCTTCGCCGGGCAGCGCCCGCGCCGTGGCATCCATCGGGGCGACCCAGGCCGCATCGGCCTCGAGCGCCGGAGCCGGTAGATCGACGGGTGCGGCCGGGGCGAACAGCGCGAACAGAGGGAAGTACTCGATGAAGCCGTCGACGACCCAGAGCACCGCTCTGATCGGCAACATCAAGATGCTGCATCCCCCGAGGGCCAAGAGGCCCGCCGTCAGCATGCCGACGCCGATCCTGCGAATCGCCGTGAAGGCTTCGTCTCTTCGAAGCATCCTCATTCCGCTCAGCGACGATCGGTCGCAATCGAGTCGGGCTCGGTGACCGACATTCCGGCCAATTCCCGGAGCCTCTCGAGACGGTCATAAACACCGAGCCGCCGTGCGGTCTCGTAGCTGACTTGAGGATGGGCGAGGTAACGCTCGACGCTGTCGACGGCTTCGCGGGTGCGACCGAGCTTCTCGAGGCACTGCGAGAGCGTGATGTGATAGCGCGGCTCGTCCGGCGCAATCTGGATGCAGCGCTCGACCTCGGCCAGGGCCAGATCGTAGTCGCCTCGCTCGTAGTGGATGTTGGAGAGCATGTCGCGGACGCTCTCCTCTTTCTGGAAGCTGCCGTCGACCTTGTCGCGCAGCTCGCGCTCGGTGTCGATCGAGAGATGCCCGACCTCCAAGCGCCTCTCCCAGTACTCGCGGCTGTCCTCGGCGAGGCGAAGGTAGCGCTCGAGGCGAGCGATGGCGTCGTCGTAGCGACCCTGCAGCACGTAGACCTGGCTCAGCCCGTTGAGGGCTTGCGGGTTGTCGGGGTTGCGATCGAGCGTCTCGACGAAGGCGCCTTCGGACTCCTCGAAGAGATCGGCCAACGCGTCGACCTTGTCCTCTCGCCGCTCCCGAAGACGCTCCGCCTCGTCCTCCCCGATGGGTGCGCTCGGATCGGCGAGCGCGCGATCGATATCCTCGATGTCACGCCGAACGAGCTGACCCAAGGCCTGGCAAGTCAGCCCGAGGCCGAGGTAGCACTTGTACTCGTAGTCCTGGTCGGTGAACCAGAAGCCGAGGCACTCCTGGAACTGCGCGCGCGCCATGCGCAGCTTCTGACGCTCGTTCTGCTTCAAGTAGGACCAGGCGAGGATCAGGTTCGCCTTCTCGTTCCCCTCGTCGAGCAAGAGCGCCTGCTTCGCTTGCTGCTCGGCGTTCACGTATCGGCCACGATCGTAGTAGAACTGCGCGTTCTGCTGATACACGGTCAGTCTCTCTTCCTCCATCGGAGAGAGAACACAACCGGTGAGAGCGGCCAGGCCGGCCAACGGCAGGAAGAAGCGGACCTTCATGGGGACCTCCGAGAACGGAGCGAGAGGCGACGAATCCCCCCACTCTACCGGAGCATCGGCGCCTGTCAACGCCGTGGATCGGTGCGGTTCCGGGGGACCGTCCGCGGCTGGTCCCGTGCGTCTGGGTGACCCTCGTGAGCCTTCACGCAGCGAGTGATTTGCTTTAGGATGAGCGCGGCTTTGGGAAAGGCCGTTGGAGACGAGTGGCGCAGTCCGACCCTACCGGACTTCGTACTGAGGAGAGTGAAAGTCGTGACAGAGCAACAACCGACGGATTTCATTCGTCGCCCGGACGAGGGCGAGGAGGCTGGCCAGGAGCCGGTCGAGGAGGTCTCCGGGGCAAGTGCCGGGGAGACTTCGGGTGCCAAGGAGACGACCGATTCGCTGAACGGTGGAGAGGGCGTCGACGAGCTGTTGGCGTCTCAGCGCGTCTATGACGAGTTGAAGAGCATGGCTCGGCGCCTGATGACGAGCTCGCCGCCGGGATCGACGCTCCAGTCGACCGCGCTCGTGCACGAGACCTACTTGCGTCTGCAGAGCTCGGATCGGCGCGACTGGAAGAACATGCGGTACTTCTACAAGGCCGCGGCCGACTCGATGCACCAGGTCTGGGTCGACCAGATTCGGCGAAAGAAGGCCCAGAAGCGCGGCGGAGACTGGAAGCGGGTCGACGTCGAGGGCCTCGAGCTCGGAGCCAGCGTGCCCGATGTCGATGCCGAAGCGTTGCACGAGGCCTTGAGGATCCTCGAAGTGGAAGATCCTCGCGGCGTTCAAGTCGTGGAGCTCCGGTTCTTCGTAGGACTCTCGCTCGAGCAGATCGCCGGACTCCTGGAGGTCTCGGTGGCAACGGTCCAAAGGGACTGGCGTCGCATGAAGTCCATCTTGCAGACGATGCTCTCGAGCGACGACTGAGCCGACGCTCGGATTTCCCGAAGTCTCGTGACCGGATCCCGCCGCGGTTCGCGAATGGACCGCTGAGTGACGCTCCCTGGGGACCGAAGGATTCCCGAGGCGGACCGGGGTGGGCGGGTCAGAGGCCGCCCGCTCCGCGTCCGGCTCGAGGGGAGGCTTGCGGCCTTCCCGACTGACCGAGCGGCCGGCGGGGAGCGATCCCCTGACCGGTCCTTCCATCCAAGCGAGGACGACATCGATGACAGAATCGCGCGACTCGGGACGCCGAGCCCGTGAGATCTTTCGAAGCCTGACCGAGCTGCCTCAGTCGCACCGTCCCGCACGGCTTCGCGAGGCTTGCCATGGCAATGCCGATCTCGAAGGCGCCGTGCGAGAGCTGCTGGGCCGATTCGAAGGCGAAGACGCCGCCTTCTTGGAGCCGTCGCATCGACTCGAGGCGCTGGGAGAGATCCCCCATCGGATCGGGAGCTACCGCATCCTGAGCCTGCTCGGAGAGGGCGGGACGGGAATCGTGTTCCGAGCGGAGCGGGACTGGCCGAAGCACGAGGTAGCGCTGAAGCTCATCCCGCCCCGGCCCTTTCTGCATCGCCGGGAAGTGCTCCAGAGGTTTGCGCACGAGGCCGAGCTTCTCGCGCGTCTCCGTCATCCGAGCATCACGCAGCTCTACGAAGCCGGCGCGACCGAGACCGAGCTCGGCCCTCAGCCGTTCTTGTCGATGGAGCTCGTCGAGGGCCGGCCGATCACCGACTACGTGACGGAGCACGAGTCCTCCCTCGAGGAGAGGCTGCGGCTACTGCTCCGCGTCTGTCGGGCCGTGGAGCACGCCCACGAGCGAGGTGTCGTGCACCGCGACCTGAAGCCGTCCAACATCCTCGTCGACGCGGCCGGCCATCCCAAGGTCGTGGATTTCGGGATCGCCAAGCTCCTGGCCGAAGAGCCACGCAGCGATGGCCCCAACACGCGTGACGGCGAGCTCCTCGGGACGCCGGCCTACATGAGCCCCGAGCAGGCACGCGGCAAGGGGAACATCGACGGACGAGCGGATGTCTATGCACTCGGCGTCCTCGGTTACGAGCTCCTGAGCGGACGCTTGCCGAGGCGCATCGAGTTGGGCCGCACCGAGAGCTACCACGAAGAGCCCACTCGTCTGGGGCGCATCGACCGCCGCTGGCGCGGTGACATCGAGACCGTCTTCCGGAAGGCCCTCGAGCCCGATCTCGGCGAGCGGTACGCCACCGTCGGCGAGATGGCGGACGACCTCGAGCGATACTTGAACCATGAGCCGATTCAAGCGCGCCGGGCGAGCACCTGGTATCAGCTCCGTAAGTTTGCGAGGCGCAATCGGACGCTCGTCAGCGGTGCCGCGGCGGTGAGCGTGACTCTGGCAGCCGGCTTGATCGCGACGTTCGTCCTCTTGGGCATGACACGGGAGGAAGCCGGCCGCACCGAGCGGGTCCTGACCTACTTCGACGAGGTCATCGCCTCGATGGGCCCAGACGGCGCGGGCAAGGATCAGAGGATCAGCTCCCTCATTCTGGGCGAGCTCGAAACGCTCGAAGAGCGCTTCGGCGACGAGCCTCTGCTTCTGGCCCGGGTCTCGGATACCTTCGGCCGCGCGCTCTTGGGTCAGGGCTTCCTCGTCGAGGCCGAGCCCCTGCTGCGAAGAGCGGTCGACATTCGCAATGAGCAGTTGGGGAGTACTTCACCGGAAGCCTTGGACTCGCGGCTCAGCCTGGCGGAGCTCACGTATCAAAGAGGACGATACCTCGCCGCGCTCGAAGAGGCGCGATCGATCCGAACGCTGACGGAGGTCGTTCCAGAGCAACACGAAGAGCGTGGCGCGAAGGCCGGTGTTCTGGAAGGCCGGATCTTGCTGGAGATCGGGCAGTTCGAGAAAGCGGAAGCCCTCCTCGATGAGCTCTTGGCCTCCCAGGTGAAAGCCGAGCTGAGGCCGGCCCTCGAGGAGCTGCACGTCCAATCATTGCTTGAGCAAGACCGTCTCGAAGACGCGAGACGAGTGGCGCTGGAGGGTGTCAAGAGTGCTCGGGACCTCTTTGGTGAGGAACATCCGATGACACTGAGAGCCCGACAGGCCGCGGCTCGAGTTCTGATGCAGTCGAAGAACCCCGAAGAAGCTGGGGAAGAGCTCGAAGAGGTATTGCGACTCACGCAGGCCCGGCACTCGGATCATCATTCTTTCTTGGCGGACGTCCTCACGAACCTGGGGCGAGTTGCACACTTGAGCGGAGACCTCGAAGAGGCCCAGGAGCTCTACCGAGAGGCAGAGCAGATTCAGATTGGATTGGTCGCCACGAGCTGGCATCCCGAGCAGATCGAGCGGTTGCTACTCAGTCAGAGGGCTGAGAGGGAGTCGACCGGAGAGGATGCCGCTGACTTGGCGAGCAGCTTGAAGGACGTCGAGTCAACGAGTGGCGCCGATTCTCCGCAAGCGCTTGCGATCCGAATTCGACTGGCGCTCGCCTACCGCTCCCAGGGGAAGCTCGTCGAGGCGGCGACGGAGCAAGCAAGGGTCGTTGAGACATTCGAGCGTCAGTTTGGCCGAGG
>JAVJTD010000400.1:0-11071 GCA_040219065.1 Planctomycetota bacterium
ACGATCGAGCCAGGAGCCGCCGAGCAAGGGGCCGCTCGAAGTGCGCTGTCGTCGCAACGGCGGCTCCGGCCCAAGCTCGCTCGTGAAAGGTCTCGCCGACGGGCCGGTCTTTGGCTCGCTTCGGCTTGGGCACTCCAACGGACCGGGCACGTTTCACCCCCTGTTTGCTCCGCCGGTCCGCCGGCGGGGGCGCCGCTGATCTGAAACCAGAGCCCGCACGGGTCCCTGACATAAGACGCCTTCCGTTGGGACGGTGGGATTCACGGCGAGGACTTCATCCGTCCGGTGATGAGTAAGGGACGAGCGGATATTCTCGTCGGTCAAGGCGTCGGAACGGTCCCACGCCATCGCTTGCGGGATCCGGTCCCGTCGTCCCTCACGAAGCCCCGCCGAATCGATCATGAGTTCCGTGCGCGTGAGCGAGCTCCCAACCCTTCGCCAGGGACCTGTTCGGGCTCCGATCGTTTCACCCCCTGCATGCTCCGCCGGTCCGCCGGCGGGGGCGCGGATGACTTGAAACTTGCCGCGTTCGGACCGCCGGCTTCAGCCGGTCTCCGTGTCCTCCATCCGAGCGCCTCGAAGCGGACCCAGACCTCAGATCGGAAGCTCCGTGGCTCGATGCTGCGGGGGACGGAGTGTCGGCTTCACGACGCGCGAACCAACCAGAGCCCGCGCGACCGATACGGGAAGCGGCTGCTGAGCTGGGAGCCGCTTCCTCGACGATGCCACCGATCGAATTGAGAGGAGCCGAGCAAGGGAGAATTCGGAGTGCGCTGTCTTGGCGGCACGGCCGCCCCGGCCCAAGCTCGCTCGGGAAAGCCCTCGTAGACAGACCCGGTCATCGGCTCACTCGGCTTGGGCACTCCATCGCCCCCGGGCCCAGTTTAACCCCTGTATGCTCCGCCGGTCCGCCGGCGAGGGCGCCGCTGATCTGAAACCCGGGCTTCGCCCGGGGCTAATCCAGCGACGGCGCTCCGCGCTGAGCCGTTGAACGTTCCAAGAGGCCCAAGCTCGCTCGTGATAGCTCCGACCGACAGACTGGATCGTCGGCTCGCTTCGACTTGGGCACTCCGGTCCGCCCGCTCCGGCGTGGCTCATCGGCTCGCTCACCGCGCTCTCGGCTCGACGCTCTGGTCCCTTGTTGAATCCGTACCAACCACTTAAGATGGCCAGCCGATTCGAAGCCTCGCCGTGACTCCCGAGAACCCGCCATGTCGTCTCCTCTCACCTCGTCGCCGGTCGACGCGGCTCGCAGAACGGGCTCGCCGCCCGAATCTGGCCGCGCCGCCGCGATCGTACTCATCCTCATCGCCCTGGCTGTCGTGGCTGGCGGCGTGTTCTGGCTGACGGGCCGTGGCGACACCGACGGTCAAGATACCGGCGACGCACGACTCAACCCGATGGGGCTGACCAGCCTGCTCGAGGAGAATCAGCGCAAGAACGATCCGCGGCAAGACGGCTGGGAGACCGAGGCGCTGCATGGCGATGCCAAGAACCAGCTCAAGCTTCTCGGCAAGGTCCTGAGCCATCCGGACGAGATTGCCGCGGACAAGCTCACGACCATCGCGGCGGACGATTACCAGAGCCAGAGCCTGCGTCTCGGCCCCTTGGACAAGGTGTTCGAAGACGCGACCTTCACCGTTTGGCGTCCGCAGGACGGTGCCCAGGCCGGCGACCTTCCCGGCAAAGGCCCTTCGTGTCTCGCCGCTTTGCTCGAGGACCTCGCCGAGCCGCTCGCGGGGGCTCACGACATCCGCGTCGAGTTCAAGCCGTTCCAGGTCGAGATCACCGAAGAGCATCAGAGGACGCGCACCTACTTCGAAGCGCTCGCCGACACCGAAGACGGCAGCCACGTCATCACCGCGACCTGGACGTGCTTTTGGCGAAGGCCCGCGCCCGAGGCGCCGCCGCTCCTGCTCGAATTGGTCGTCGAGGACTACGAGGAGGTCGCGGTTCGCGCCGACGGTCATCGCCTCTTCGCCGACTGCACCGAAGCGGTGATCGGCGGCACCGAGGCGTTCCAGAACGATCTGCGCCACGACACGAACTACTGGCTGCGCCACATCTCGGTGCAGACGGCGCAAGGCCCGCTCGGTCATCGCGGCGTCGCGCTCGGGGACGCGAACGGCGACGGCCTCGAAGATCTCTACGTCTGCCAGCAGGGCGGACTCCCCAACCGGCTGCTCTTGCAGAACCCCGACGGCACGGCCCGCGAGGCGGCCAAGGACGCCGGGCTCGATTGGCTGGACAATACGCGCAGCGCGCTCTTCATCGACTTCGACAACGACGGCGATCAAGACCTCGCGATCGCGGCCGGGCCGCGGCTGGTCTTCCTCTCGAATGACGGCGAGGGGCACTTCGAAGTGAGGACGCAGGTGGAGGCGACGACCAGCCTCTACTCTTTGGCGGCGGCCGATTACAACGGCGACGGCTTCGTCGATGTCTATGCTTGCGCGAACGTCGAGCGCAGCGGCGGCACCTCGGGCCTGCCCGTTCCCTATCACGATGCGAACAATGGCGCGCCGAATTTGCTCGTCCGCAACGGCGGCGATTGGACGTTCGTCGAAGTGACCCGCACCGTCGGTCTCGATGAGAACAACACGCGCCACAGCTTCGCCGCCGAGTGGGAGGACTACGACAACGACGGTGACCTCGACCTCTACGTCGCCAACGACTTCGGCCGCAACAACCTCTACCGGAACGACGACGGCCATTTCAAAGACGTTGCGCCCGAAGCCGGCGTCGAGGACCTCGCCGCTGGCATGAGCGTCTCTTGGGGCGACTACAACGGCGACGGCTGGATGGACGTGTACATCGGCAACATGTTCTCCTCGGCCGGCCAGCGCATCGCCTATCAGCGTCGACTCGGCCGTACCCGTCTTGAATTGCCGAGTCGACGCTCGACGACTTCCGCCGGCACGCACGCGGTAACTCGCTGTTCGAGAACATGGGCGACAACACGTTCCGCGACGTGAGCATCGAGGGAGCGGTGACGATGGGACGCTGGGCCTGGGGCTCGCGCTTCCTCGACATCAACAATGACGGCCTCGAGGACCTCGTCGTCTCGAACGGGTACATCTCGAACGTCCTGCAAGACGACTTGTGAAGCTTCTTTTGGCGCCACGTGGTGGCGCAATCACCCCTGGATGCCCAACCGGCCGGCCAGTCGCAGAAGGACTACGCCATGGGTTGGCTGGGCATGAACATCCTCCTGCGCTCGGGCCAGTCGTGGAGCGGCGGCGAGCGTCATTGTGTCTTCTTGAACACCGGCGGTGATCGCTTCGCCAATGTCTCGGCATTGACCGGCATCGACTTCAAGGACGACGGTCGCACTGTCGCCGAGGTGGATTGGGACCGAGACGGCGACCTCGATCTGTGGATCGGTGGCCGCACCGGACCGCGCGTCCGCTTCCTGCGCAACGACGCACCGAAGCAGCGGTTCCTCCTCGTGCACCTCGAAGGCCGCTCTGGCAACCGGGACGCCATCGGCGCGCGCGTCACGCTCAGCCTGGGCAGCGCGAACGGCTCCGGCCCCAAGCGACACATCCGCACCGTCCGTGGCGGCGGCGGGTTCATGACGCAGTCGAGCCGCTGGCTGCACTTCGGTCTCGGCGAGCACGAGGCGATCGAGGGCCTGACCGTCCGTTGGCCAGATGGAGAGCTGGAGACGTTCCCAGGGCTCGAGGTCGATCATCGGTACCGACTGGTCGAAGGCAGCGGCGAAGCCACCGAGGTCGCGGCACCCGCCAAGCCGATCCGGCTCGAGGCGTCGGAGCTCGAGGCGGAGTCGGTCTCGAGCCAGACCCACATCTTCGTTCCCACCAACCGTCCGATCTTCACCGAGCGCCAAGGGGCGAAGGGCAAGCCGCTGGACCTCACTTACCAAGGCTTCTCTGAAGACGGCCAAGCCGGCGATCCAGTCGCCTTCCCCGAGGGCAAGCTCGTGCTCTTGAACCTGTGGGCGAGCTGGTGCGCTCCTTGTGTCAAAGAGCTCAAGGAGCTCAGCGGCGCGGCGGGCGAGCTCGAGGCCGCGGGTCTCACCGTCTTGGCCCTGGCCGGAGACGGGCTGGTCGCCTCTCAGGACACCGATGCCCAAGATGCCTTCGAGATGGCGAAGCGGCTGGACCTGCCGTTCACCGTCGGCATGGCGACCCCCGAGATCCTCGAGCAGATGGCGACGCTCCAGTCCGATTTGATGTGGAACTCGCAGCTCGCGGTGCCGACCAGCCTGCTCATCGGGGAGCGCGGCGGCGTGGTGGCACTGTATCGCGGCCCGGTCACGCTCGAGCAGCTCAGGCGCGACCTTCAGCTCATGCAGGAGGATCCGGCCGCGCGTCGCGACCGCTCGCTGCCCTTCTCGGGTCGTTGGCTCTCGGACGCTCCGCGTTAAGATGGTCGAAACGGCCGGGCGCATGGGTGGCCCGGCTGGCTTTCGATGCCCGGCCTGGATGAGACTTGCCCTGTGAGAGCTCGATGACGCACGTCTTCCAACGGTGGCACTGCGCCTTTGGGGCGCTGCTCGCCTTGGTGTCGATCTTGGCCAGCTGCGGAAACGACGACTCGGCTCCTCGAGCAGAGCCGGAGCCGAAGAACGGTCACGAGCGCATGCTCCGCGACCTGCGCCGCATCGCCGAGAGCGTGCCCGACGATCATCCGTTGCTCGGCACCGCGCGCGCCCGACAACTCCGAGAGCAGCTCGAGTCGCTGCCCGCCAAGGCCCCCGACTCTCGCCGCATGCCGCTGCACTTCCAGCTCGGCACGTGCGAGATCCTGCTCAACAATCTCGAAGAAGGCATCGCGCTTCTCGAGAAGGCGCACGAGATGCTGCCGGAAGACGAGCGGGTCCTGCCCAAGCGCATGCGCCGCCTTCCCAACTTCACCCGATTCCAGCTCGCCGTCGCCTACTTGCGCCTCGGCGAGACGCAGAACTGTTGCGAGCGCAACACGGCCGAGAGCTGCATCGTTCCGATCCGCGGCGGCGGATTGCATACCCGGAGGCGTGGATCCGAGCAGGCGATCCGGTACCTGACCGAGGTGCTCGAGCATCCGCCGAGCGAGTCGGGCGGCGGGCTCGGCGGCTCGAGCGGGCAGATCAGCCAGGCGGCCGGCGGAATCTACAATCAAACCGACGACTCGGGCTGGCTGCTCCACGAGTCCGCGCGCTGGCTGCTGAACATCGCGTATATGACGCTCGATCAGTATCCGGATGGCGTGCCCGAGAGGTATCGGCTGCCGAGCGAGATCTTCACCTCGAGCATCGACTTTCCCCGCTTCGAGAACATCATGCCCGAGCTGGGCATCGACACCTTCAGCTTGTCCGGCGGCGTGGTGGTCGACGACTTCGATGGCGATGGCTGGCTCGACGTCTTCACGCCGACCTGGGACGCGACCGATCAGACGCGCTTCTTCCGCAACAAGGGCGACGGCACGTTCGAGGACCGCACCGAGGCGGCGGGTCTGAAAGGGCTGCTCGGCGGGCTCAACTGCGTGCAAGCCGACTACGACAACGACGGCGACCTCGACGTCTACATCGTGCGCGGTGCTTGGCTGAGCCAGGCGGGCCGTCACCCGAACTCCCTGCTTCAGAACGATGGCGCGGCGCACTTCACCGACGTGACCTACGACGCCGGCCTCGGGGAGCATCACTATCCGTGCAAGACCGCGGCCTGGGCGGACTACGACCTCGACGGGGACCTCGACCTCTATGTCGGCAATGAAGGCGATCAGCGCTTGGAAGCCCCGGCGCAGCTCTTTCGCAATGAAGGCGATGGCACCTTCGTCGACGTCGCAAAGGCCGCGGGATTGGCCGAGAGCTTCTTCGCGATGGGCGCTGTGTGGGGCGACATCGACGGTGACCGCTATCCCGACCTCTTCGTCTCGGCGGGCGGCCCGAACAAGCTGTATCGCAACCGCGGCGACGGGACGTTCGAGGACATCTCGGTGCAGACGGGAATCGAGGAGCCCAAGGGTAGCTTTCCCGCCTGGTTCTGGGACTACGACAACGACGGCGCGCTCGATCTCTTCGTCAGCACCTCGAGCGGCTCGGTCGGCTTGCTCTCGATCTATCCCTTCGGCATCGACGCGCGCTCGGACGATCCCGAGCGCCGACGGCTTCAGGAGCACTTCGAGGGCGAGTTCGAGAGGATGCACCTCTACCACGGCGACGGCCGAGGCGGCTTCGAGGATCGATCCAAAGGCAGCGGCCTCGACTATCCCGCGCAGCCCATGGGCGCGAACTTCGGCGACCTCGATGGCGACGGGCTCCTGGACTTCTACCTCGCGACCGGCAACGTCCAGTACGAGGAGATCCGTCCGAACGTGATGTTCCTCGGTCGCGGCGGCGAGCGATTCGTCAACGTCACGATGGCCGGCGGCTTCGGTCACCTGCAAAAGGGTCACGGCGTCGCCTTCGCCGACATCGACAACGACGGCGACCTCGACGTCTACACCCAGACCGGTGGCGCCGTACCGGGCGACAAGTATCAGGACGCCCTCTTCGAGAACCCCGGCTTCGGCCACCGATGGATCTCGCTGACACTCGAAGGCCGCGAATCCAATCGCTCCGCGATCGGCACGCACCTCCACTTGAGGCTGAAGAGCAGCGGCCAAGAGCGTTCGA
Source organism: Planctomycetota bacterium (assembly GCA_040219065.1). Lineage (GTDB taxonomy): Bacteria > Planctomycetota > OFTM77 > OFTM77 > OFTM77 > OFTM77. Next base: position 6,620 of record JAVJTD010000400.1, read on the forward strand.
TCCACCGCTGGGTCAATAGCGGCGGCAGCTTCGGCGCCAACCCGCTGCGCCAGACCATCGGTCTCGGAGACGCCGAAGAGATCGTCTCTCTCGAGGTCTACTGGCCCAAGAGCGATCTTCGCCAACGCTTCGAAGGGCTCGCCATGGATCAGGCCTACCGGATCGTCGAGGGCGAAGAGAGCGTCGCCGAGGGACGAACGAAGTAAGCGGTACCCCCTGGCTGTCTTGGAGGAGCTCACCGAGGACAGGAGTCGACCGAGGGAGATCTACCACCTAAAGCACTGAGGGCTCCCCCATCACTCGACGAGCATCACGCCGCGCATCGTTTGGGCGTGGCCCGGGATCGTGCAGAGGTAGGGATAGGAGCCCGCCTGCGACGGCGCGCGGAACTCGATGAGCTCTCGCTCACCGGCCTTCAGTGCTCGGCCGGAAGCCAGGACGTCTTCGCTCTCGGGGACCCAGCTTCGGTAGTAGCCGGCGACCAGGCCTTGGGCGGCGACCGCATCTTCGGTGCCGGGCATGACCAGCAGCCAGTTGTGGAGCATCCCCTTCGCTGGCGAGCTCGAGTTCACGAGCGTCAACCGCACGAGGCTCTCGGCCTCGACGGTGAACCGGCGCACGTCGTAGAGAAGCGCATCACCCTCGCTGCCGATCGTCACCTCGTAGACGACCGGATCGTCACTCACCCGGCGCGCGGCCTCGGCCGGCTCGTCTCCAGGGCCGTCGTCTGCGCGCGTGGGGTCACAGCCACCGGCGAGCAGCAATCCGAAGGCGAACCAAGTCGCCGTCCATCTTCTCGGGAAGACCATCAGCCCTCTTTGCGCTTCGAGATCGCGCGCTGGTCCTGAAAGGCCTGCTGATGTCCGGCCTCGGCGCGGAGGAGCTCCTCGAGGAACGTTCGGATCGGGATCGACTGCATCTCCCGGCCGTTGATGAAGAGCGTCGGAGTCGACTCGACGCCGATGGCATGGGCGGCTTCGATGTCGGCGATCACCGCCGACTCGATGTCCGGTCGAGCGATGTCCCGCCCGAACTGCTCCGCATCGAGACCGGCCTGATCCGCCAAGTGCACGAGCTGTGTGACCTGGACGCCGGAGCGCCAGATATTCTGATTCGCGAAGAGCAGGTCGTGGTAATACCAGAACCGACCTTGGCGACCGGCGGCGAGCGCCGCTCTTGCCAGCAGGCAAGCGCCAGGATGCACGCCCTCGGACTCGGGATTGCAGGCATCGTCGAGCGGGTAATTGCGGAATTGCAATGCCACCGTGTCCCGATGCGCCTCGGCGAAGTCCGAGAGCAGCTTGGCGCTGCGGCGGCAATGCGAGCAGAGGAAGTCCGCGAACAACGTGAGCGTCATGATCGGTTGCGTCGCACCTTTGGTGGGCGGCCGGTCTCCCGGGATGGCGATCGGCTCGGACTCGACATACTTGCGGTGGAATACCGTCCAAGCCACGCGCAACGCCTCGTCGGGGTCTTCGAACAATCGCTCGGCCCCGCGAACGGCCGCGCCCCAATGCTCGTGCCAGAACCCGCACGTCGCGAGCACGGCGATCCCTCCGAACGCCAGCAGGGCGACCCGCGCCCGCGCCGGGATCCGGCGCTGCTCCGGAGTGCCTCCGGATCGGAGCAGCGACACCGACAAGATGAGTAGGAGCGCCGTCACGCCGTAGGTCACGGCGCACAAGCCGCAGATGGCCTCGAGCCCGAACACCGAGTACGAGAACAAGCCGACGTCCACCAGGAAGCCCAGGACGGTCAGCGCCATCAGCAATCGCCAGTAGGCCGTCCGAGGCTCCAGCCATCCGATCACGGCGAGGACGGCGATCGTCAGGTAGTAGACGAAGCCGATTCCAGCGATCGGCACTCCGAGCACGGCGGCGGCTGCCGACCGATTCACGACATCACAGGACGACTCGGCTTCTCCTCCGCAGATCGCCCTCGCCCAGCTCCAGCTCTCGGCCGGATTCAAATGATGCCGCAGGAGCGCGGCACTGAAGAGCGCTCCCGCCGTCGCCAACACCAGCATCGCCGCCAGACGAAGACTGGGTCCTCGGGCCGGTCCATCGGTCATCGTGACTCCACCTCCCGGAATCGAGCTCCAATCACGCGCCCCGTACCGTCCGTGCGAACGATCAGAGCGCCCTCCACTCCCAGCCGGTCGAAGCGGCCATAGGTCAGGCCGGGCGAGACCCCGGTCTCCAGGCGAGAGAGCTCGGTGAGGGCCATGACCAGCTTGCCGCGATCGAGCTCTCGTCCCGCCTTCTCCAAGCCTGCGACGAGGACGCGCGCCGCCGCGTACGCGGCCAGGCACATCGTGCGGTGCTGCGGCTCCAGCTCGAGCCGATCGGCGACTTGCCGAAAGGACACGGACTCTCCATCTGACGAAAGGCCCTCGGCGAGGGGCGGCATGACGCGATCGAGACCACCCACCGGGTCGGGGACCCGTCCACCGAGCAGGACCGTCCACGCGACGAAGCGCGGTCCTTCGATCTCCTCCGCCACGCGGGCGAAGAGCTCGGCGTCCCCGAGGACGATCACTCGAGCGCCGGCCTCCGGCTCGTCCGTCAAGGTGAGACCCAACCGCTCCGCTTCCCGTCGCAACACGTCCTCGAGGCGCTCACACTCGGCACTCTCACCGACGATCAGCGTCGCCCGCTCGGACTCGTCGCGAATCGCCGCCACGGCTCCGCGGACCTGCACGTCGAGCGGCGCCAGGACGTAAAAGATGCCGTCGGCGTCACGCGGGCGAGGGTCGAAGGTCAGGGGTCCGATGACGGGGACATCGCGTCGCTCGAAGGCTTCGAGCCGGTCGGGGCTGGCGGCCGCGCCGCCGTTGGCCACGAGGGCGAGAACGTCGTCGGTGCCGCCTATCTCGTCGAGCGGGCTCCAATCGATGCGTCGCCCATGCACACCGCCGCGCGCGTTGATCTCAGCGAAGAACGCCTTCAAGACGCTTCCCACCGATCCGCTCCCGCCGCCGGCCTCCTTCGGCAAGACGGTCGCGATCCGGATCGTCTCGGCCGTCACCCCGGGGACCGGGCCTGTCCCCAAGATGGCGAGGTAGTCGAGCAACGCCTCGAGCTCCTCGCCGCCGAGGACGTAGCGCGGCATCACGGCATGCAGCCTTTCACCTGCCGAGCTCTGTCCCTCGCGGATGGCGGATGCGAGCTTCTCCCGGGTGTACCGGGGGCGCCAATGCCCCAAGCCGTCGCGCACGCCGTAGGACGCGCCGAGCCGCTCGGGGCGGATGTTCGGCACGACGACGCCAGCCTCCCAACCACCGCGGCCATCACTGCGATGGCATTGAATGCAGGCAAGCTGCCGCGCATCGACGCGCTCTCCGCCGGGCAGCACGGCCTCGATGCCTTCGCCCGTCCGATAGATGGCGCGGCCTCGAGCCAACGCGTCGTCGTCGACACCGAGCAAGCTCTGGCAGAGAATCCAAAGGGCGACGAGCATCAGTCGCGCCGGAAGCTGGCAGGATCGAGCTGGGCGACGTAGTGCAGACGGCTGACGATCTCGTCCGGCGAAGAGAGATTGATGAGCTTCATCCAGACACCGGTGTCGTCGTTGCCGAGTGCGCAGATCGGCGTGTGGTCCTCGGGATTGGGCGCGTAGAGATCCATCGCCTCGAGCGCGATCCGGACGTCCTCCTTGTCACCGGTCAGAAAGATCCATCCCGGCTTGGCCCCGTACTTCTCCGCGAACATCTTCAGCCGGGACGGCTTGTCGTTGAGAGGGTCCAGGCTCACCGAGATCATCTGCACGTCCTGGCCGACCCGATCACCGAGGTGCTTCTGCACGCTGGAGAAGATGCTGGTCTGCATCGGGCAGGTGCCGGCGCAGCTCGTGTAGATCGCGTTCATCAGGACGAGCTTGCCCTGGATCAGATCGGAGTAGAACCGATGGGTCCGTCCGTGCTGGTCGACCAGCTCGACGTCGGGGATGTCGGTCTCGATCCTCTCCTCCCGCATCGGAGCCGCTGCCGCAGCTTCCTCCTCGACCGCGACCTCCGGTCCGGGGACAGCGTCTTCACAGGCGGCGAGCAGACCGATCACGAACCCGAGCGGGAACAAGGCGAGCCAGAACCCCGGGCTGTGGAAGAGCCCTTCGAGCATCTCCATCCTCTTCATCGTCTTCTCCTCTCCACAGAATCGGTCGCGTTGGACCATGATGAACCTTCACTCATTTGAGCTCGCCAGAGCCATCCTCTCCCATCGAGCAGGTCCCGTGCTCCGCCAGCGGCTCCGCCTCCGCCCTGACATGGAACGCCGGTAAATCGCCGAACGCGATGCCATGCGAACGACTCTTCAAGAGAACCCGGTACCTTCCCGGCTCCGGGAGGCGCGTCTCCCACTCGTACCGCCCCTCACCGACCGGGCCGGCCACGCCCTTCCATTGCCAGAGCGGTCCACGAAACATGAGCACCGCCAGATCTTCGATGTCCTGGAC
>JAVJTD010000236.1:0-15980 GCA_040219065.1 Planctomycetota bacterium
GAAGATCACCATCGACCGCGAGAAGAGCCAAGCGACGCTCGAGATCGACGGCCAGAAGGTCCCTCTGAAGCCGCGCACCTACACGCCGTGGGTGCAGTTCCGCTTCAAGGCGATGCCCGGCGTCAAGGTCAACGGCATCGCGCGCTTCTACGTCAACTCCCTCGCGCCCGACTTCGAGATGTACGTCACGCCGATCCAGATCGATCCCGAGAAGCCGGCGCTGCCCATCTCGCATCCCTTCATCTACGCCATCTACCTCGCCAAGAAGCACGGGCCCTATGCGACGCTCGGCCTCGCCGAGGACACCTGGGCCCTCAACGAGCGCGTCATCGACGAGGATGCCTTCTTGGAACAGGCCTACCTGATCCAAGAGGAGCGCGAGAAGATGCTCTTCGACGCCCTCGAGACGACGAAGAAGGGGCTGGTCACCACGGTCTTCGACACGACCGACCGCATTCAGCACATGTTCTTCCGCACGCTCGATCGGGACCATCCCGCCAATGTCGGCAAGGACGTCGAGAAGTACGAGCGCACCATCCCCGAGCTCTACGCCAACATGGACAAGATGCTCGCGCGCATTCAGGAGAAGATCGGGCCGAAGGATCTGCTCATCGTCATGAGCGACCACGGCTTCTCGCAGTTCCAGCGCGGCGTCAACCTGAACTCGTGGCTGCGCGACAACGGCTACCTGTACCTGAAGGACGAGAGCAAGAGCACCAGCGGCGACTGGTTCGATAACATCGACTGGTCGCGGACCAAGGCATTCGCGCTCGGCCTGACGGGCATGTTCATCAATCGCAAGGGCCGCGAGGCGAAGGGCATCGTCCAAGAAGGCGAAGAGCTCGAGGCCCTCAAGGCCGAATTGATCGAGAAGCTCTCGGCGATGAAGGACGAGGAGCGCGGCGGTGCGTCCGTCATGCGGCGCGTCTTCGACACCGTCAAGCACATGCCTGGGCCGTACGCGTCCAACGCGCCCGACCTCTTGATCGGGTACCAGGAAGGCTACCGCCACTCTTGGGAGTGCGCGACCGGTCAGGTCACCGAAGAGGTGATCAGCGACAACACCAAGTCGTGGAGCGGCGATCACTGCATCGACCCCGACCTCGTGCCCGGCGTCATCTTCTCGAGCCACGCCTTCCATGCCGAGAACCCGCACATCATGGATCTCGCACCGACGGCCCTGTCGCTGTTCGGCGTCGACGTTCCGAAGTACATGCAAGGCAAGAGGCTCTTCGAAGGCTCCCCCTTCGAGGCGCCCCAGCGGCCCGCCCCGAAGAAGCCCGCCGCCGAGCCCCAGAAAGTGGAGGTCTCTTGATGTTTCGCCCGTTCGCCCGCCGAGTGTCCCACGGCGTGCTCTACGCACTCGCCCTGCTCCTCGGCTCTTGCGGGAGTGACCTCGATTCCTCCGCGCCGCGGATGATGGTCGTCGGCTTCGACGGCATCGATCCCAAGATCCTTCAGCGGCTCATGGATGAGGGCAAGCTGCCCAACTTCCAGGCCGTCGCGAAGCAAGGTGGCTTCTCGCCTTTGAAGACCTCGATCCCGCCCGAGAGCCCCATCGCCTGGTCGAACGTCATCTCCGGCGCCGATCCGGGTGAGCACGGCATCTTCGACTTCGTGCACCGCCGGTTCAGCGGCGCCGACAAGCTCGAGGAGAGGCACCTCGAGCTCTTCATGTCGACTGCCCTGACCGACTCGGGCTCGACCTGGTCGTTCGGCGACCTACAAATCCCCAAGCCGTGGGACGCGGGTGGCACCGAGGAGATGCGCCAAGGGCCCGTCTTCTGGAACATCCTCCAGGAGCAAGGCATCCCCGCTTCGATCGTGCGCATCCCGGCGAACTATCCGCCGACCGAGTCCGAGCAGCGCACCTTCCCGGGCATGGGCACACCCGATCTTCCCGGGACCTACGGGACCTGCTTCCAGTACACCTCCGATCCGGCAGCGATCGAGGGCGAGGCTGCTTCGGGTGCGAAGATCAAGAAGGTGCGCGTTCGCGACGATGCGGTCACGACGACGCTCGAAGGACCGCCGGATCCCTTCCAGAAGGGCAATCCGATGGTGACGACGCCGCTGACGGTGCTCATCGATCGTGAGAACCAGACGGTCGACGTGAAGGTCGGTAGCGAGGACGTCGTCTTGAAGGTCGGTGAGTTCTCCGACTGGGTGCCGGTCAGCTTCGATCTGATCACGGCGATGGGCATGCCGCTCGAAGGCGTCAGTGGCATCTGCCGCTTCAAGCTTCAGTCGCTCGAGCCGCACTTCAAGCTGTACGTGACGCCGATCCAGATCGATCCCCGGGATCCATTCACGCCGGTTTCGACGCCGGACGACGCCTCTGAAGAGCTCGCCGAGAAGATCGGCCCGTATTACACCCAGGGCATGGCCGAGGACACGGCCGCCCTGCGCGCGGGCATCTTCACACCGGCCGAGTACCTCGAGCAGGTGGAGCTCGTCTGGCAGGAGCGGATGAGCATGCTCGACTACGAGCTCGACCGCTTCGAGGACGCCGGCGGGTTCCTCTTCTTCTACTTCTCCTCGACCGACCTCGTCAGCCACATGATGTGGCGATTCAGCGATCCGGATCACCCGAACTACGATCCGGATCAGCCCGAAGAGGTGAAGCTCGCGATCGAGAACATCTACCAGCGCGCCGATGAGGCGGTCGGCGAGATTCGGAAGCGCATCGGCGAGGACACGCCGCTGATGATCATCTCGGATCACGGCTTCGCGCCGTATTACCGCGCGCTGAACCTGAACACGTGGCTCTGGCAGAACGGCTACCTCGCCGTGAAGGACCCGTCCAAGCTCGGCTCGGCCAAGCTGCTGGAAGACGTCGATTGGTCGAAGACCAAGGCCTATGCGCTCGGCTTCAACGCGCTGTACCTGAACCTTCGTGGCCGCGAGCCCAAGGGCATCGTCATGCCGTCGGAGAAGGACGCGCTCCTCGCCGAGATCGACCAGAAGCTGCGCGATTACAAAGACCCGAAGAACGGTGAGTCGGTCGTCCTGACCAATTACCTCTCCGAGACGCAATATCACGGTGAGTATGCGACCGGGGAGTACACCCCGGACATGATCATCGGATACGCGAGTCGATACCGCGCGCACGATGACACCGTCGAGGGGCTCATCGTTCCGGCGTCGGAGGTGATCCAGGACAACATGGACGCCTGGAGCGGCTGCCACTTGATGGCCGCCGAGGTCGTCCCGGGCGTGCTCCTCTCGAACCGCCCGATCAAGCTCGAGGACCCGGCCCTCTATGACGTCACGGTCACGGTCATGGACTTCTATGGCGTGCCCGAGTCTCAGGTAGGACGGAAGGCGATGATCGGTCGCTCCATCCTCGACTTCTCGGCCCCTCGTTGAACCCGATGATCATCCCCTCTGACCGGAGGAATCCCGATGTTTGGTGGTAGCAAAGTCAAGCTCGACCCCGAGCTCCTCAAGCGCGTCAAGGCCGTCGTCGAAGTGGCCGGCTACTCGTCCGTCGAGGAGTTCATCTCCCACGCCCTCGAGAAAGAGCTCGCCCAGCTCGAGGAGGCCGAGTCCGAAGAGGAGCTCAAGGCCAAGCTGCGCGGCCTCGGTTACATCTCGTAGTCGACGTGCGATTCGGCCCGGAGCGCCTCGGCGCTCCGGGGCTGACCCCTCCCAGGTGAAAGACACACAGAGAACATGAACTCCGTCTTCAATCAGATCGGCGACATCCTGCTCTGGCCTTTCGAGGTCGTGCACCCCTTGCTCGGTCTCATCATCGTCTCCTGCCTGCTCGGCGTCGTCATGATCCTGGTCTTCAAGTGGACCTCGGACCAAGACGGCATCCAGGTCGCCAAGGACCGAATGAAGGCGCACATGTTCGCGATCCGGATCTTCAAGGAAGATCTGGGTGTGCTCGGCCGCTCGCTCTGGCAGATCTGCAAGAACCTGGCGCTCTACCAGTTCCATTTCCTCAAACCCGTCGCCGTCGCGATCATCCCTCTGATGATCCTCCTCTTCCAGCTCGACATGCGGTTCTCGTATGACGGTCTCGATGTCGGGCAACGGGTCGTGCTCAAGGCCGAGCTGAAAGAAGGCATCGATCCCGCCGCCGAGATCGAGATCCCCGAGGGTCTCGTCGTCGAGGCGACCGTTCGCCACCGCGACCGCTATCCGGCCGACGTCGCCGTCGACAAGGGCGAGGTCGTCTGGCGCCTCCGCGCCGAGAAGGAAGGCGACTACGAGGTCAAGATGCGCGTCGACGGCAAGGAAGAGATCAAGCGCATCACCGTTGGCGAGCGCGTGCGCCATATGGCGCCCATCCGCACGAACAGCTTCTGGGAGGCCCTGCTCTATCCCGCCGAAGCGCCACTCGCCGAAGAGTCCCCCTTCGAGAGCATCCAGATCACCTACCCGAGCCAAGAGCTCGGCCCGCTCTCCGGCGGCTCCGGCTGGGTCCTCGCCATCGTCTTCGTCCTCTCGATGGTCTTCGGCTACGCCGTGAAAGGCCTCTTCGGCGTCGAGCTGTAACCGACGTATCGCCCGATTCGTATCCCCCGGCTCTAGCCGGGTCGGGTCCCCGGCTTCAGCCGGGAACGATCTCCCATGGACCACTTCCTACCGAACGTCCTCGATCCCGCCGGCTACCCGTTCTGGCTGCTCGTCACGTCACTGTTCGTCATGGTGTGCGAGCGACTGCGGCCTTGGCGCCGTGACCAAAAGGTGCTCCGGCCCCAGTTCGGGCAAGACCTGATCTGGCTGATCTTCAATGGCCACACCGCCGGAGTTCTTCTCGCCGCGGCGACGAGTCGCCTCTTGAGCTGGGCTGCGCCCGGCTTCGAGCGTCTCGAAGCGATTCGATTCGTGGCCGAGCAACCTCTGTGGCTCCAGTTCGTCGTCTTCTTCCTCCTCAAGGACATCCTCGAGTGGGGCGTGCACAACCTGCTCCATCGCGTCCCTTGGCTCTGGGCATTCCACAAGGTGCACCACTCGATTCGAGATCTCGACTGGATCGGGAGCTTCCGCTTCCATTGGATGGAGATCGTCGTTTATCGAAGCCTTACCTACGTGCCGCTGGTCGTCCTCGGTGTCGATGGGCGGGTGATCTTGACGATCGCCGTGGTTGCGACGCTGATCGGTCACCTCAATCACAGCAACCTCAATCTGACATGGGGACCGCTCAAATACGTCCTGAACTCTCCTCGCATGCACGTCTGGCATCACATGTCCGACCTCCCGCCCGGGAGGCCGAGTGGGCTGAACTTTGGGATCTCGCTCAGCCTTTGGGACTGGCTCTTCGGGACCGCCTGGTGGCCGAGCCCCGAAGAGAATCCTCGGCAGCAGCCGGACGGTCTCGGCTTCCCGAATCTCGAGGGATACCCCAGCTCGTTCCTCGATCGTGTTAGCTATCCGCTCTCCAAGCTCTGGCGACGAAGTTGAATCGGCAGCACTTGTTGCTCGAGGCGGGCTCGGTCTTGTCTCTCGCTCCGCTCAGCGAAGATCGTGTAGCCTCAGCCACCTCGCGATCGTCGGCCAGACTCCCGGTGCTTCACCATGTCGCTGATGGAAGCGCACGCCTTCTTCCACCAAGCCGAAGCCGTGGTCGGCGCCCGGGATCACCTTCACCGTCGCGTTCTCGTTCTTCTTCAGCGCATCGATCATCAAGGGCTCGTTGATCTCCGGCGCGACAACGCGGTCGGCGCTGCCGTAGATTGCTAGGACCGGGCACTCGAGGCGCTGCAGGATCGGCAGCGGATCGTGGAACATGTTCCAGGTGATCCAGCGCCACTCCTCGTGATCGGCTTCGGCCGGCGGCTCGAGGATCTCGGTCCAACCGCGGGCCTCGATCCTCTCGAGCACTCTCCGATACTCCGGAGCGGTGATGCCGCCCCGACCGTGCTCCCAGACGGACTGCAGCAGCTTGGCCGCCTCGGCGACCGTCTCTTTCGAGGCGCCTTGGCTTCGAAGCAGGTCCAGACGTCGACTGGTCTCTTGCTCGGCCGGTGAGACGGCGGGTGCGACGATCAACATCAGGAACGCGATCTCGGGGTGACCGGCCGCCGCGAGCGGCGCGATCCATCCGCCGCGGCTGGTGCCGTAGATGCCGATGCGCCTCGGATCGATGTCGTCGCGCTTCCTGAGCATGCGGACCGCCGCTCGCGCATCCTCCGCCGTCACCCGGAACGGCACGTTCTGCTCACCGGCCGACTCGCCGGAGCCACGCCTGTCGTAGATGAGCACCGAGAGCCCGAGCGAGGCGAGGAGCTCGGCGCGCTCTCGAACGACGTCACGGGTCGTCCAGTCGGAGCCACCGACATAGACGATCGCAGCCCTTCGTCCGGATGAGCTCGGATGAAGGAGCGTGCCCGACAGCGTGACACCCGTGTTCTCGAACTGTACCGCCTCTTCGCGAAGCACGACGCGCTCCGCCACGATCGGCTCCTCGCCCGGCTCGCGAAACGACAGCTCGGTCACCTCGCCAGCTTCATCTCGCTTCAAGGTCAGCTCGGCCGAGGTGGGGGAGGGCACGTAGCGGGCGGCCCCGAGCACGAATGTCGAGGCCGAGGTCGGAAACAGGTAGCCGACGCGCCCGGTCCCGGTGTCGAAGCAGACCATCTCACCCCAGAAGCGCGGCGTCATCTTCAGCCGACGGTTCTCGCCGATCGCCCACAGGCCTTCGAGTGAGGCGTAGGAATCCGGATCTACGCCGGGCAGTGGCACGTCCGAGCGATGGACCTGGAACTGACCTGCGCGTCCGTCGCTGGTTCGGAACGTTCCTGCGATGGTCCGCTCGGCCTCGTCGAGGGCGCCCTCGAAGTCGAACAGCAAGCTTCCGGACAGGCGATGCGAGAATCGAATGCGAGGGGCTTCCCAGGTGATGCCGTCGAGGGCCAGCCCGGACAGCCGGTTCGGCGGGATGTCCCAGGTTCCGGTGAGCTCTTCCTCGGTTTGGCGCCAGTGAAGCCGCATCGGGAAGTCCGAGCCATCGTCGAGATAGGCCCAGCCGGCCCAATCTCCCGTGAGCTCCGGCTCCGAGACCGCGAGTGCCGACGAGGCGAGAAGCAGGAGCGTCGAGATGATCATGAGGGATCCTTCTTGAGAGTAAATACTCGAAGTGGCGACGGACAGACGCGGACACTGGACGCGAGCGGCTCGCGTGCGGCGGCTGGTCAGTCGGTGAGGAGCGCCTCGAGGAGGAGCCGTTCTTGCGTGGTTTCGAGATCGTGTGAATGGCCGTCGAGCCAGATCTGTCTCACGGGGGCGAGAGCGCCGGGTGGATGCGCGACCTGCAGGACGAGCTCTGCACCGGTGCTCGGGTCCAAGAGCCTGGCGATCAACCAGCCACCTTCAGGGACGTCGATGCCGTCGCCCGTCAACTGAGCGCCTCGCTCGAAGAGCGTGACGGGGTAGGGGGCGCTCGATCTTTGGAGTCGCACGCCCGACGACGGATCGACCGAGCGAGCATCGGCGCCGATCAGGGTCGACCCGGTCAGGCCTGAGCCGACTTGGGCTCCAGCGGCCGGCGCCCGAGGCGGCGAGCTAGGTGCAGTGTCGTTGTCTGGCGAGAGGTCTTGGATATGGGAGAGGCGATCGAGGGCGACGGGCCAGGCCTCGGACAGCCAGCCGGATTCCAGACGTGTGGGGGCACCGTCCTCCGTGAACCGTCCCTCTGCGGCGAGCTCGCCAGGCCGAAGGTAGAGCAGGCGCGCTTGGCCAGCGCGATCGATGTGGAAGAGCAGGAGGTACCCTCGCACGCAGCGCAGCCAGGAAGGATCCTCCTCGGAGTACTCGAGCCGACCTTCGATGAGCAGCGCGCCCGTCGACTCACCATCGGTCCAGCGGGCCTGCACGGGATGATCGGGCGCGAACACGCGGACGTCACTCGGCCGGCTGGAAATGAAGGAAGGAGTTTTTGAGGGCCACGGCTCGAAGCCGAACGTCAGGATCGCGGCGAGCGGCAGCGCGGCGAGCATTAGCCGGTTTTTACGAACGGGGGAGGTGCCGTCGAGCAGTCGGCGGACACGAATCTCCAGCTCGTGTCGGGAGAGGCTGAGGAAGGCCGGAGCTTCCGCTGAGAGGCCGGTCGCTTCCCGCGCGGCCTGGACGAGGAGGCTGGCATAGCTCGCGGCCGAGAGGTCCTCGCCGACGCAACCCCGGTCACACCGGACCTCCTGCTCGAGACGCAGCCGCCGAACGAGCCAGTGCATGAGCGGTTGCCACCAGTAGACGGCGAGGGCCACCGAGGCGAGCTGCCGGGCGAGCCAGTCGAGAGAGGCGATGTGACTCAGCTCGTGGCGAAGCACGGCGCGGCGGCGAGTGCCCGACCAGTCAGGCCAGGTGGGAGGGACCAGGATCACCGGCCGCAGCCATCCGACCGCGAGCGGATGATCGACGGCTGGCGTCATTCGGATCGCGACTCGTGCTCGCGAACGATTCGGGTGACCCGTCTCGTCGATCGTGACGGCGCCTCGGACGATGTCTCGCGTTCGAAGCTGCGTGCGAGTGTGAAAGGCGAGTCGGACGAGGGCTCCGCTGGCGAGAGTGACGAGGATCGTCAGCGCAAGAGGGAACGGCCGCGATCGGGCCGGAGCTTCGCTCGAGGAGGATCCGCTGGAGAGCTCGGTGGGAGCACGCTCCGATCTGCCGTCGATCGCAGGATCCGATACGTGATCAGCACCACCAGGAATGGATGCGGATTCGGCGGCGAGTCTCGCGGCCTCTGGAAGTGAGAAGCGCCACTCGGCGAGCAGCCAGTGCGCCGGGATCAACAGCAGGCAGAGACCCGAGGTCACGAGCAGCAGGCGAGCTCGGTTTCGGACAGCGGGGAGGGACAGCGCCGTGATGGCGAGGAGCAGGAAGCTACCGATGGCGAGGCGGAGCAGGAAGGTGAGGGCCTGAGCGTCGACGATCTCGATGCTCATGAGGACCTCCTCTTGTCCCGAATCAGCTTCTCGAGGTTCGCGAGCTGCTCCTCGGAGAGATTCGAGGACGACAGATCGAGGAGAGCGGCCACCGCCTCGTCCGTCCGACCCCCGAAGAACGTCTCGAGCACTCGCCGCAGCGCCGATCGCCGCGCTCGCCCGGCTGGCACGGCGGGGCGGTAGAGAAACCGCGGCCCGTCGGCCTCCCGCTTCACGAAGCCCTTCTCCCCGAGGATGCGAAGCGTTCCCCGAACAGCCGAATCCGACGGCGAGTCCTCGAGATCCGCGCGAATCTCGGCCGCCGTCGCCCGACCACGGGCATAGATCACGTCCATGATCTGTCGCTCTCGTCGACTCAGCTCGGTCTCGGGTTGCGGGGCCATGTTCGCTCCAGTCGGTAGTTTTCTAACACTGTTAGAAAGCTAACGGTCACGGGCGCCGAGGTGTGAGAGAAAAAAAGTGGGGGAGTCAGAAGCACGCTGCCTTCGGACCGCCGGCTTCAGCCGGTCTCGGTGGCCGAAGGCCTGGGCACAGGGCACGCATACAACGACATCCCCGCCCTGAAAGGGCGGGCCGATCTTCCGTCGCCCCCGGTCGACACACCCACCCGCCGGCGCCCCTTCAGGGCGCGTGATGAAAACATCATCATTGCATACCCCACCCCAGGCTCGAGCCGGAGGACCGGCCCCGCCTGGGGCTTCCCTTCGGGCCTACGGCCAGAGGGGCGGCTCAAATGGCCAAACTCCAGGGCCTTTCAGGGCGAAGAATCCGGTGCCCGCGCGACCGAAATCCTGCCGGAACTTGGGAGTCGAGAGTTGGACGTTGAGCCGTTGAACGCTCTGCAAAGGCTGGCTCGCCGAGAGGCAGCTTTGCTCGAGTCTTGGAGGTCGAGAGTCGGACGTTGAGCCGTTGAACGTTCGAAGAGGCCCAAGCTCGCTCGCCAGAGCCCTCAATGACAGACACGGTCACCGGCTCGCTCGACTTGGGCACTCCATCGGACTCAGGCGCAGCTTCGTGAATCGCACCGCGCCGCTCTCAGCCTCCGATGACGGATTGAACTGCAGCGACGACGCGATCGTGGAATCTGCCGTTGGTGGCGATGATGCCTCGATTGTCTTCGAGGGCGCGACCCTTCGAGAAGTCGAGGTCCTGGCCTGCGACGTCGGTCACGCGGCCGCCTGCCTCGGTGATGACGATCCAGCCGGCGGCATGGTCCCAGATCTTCTCGCGATAGTCCTTGCGCGTCGGTAGGCGCAGATAAATCGCGGCGTCTCCTCGGGCGACCGCAGCGTACTTGCATTGGCTGTCGATACGGAACGGCTCGGCCTGGACGCCCAAGATCTCGGCGACCTTGGCGGAGTCGCCATGTGCCGAATGCGCCGACTCGACCGATTCGCAGAACGCAGCCGCCGCCGGATCCTCGATGTCCGCGACCCGGATCGGACCGCTCGCCTTGCCATCCTGCGACTGCCACTTCGCCCCTTCCCCTTGCGCCGCGATGAACAGACAGCCCCGACGACCATCTGGATCCGCTGCGTCGTGGAGCAGATTCGGACAACCGAGCACTCCGAACACGACCTGCCCATTCTCGACGCGCGCGAGCGCGATGGCGTACTGGTCACCGCGGAGGAAGCCCTTCGTTCCGTCGATCGGGTCGAGAGTCCAGAAGCTGCCGGTGCCGCCTTCACATCGGCCGCGATCGATCGCGCCGAGCACGTCCTCTTCGCTCAGTTCTCCCAACCGCTCCCGCACTCGCGCGATCACCTTGCTCCTCAGCGTCTCCTGATCGGGTTGCCGCAAGACCGCCGAAGCCTCTTCCGCGACCATCCCGAAGTCCGAGTCTCCCTGCGAGAGCGCGTGAGCCACGATCGCTTGCGCACCGAAGTCGGCGACGGTGACCGGCGAGCGGTCCTGCTTGTCGAGCGCATCACTGTCCGTCAGCTCGGCCTGGACGGCCCGGCACAGCTCGCCGGCGAGCCGAACGGCGTCGATTGCGCGTTCACGAACCTCGGGAGAGACACTCATCGAAAGGAGCTCCTCATCGTCGCTGGGGTGATGTCCCGACGAAGGTCGGGGCCGCCCAGTGTGCTTCGAAGGCCGAGTGCTGTCCACCGCCCGAAGCGGAAGCAAATCAGAGGAGACCCCGCCAGCGGACCGGAGGAGCAAACAAATGGTGAAACTGGGCCCGAGGGCGATGGAGTGCCCATGCCGAGCGAGCCGGTGACCGCGTCCGTCTGTGAGAGCTATCCCAAGCGAGCTTGGGCCGGGGCACATCGTGCCGGCAAGAAGCGCATTCCGAATGACCCCTTGCTTGGCGCCTTTCCGCTCGATCGTTGGCACCTTCGAGGAAGCGGCTCATGATTCAGAAGACGCTTCCCGTCTCGGTCGCGCGGGCTCTGTGGTTTCAGAGGTTGAGCTGGGGGACACCGCGAACGGCTGCGCTCGGCGCTCCGAATGCGGCGCTTCTTCGCCTCGAAAGGCCAGTCCTTCGTCAGCGCAGGCCAACGCCCGGGGAAATGGGATCACCTCACGCTGACACAAAGGACCGCTCATGCGTCGTGATCGACTACCCCGGCTCGATCGCTTCACCCCTCCAGGCAGGACAATCCTCCCGCGGCGGGGTTCAGCTCGTCGCCGGGAACGCATTCGAAATCGGGGTGATCACCGGCGTGTTGGAAGCGGTGGCGCCAGGCGAGGACGCCATCGAAGATGAGGAAGATGCCGGGCATGATCCACGGATTGCCTTGGATCGCTCCGAGTCGGTGGCCCTTCTTTCGGGCTCTTCGGCCGGCTCGCCAGACCGACAGGCCGAAGAGTTGGCGGATCGTGCCCTTCTTGACGCCGAAGGCCCGGTAGACCTCTCGGCCGGGATCCGCCACCACCGGGGCTTCGGGCCAGCCCGCCTTCTCGAAGAACTTGCGATTTTGCTCGAGGTTGCCCTGGGCGACGAAGAGGACGTGGGGATAGTCCCGCACCTCCTCGTGTGCCTGACGGAGCTCGGCGACGGTCTCCCGGCAGAAGATGCACCCGGCGTGGCGGAGGAAGACGAGCTGGACAGCCCGACCTCGAAGCTGCTCTCCCATCGTCCGGCCGTCGAGATTCTGGCCGTCGACGGGTAGCCGCAGCAGGGATTCCGGTAGGCGCTCGCCCACGCGCAGGTCACGGAGCATGAACAGTCCTCAAGGGTTCGGTCGAGGGATTCGCCAGAAGCTCTGCCCCAGCCTTCGACACGGGCCGAGACCCGGATGCGAGTGGAAATCCGTGGCACACCCGTCGAGTTTCGGACGCCGGAGCCGCCCGGATCTCATCGGTTCCGAGACGAAGCCGATTCATCATAGCGAACGCGATTCTCTCAGGTTTAGGCTGAGTCCGATTCGCCGACGGCGGGTTTTCGTCACTTGAGTAAGCCGCGCTCTCGAAGCTGATCCCCCTGACTCTGGAGAGGGCATGCGAAGCATGAAGCGCGTGACCTTTGAAGAGCTGCGGCTTCGTTCATAACCTGGCGTATTCGCTGACCGGAAACCTGACCAGGAGGGCCTCGACTGACAGTGGGGTGAGAGCCGTGAGCGGAGCGATCGGTCCTCGCCGAGTCCGTTGAGGGTCCGTGCCGGTAGAGTCTCGGGGAGGGTCGTTCTCTTCATCGCCGGCTTGAAGAACTGCGAAGCGAAGCGAGCCTTTCGACGAAGTCTCGCTTCGCTCGAAGGCTCTTTCAGCCGCGAGACGGGCTTCACCACCGCCCTGGCGATCGCCGGAAAGGACCCTCCCCGAGCGGGGCGTGGACCGGTCGCTGCGCTCGCGGCTCTCCCCCTTTCGTTCGTGACGATCCTCCCGGTTCCGATCAGAAACATGCCCCCATACCAGAGCCCGCGCGACCGAAACGGGAAGGCGCCATCGAGTTGGGAGCCGCATTCTCGACGGTGCCGTCGATCGAGCGAAAAGGCGCCGAGCAAGGGGCGCGTTCGGAGCGCCGGTTTCGGAGCGCCGGCTTCAGCCGGTCTTGGTGTCCTCCATCCGAGCGCCTCGGAAAGGACCGTGTCCGACCGAGAGCCGCTGGAAACTTGAAAGTTGAGAGTGGGACGTTGAGCCGTTGAACGTTCGAAGAGGCCCAAGCTCGCTTGCGCAGAGCTCTCGCCGACCGACTCGGCCTGGGTACTTGAGAGTTGTCAGTCGAGCGTCGAGCCGTTGAACGTTCCATCACGGCTCGAAGGGCGCGCGACTCCACTCGCCTTCGGTCGACGGGCGCTCGGCTTCGAAACCCTCTTCGAGATCGGTGATCGACTCGAGGGACGGGTCCTGGCCAAGCAGGTGGTTCAGACCCACGACCGAGGCTTCGGGGGGATCGCCTTCGTGTGGCTCTCCGCACAAGAACTGCCAGCCGAGGGCGTCGTGGCATACGAGAAGCACGGGAGCGCTTCCCTGGAGCACGTGGTGGCAGGCGATGACGTCTGGCTCCGGTTCTTCGAGATTGCTTTGTCGCCAGGTCGTTCCGACCGCGTCCCGCTCGGCGAACTGACCGCCTTCGATGGCGAGCGCCTCTTGCAGGGTCGAGTCCCTTTCGAGCAGGGGTTCGACCTTCACGGCCACCCAATCGGTGCCTTCCGAGTGAGACCCGCCGCAGGCCACCACGAGGCCGTCCTCCGTACGCGCGACGAGCAGGATCGGATCACCGCGGACCACCTCTGGGCAGGCGAGCGCCGTCTCTGTCATTTTTCCCCTCCTGAGTTGCTGGACCCACCGTAGCGCTCGAGCCAATCTGCGAGCGACGTCGTGACCGTGCTGATGAATCGATCGATTGCTTGCTGCTCGATGCGCTTCGCGGTCTCCTTCGTGACTTCCTCCTCTGTACCGAGTCGCTCCATCTCGCTCAGGATCTGGCCGGCGAGGCACTTGGCGACACGATCACAGAGCAGCTCTTCGGCTCTTCGGAAATGATGGGCTCCGACTTCAGCCTCGTCGAGGACGTTGTGGTGAAACCAGCCGAGCTCGATCATCGCCTCGGCGCAGCCGGGGTCGATCCGAAGGGCGCTCTCGAGGCACGTGCGAGCGTCTTCCAGGGGCAAGTCTGGATCATCACAGAGCTGAATCAACTGTCCCATCACCACGTGCTCGGTCGGGACAAGCGGTCGACGCCGACGTGCCTCGATCAGCCAATCGAGCGCTTCGTCGTAGTCTTCCCGCGACTGCGGCTTTTCGAAACCACGCTCCTCGGGGGAGTACGGCTCGTTCATCGATGGGCTCGGTCCTTCAGGGCATGACGACGCGAACGCCGAGGTCGACCGCGGCCCCGTCCATATCCACGTCGCAGGAAGAAGGCTCGATCTGCCAGGACAGGCCGAATCCAGCTTTCTTCCACGGCGAAAGTCAGGTCCGAACTGGTGGGCGAGAGTCGGTGAGTCCGTGCCGTGGCGGCCGGTCGAACGGACCGACGAAGCGCTGCGGAAGGCTCATTCTCAGGAATGCTCGATGGTGGATCCTCTGCTCTTCTTTCAGCTCGGTGTGACCTGGACGCTCGTCGGCCTGATTTGGGTGATTCAGGTCGTTCACTATCCGCTGTTCGCGGCGGTCGGGGAGCAGCATTTCAACGCCTACCATCGGTCCCACTCGTCTCGCATCACTTGGCTCGTCGGTCCTCTCATGGTGTCGGAGGCGCTGCTGGCCACGATGCTCCTTCTTCGCGATCCGAGCGATCCGCTCCTCCTGTCGGGTTTGGTCTTGGTCGTCTTGCTCTTCGCATCGACCGCCTTCATCCAGGTTCCGCTCCATCATCGCCTGACGCGAGGTCTCGATCCACTTACGGTCCGGCGCCTGGTCGCCACGAACTGGATCCGTACGGTCGCTTGGTCGCTGCGGGGCATCCTCGCGGTCGCTCTTCTCATCGGAGAGGAGCCCCTGCGATGACCGCACGCCCTCTCGATCGCCCCTCGCCCGAGGTGCCCAGCCACAGCCGCGATCACTTCGACGATCGCCCCGAGGTGCTGGTCATCGGCGCCGGCTTCGGCGGACTCGGCACCGCCTTGACCCTCGCCGAGCGAGGCGTGCGCGTGACGGTATGCGAAGCGCTTCGCTACCCGGGCGGCTGCGCCAGCACATTCGAGCGCGACGGTGCGCGGTACGAGGCGGGAGCGACGCTGTTCTCGGGCTTTGGAGACGGGCAGCTCTTTCGGCGGTGGATCGATCGCCATCGACTTCCGGTCGAGATCGAGTGGCTCGATCCGGTGGTCCGTTTTCGCTCATCCGACGTGTCGATCGACGTGCCACGGCGCCGAGCCGGACTCCTCGAGCAGTTCGCCAAGCAGCCGGGCGCGCCGGTGGGGTCTCTCTGCCGCTTCTTCGATCTGCAGCGGCGCGTCTCGGACGTGCTCTGGGATCTGCTCGACTCGCCCGAGCTCTTGCCAGTGTTCGATTGGCGTACCCTGCCGCGTCATGTGCTCCGCCTTCCGCGCTACGCGCCGCTGCTTCGCCTGATCGGTCGGCCGCTGGCGAGCGTCTTGAGGTCCTTCGAATTGCATGAGTGGAAGCCGCTCCGAAGCTACCTCGATGCCTTGTGTCAGATCACGGTGCAGTGCGGTGTGGCCGAGGCCGAGGCGCCATTCGCGCTGGGGACGATGGATTACTACTTTCGAGGCACGGGTCATGTCCGCGGCAGAAGACCCGATCCGCGAACGAGACTTCGCCACCCGACCGGCGGATCGCCGCGACGAGCCCGTCGCGCAAAGGGGAGCGGCGGGCGAGTGCGGTCGTGGCCAACGCGCTGCCGCGCGAGCTCGCCAGGCTCTTGGGCGAGAGGGACAACCTCAGACCCTCGCTGGAGGCGATCGACGGGCGCGTCCGCCGAGGTTGGGGAGCCTGCATGCTCTACCTGCAGCTCGATGCCGCAGACCTATCCGAGAAGGCGGCGCACTATCAGCTCGTGAGCGACACCTCACAGCCCTTGCACAGCGGCAATCACGTCTTCTGCTCGATCAGCTCCGCTAACGATCCGAGCCGAGCTGATCGAGCAGAAGACGTGATTGCCGCTGTGCAAGGGCTGTGAGGTGTCGCTCACGAGCTGATAGTGCGCCGCCTTCTCGGATAGGTCTGCGG
>JAVJTD010000238.1:0-6003 GCA_040219065.1 Planctomycetota bacterium
GCTTGGGCACTCCATCGCCCTCGGGCCCAGTTTCACCACTGTATGCTCCGCCGGTCCGCCGGCGGGGGCCCTGCTGATCCGAAACCACTGGGAACGCGGGCGTCCCGCCCGCTTGGATCGCGGAACAGGCTCGCCGCTCCAGTAGGATCACGGCGTCCCCCGGCCCAAGCTCGCTCGTGATGGCTCTCACCGACACGCTCGGTCACAGGCTCGCTTCGACTTGGGCACTCCAACGTGATCGTTTCACCACCTGTATGTTCCGCCGATCCGTTGGCGAAGCTGATCCGCATCGATCTTCGAGCTTCGATGGCTCGCACCGAAGCCTTGCCTTTCACCGTTGACGGGCGGCCCGATCCCCCTCAAGCTTCGGCTCCCAGAACGTGAGCCGGATGAGTGACATTGGATTGGACGACGGGATGCTCGGGACACGCCTTGCCATTGTCATGGCATTCGTATTGGTTTCGGTGTGCGATGGGATGGCGAGCGAGGAGCGACCGAACGTCATCGTCATCTTGACGGACGACCAGGGCAGCGTCGATGCCGGCTGCTACGGAGCCTCGGATATCGAGACACCCGCCATCGACGGGCTGGCCGCGCGAGGCATTCGATTCACTCAGTTCTATGCGGCGGCACCGGTCTGCTCTCCCTCGCGGGCGGGGCTCTTGACGGGTCGCTATCCCGTGCGCGCCGGCGTGCCCGGAAACGTTTCGAGCCAACCCGGAGCTCAGGGGATGCCGTCCGCGCAGGAGACCATCGCGGAGGTGTTCCGCGCCTCGGGATACGTCACCGCTCACATCGGCAAGTGGCACCTGGGCTACTCAGCCGAGACTCGTCCCGAGGCTCAAGGCTTCCTACACTCATTCGGTCATATGGGTGGTTGTATCGACAACTACTCGCACTTCTTCTACTGGAACGGACCCAATCGGCACGACCTCTGGCGCAATGGTCAGGAGGTGTTCGCGGACGGCCAGTTCTTCCAGGACCTGATGCTGCAAGAGGCGAGGCGCTTCCTCTCCGAGCACCGAGAGGATCCCTTCTTCGTCTACTTCGCCCTGAACAGCCCGCATTACCCGTATCAGGGTCGGGCATCGTTCCTGGAGAAGTACGCCAATGTCCCGTACCCGCGAAACCTCTACGCCGCCTTTCTCTCCACCGCCGACGAGACGGTCGGCCGCCTCGTCGGACTGGTCCGAGAGCTCGGTCTCGAAGAGGACACGATCATCGTCTTCCAGTCCGATCATGGGCATTCCGTCGAGGTGCGAGCGCATCGCGGTGGCGGCAGCGCCGGCTCCTTTCGCGGTGCCAAGTTCAGCCTGTTCGAAGGTGGCATCCGAGTTCCGGCGATCATCTCCTGGCCCGGGCACCTCGCCGAGGGCGAATCGCGGAATCAGGTCGGCCACGGCTGCGACTGGCTGCCGACCTTGGCCGAGCTGTGCGACATCTCGCTCACAGGGAAAGACCTCGATGGCCTCAGCCTCGCGCCGGTTCTGCGAGATGCGTCCGCGAACAGCCCGCACGAGGTGATCCACTGGCAAGGCGCCGGCAAGAGTGCTCAATGGGCGATACGCTCGGGCGATTGGAAGCTGATCGGCAATCCGAGCGATCCGGTTCACCCGGACTCTCTCGGAGACGCGGACCGGCTGTTCCTCGCCAACATCGCCAGGGACCCTTCCGAGCGAAAGAACCTGGCCGCCGAGGAGCCCGATCGCGTCGCCGAGCTGAAGGCCTTACATCAGCGCTGGGTCGAGTCCTGGCGTTGAGGAGCGCGCTTCGGATCGATGACGCCGTCAAAAGGTCTGGGCCCGTAGCTTCGTCGTCGTGCACGACGTCAAGTCGACACCCTGTAGCCAAAGAGTCTGGCCGGTAAGTCCTGGTGGGATCTGCCGGCGGATCATCCAACGCCCGGCTTCGTCAGCCGCTGCTGCACCGACGAGCAGAGGGGCCGAGATTCCACTGACGAGGCCGTGGCAGCCCGGGATCGCCTGTGTTCCGAGCGTGCGGCCGGCCACGAGCACGAGCCATCCCCCCGGTGTCGCGCCTTCGAGGAACGCATCATTGGCCAGGCCTGCCGTCCCTGGAGTGAGGCGTGCAATTTGAAAGGGCACGGTCGCCGGAGTGAAGGTTTGAAACAAGGGACCATCGAGGCCGCCGGCGCCGGCCGCGACGAAGACGTCGATCAGTGCGCCCGTCGAGACGTCGTACCGGCGGATCTCGTTGGGGGTCTGATTGGCCAGGTAGAGTGCCCCGTCGTGTCCAATCGTGATACCGAGCGGATTCCGTAAGGCGGAGTCCGCGATCAACACTCCCAGAAAGGCTCCCGTCTGGCCATCGAAGCGGACGACCTTGTTCATGCCGAAGGCGTTGCTGACGATCAGGCTGCCATCCGGACCAAAGGCGAGGTCGTGAGGGCCACGAAGGAACTGGCTGGCGAACACGCCGAGAAAGGCGCCGGTTCGAGGGTCATAGCGTTGAACCTCGTTCGTATTGACGCTTCCGACGTAGAGCAGCCCATCCGGGCCGAAGGTGAAGCTCGTCGGGCCGTCGAGGCCGTTGCCAATGGCAACGACGCCGCGAAAGGCGCCCGTGCTGCCATCGAATCGGTACACGCCATCGCTCGTGCCGGCTGAGACGTACAGGTCCCCATCGGGTCCGAAGTTGAGCTGGCGAAGCCCGACCACCGACGGATCGCTGGCAAAGACGCCCAGGAAGCTACCATCGGAGCCGCGGAAGCGCAGGACTTGGTCCGTGTTGGCGCTGGCGACGAAGAGGTCGCCTCCGGGGCCGAAAGTCAGACCGACGGGATTGTCGAGGCCGCCACCCGAAGCGAAGACACCGAGGAATGAGCCGGCCGAATCAAATCGGAGGACTTGATCGGTGTTACGGCTGGACACAAGCAGGTCTTGAGCGGACAGCGATGTCGCGAGACACAGCAGGAAGAAGGAGAGGAGGCGCATGGCGATCGAGTCCTCGAGCTGACCAGCGCGCCGGCAGGCCTCTGCCACGAGACTACCAGCCTCATCCACCTCCGTCAGCTTCGAGTTCCGCCTCTACTTCTTTCGCGCGATCGTGACCCACGCAAACAGCGTCTCATCGAGCGGACGATCGGCGGTCTCCCAGCCCAGCGCGCGTCCCTGCGTCCTTGCCGCGGCGTCATCCACCTCGTTGAAGCGGATCACCTCGAAGCCGGTTTTCTCGAGAAGCTCCCTCTCGAATGGGCAGCGCCCGTCGGCCCAGGGGATGAACGGCTCGCCTTCGGGGTTCTGCGGCGGGCAGAGGTTGTAGATCACGAAGAGGCCGCCCGGCTTCAACGACTCGTACACTGCCGACACGAACTCCTCGTCGCTCGTCCCGAGGTCGATCAGTTGATTCGGATTCGCCTCGCGCTCGGGATGCACGTAGCCGCGCTTGAGTGTGTTCTTCGAGAGGAACAGATCGAAGTCGCCTCCGGCTTCCTTTCGAATCGCTTCGCCTGGCCAGCGGCCCTCGAGGAGCGTCACCGAGCCCGAGACGTCCTTCGCCCAGTCCTTGCCTCGATCCTCGGGGAGGTAGAGAGCGGTGAGGAAGGTATCGACATCGACGCCGACCACGTCAGCACCCTGCAGCGCCATGAGCCGAAGATGCGCGATCGTGCCGTAGCCGAAATCGAGGATGCGCTTTCCCTCGAACGACTCGAGTCCGGCCTGGCCGGCCAGCTCCATGGGACGCAGGTAGGCGAGCGGCGAGCCGTAGCGAGTGGTGTAGAAGCGCTCGGCCGTCAACCGGACGGGCTCCAGCCTCGCGAGCTCGGCTTCGTCCAGAGCTTCGGCGTCACTTTGGCGGAGATAGGCTCTCGTCTCGGGATCTCGGTAGATCTGGCGTGCCGTCGGCTCGGGCAAGGACGCGACGGCTGCGAGCAGCTCTTTCGCCAACGGGGCTCGGGCTTGCTCGGCGAGGGCGTGCGCCTCGGCCAAGAGGCCAACCTTGACGGGCGTCGGTTCCTGAGGGAGCCAGCAGGCGAGTCCGGTCAGCAGCCACCAAATCATGATCGTTCCTCGTACCAAGGTTTCGCGTTCCCCGGCATGGTACGTCGGCGATCCAAAAGTCGTAGACCGCGGGCTGCAAACTCTCGAACCGTGACCGGAGTGTACTCATGATCTCGAGCATCCTCGCCGTTCTCTTCATGCCTGTCATGCAGGAGCCGCCCCGATCCGTGATCGAGCCCGTCGACCTCGAGCTCGTGCGAGAAGGAGGTCTCGAGATGCTGCGCGGAGTGCACCGCGTGCCCGAAGATCGCGCCACCGGACGCGGGCGGACGCTCGGTCTCGACATCGTCGTCTTGCCAGCTCTCGGGGATGATCCCGCGCCCGACCCGATCTTCTTCCTCGCCGGGGGACCCGGTCAGCGTGCGACCGATCTCGTGAGCATGATCGCGGCGCGCTACCCCGGACTGCGACAGAGGCGAGCACTGGTCTTCGTCGACCAGAGGGGAACGGGCGGGGATCACCGGTTGGCATGCGACTTCGATTCGGGAGATCTGCAGTCGCGGCTGAATCCGATGTTCCGCGCCGAAGACGTAGCCGCCTGCGCGCGAGAGCTGTCGGCAAGCGCCGACCTGCGCCTGTACACGACGCCGATCGCGATGGACGACCTCGACGAGGTGCGCCGCGCGCTCGGCTACGAGAAGATCAACCTGATGGGGGGCTCCTACGGGACGCGCGCCTGTCTGGTCTACCTCCGTCGTCACGAGCCGACCGTCCGCTCGGTGGTGCTCAACGGCGTCGCTCCCATCGCGTTTCGCAATCCACTGTACCACGCGCGTGAGGCGCAGATGGCGTTGGATGGACTGTTGAAGCGTTGCGCCGAGGACCCGGCTTGCTCCGAGGCCTTTCCAGACTCCGCTGGCGACTTGGCGAAGATCCTCGCCGTGCTCGACGAGAAACCAGCAACGGTGACGATCGCGCAAGGGGGCGAGAAGCACGCACTCGTTCTGACCCGAGCCGCGTTCGCCGAGTCCCTGCGAGGCATGCTGTACAGCTCTTCGACGGCTAGCCGGATCCCCCTCCTACTGCACCGCGGTGCCTCGGGGGACTTGTCTCCGTTCGTGCAGTTCGCGTTGCAGCGGAACGCTGCGCTGCGGAGCATGCTCGCGCTCGGGATGCTGCTCAGCGTCACATGTCCCGAAGACGTCGCTCGGATCAACCCGGATGAGATCGAAGCACTGACGAAAGACACCTTCCTCGGTGACGGACGAGTCCGCCAACAGATCGAGGCGTGCGCGAGCTGGCCCTCCGGCTCCGTCGGCGAGAGCTACGGACAGCCCGTCCGCTCCGACGTCCCCGTATTGATCCTCTCCGGCCGATGTGATCCGGTCACCTCCCCGACGTTCGGCGAGGAGGCGGCCAAGCATCTGCCGAGCAGCCGCCACGTCGTCGTCGAAGGCGCCCATTTCGTCGGTGGCGCTTGCATCGACGATCTCATCCGCCAGTTCCTCGAGACCGCCGATGCCAAAGGCCTGGATGTCGACTGCGCGAAGCGCGTGACCCTGCCGGCCTTCGAGGTCAAGTGAATGGCGTGGAGGTGCTGTGGTTCCTGGGTGACCAGGTGACCAGGTGACCACCCGAACACGCGAACACGCGAACACGCGAACACGCGAACATGTGAACATGTGAACACCCAAGCACCCGGGAGGAGGTGCCTTAGTGCTCTGGTGCTTTGGTTCCTTGGTGACAGAGTCGGGATTGGTCGCCCAAGCACCCAGTCACCCGGGAGGAGGTGCCTTAGTGCTCTGGTGCTTTGGTTCCTTGGTGACAGAGTCGGGATCGGTCACCCAAGCACGCAAGCACCCAAGCACGCAAGCACCCAAGCACGCAAGCACGCAAGCACCCAAGCACCCAAGCACGCAAGCACCCAAGCACCCAAGCACCCAATCACCACACCACCGAACCCGATGTGGAATCCCGGCCGGGCAATGAGTGTCTTCGAAGCGTTCACCCTCCGAGAGGGCGACAGCACCGAGAAGCTACT
>JAVJTD010000239.1:0-11446 GCA_040219065.1 Planctomycetota bacterium
GCTTGGGCACTCCATCGCCCTCGGGCCCAGTTTCACCACTGTATGCTCCGCCGGTCCGCCGGCGGGGGCCCTGCTGATCCGAAACCACTGGGAACGCGGGCGTCCCGCCCGCTTGGATCGCGGAACAGGCTCGCCGCTCCAAAAGGTTCACGGCATGCCCCGGCCCAAGCTTGCTCGTGATAGCTCTCACCGACAGGCTCGGTCACAGGCTCGCCTCGACTTGGGCACTCCAACGTGTGCGTTTCACCACCTGTTTGCTCCGGGCGCCGCGCCCGGGGGCGCTGCTGACTTGCTATTGCGTCGCGATCGAGAACTGGTGGGTTGGCGTGACATATTTGAATTGACCGGCCACCAGGTCGATGGTGGCGCCGGCGTAGAAGACAGGCCCCAAGAAGAGCGTGCTGTTGGGGAGGGTCACGGTGGCGGTCTGGGCGAAGCCGTTCTGGAGGGTGCCTGTCAGGGCTGGCTGGAGCGTGAGGCCGAGCTGGAAGAGCCAGTCGGGGGCGAGGTCGACCGTTTGGCCCTGAGAGCCCGGCACCGGGATGCCGCCGGATTTCTGGCCGTCGGCCGTGCTGATCATCACGAAGACGAGCTGCCCATCATCGGCGGGCGGTGCCTCGCTGAAGAACCAGAACGGCTGACCGATGACCGCGCGCGTGCCGGGAGCGACGAAGGGATGGAACTCGTCGGCGCCGACATCTCCTGCCGCAATGCCATCCGAGTTGCCGTCCACACCGCCCACTTCGCCCTCGAAGTCGGTAAAGGCGAGACCTGGCGATCGATCGATGCAAGGGGAGTCCTTCCGGATTCGAAGGTCGCCTGCCTGGGGATTGACCAGCAGCGGAGGAAGAGAGAACGACTCGGCGTGGGTTCTGGATCCTGTTCCGATGTTGCAGATGTGATCCTTGAAATTGACGTTGTCGACCCCGGCGTTGCCCCAGGCGATCGACTCCGCCAAGAAGCGCGAGCCACTTCCGCTTGTGCCGGCTCTCTTGACTCCGTCGCCGCCGTTCCCGTAGATCGTGCAGGCGAACGCCTGGATCGAGTTTTCCGGATCGTCGCAGATCCATCCAAAGTATTGGACATAGAAGCAGAACTGATCGGCGAGCGCATAGATGCCGCCCGCCTGGTTGCCGCTGATCGTGGCGTTGGAGATGCTCGTCTGGAGGAACCCATTCGCGGAGGGTGGAATGATCTGGCTGAGCCCTCGGCCACCGTTGTTTTGCATCGTATCTCGGCGGCTGACCAAGAAAACTACACCGGAGAGACTCAACGCATCGCTGGAGTTGGAACTGAATTGATTGTCGGCGGATTCGATGCCGACTGTCACTCCTCCGCCGGCACCGAGGAGACCAGTGCCATTGAGAGTGATTGTGTTCTTCTGAATCGCAATCGTATGAGTGCCCTGGTTGACGAGACCTGTTTTGATTCCTGCCAGGGCGTTTCCGCTGATCGTGTTGTTCCGTATGACAGCAAAGGCCCGATCGAGGAGCACGGCGACGCCGGAGTCCCCGTTCTCGATCGTAAGGCCGACGATGACACAATCGGCGTCCGCACCCTCGATCCGGAGCACGTCGCTGGAAGGATCACCGGAGACAATGGTATCGGCCGCTCCGTCCGTCGATTCCAGCGTCATTCCGGCCCGGAGCACGATCGGAAACGACTCGCCGCTGGTGCTGTCGTACAGCCCAGGGCGGACGAGCAGGCGGTTCGTCCCGCTGCCAAGCTGGGTCACTGCGAACGAGATCGTCTTCCACGGCAGAGCGCTCGAGCCATTCCCGGTCGTGTCACTGCCGTTCTGAACGTCGACGTAGAAGTCCGAAAGGGGTGAGCCGACGCACATCGCCAGAACGATGCCTGACAAGGCTTGGAGAAGAGACGTGAACATGGCAAAGCCTCCTTGGGCTCACTCCACCACGAGGGAGAACTCTTGACTCTTGAAGGCGTAGTAATAGGCCGAGCTGCCGAGGAAGACGTAGTCGTAGACGCTCGTCTCGGACTCGACCTGACGATGCACGTCGATGGAGTTGAAGGCGCCGATGCTGGTCCCGAGACCCACGCTCTGGTAGCTCGGCGTCGAGACGTCGATCCACTCGGTCTCATTCGTGTCGATGCGGAACACGGAGAACGTCTGCGAGCCTCCGACGATGACGTCGAAGGGCCCGCTGGCCTCGTCAGACGCCATCTGGAGAGCGGGGCCCACCCAGAGTCCGAAGCAGCCGATGTCGCCGAGGTCGATGCGCTGGCTGGGAGTCGCCAGGTCGAGGCTGCTGCTCGTGTCCCAGATGAGGAGGTGGCTGTTGATGTTGTCTTCGTGGGCCGGGTCGCTGTTGGTACCGGCAATTGCGAAGATCTCATCGTAGCCGTCCCCATCGACATCGAAGAGGGCGAGACCCGTCATGTGCAGGCCGAAATCGCCGGTCGCCGACCAAGGCGTCGAGGTCGGCCAGCTCGTCGTGGGCGTGCCTCCCGACACGACGATCATGCGGCCCCCAATCGTCGTCATCACGACATCGTCGGGCTGGGGCGTGCTCGTCTCGGCGCTGCTGATGTCTCCCATGCGGATGGCGCCGCCGAGGTAGAAGGGAGCGAAGATCCCCGAAGCCGAGCCGGCGAAGCCTTCTGAGTTGACGTAGTAGCGATCAGATAGGAGGTAGGTGCCCGAAGAAGGAAACTTCGAGAATGTCGTCGTGTTCGCCAGGTAGCTTGACCTCGTCCAAAGCTTCCCATCCATTTGGACGTTCGTGTACGCCGCGTCGACCACGCCGGCCTCGTCGGTTTCGCCGACGTCGACGGTCTCCTGGAAGTAGTGGGTCTCGCGGATCGGCTCCGAGTCGACGTGAAAGAGGACGTCGAGCAGCAGACGACCTGCTCGCTGAGTGGGATCGATCGTAGGGAATTCGAAGTCGGTCGGCGGCCGGCGGTCCGGTGTCAAGGCTTGCCCAATGCTAGGCCGGTTCCTCTGACAGAGCACGTCGCCGGTACGCCCATCGAGCTTGCGGATGATCGAATTCGAGGCATCGTCTGCCCATTGAGACAGCGTGTGGTCGTACGAGAAGAACGGCATCACGTTGACGGTGAGGTCGTTGTCGATCGGGCAGTCGAAGGGTTGATCGGGTGGACTGCTCTTGTAGGGTGCGAATTCGTTCATCGAGTGAGGGATGACCTTCTGCCCCACGGCGTGCCAATAGGGAGAGATCTGATCGATCACGTTCGGAAACACTGGCGGGGACGTGAAGCCCGAGGGAGCTTCCCAAACGAAGATGATCCCATGCTGTGTCGTACCGAACAAGCGGCTCACGTAGAACTCTGTTTGGAGATCGAGCTCGGTGTGAAGCTCCAAGCTGATCACGGGCTCGCCGTGGTACACGACGTTTTGCGAGCTGTCCAGCTTACGTCGAGCCGACCAGTACGAGGGAGTCGACGTCCCACTGTAGTTCACCTCGCTGAAGCTACTCATCGTCGGGTTCGATGAGTTGTAGTTGAAATCGAAGAAGCGCAGCCCATCGATGCCGCCGACGGCGAGTCGTACCGTATCGGTCGCGGTCCCGATCACTTCGAGACATCGTAGGGAATGGCTGATCGCATTCGGCGCCAGTCCGTGCGTCACCAAGACCGTTCCGAGGACCGTGCCGCAATTTGAAAGAGCGACAAGATTCCTGTGCGCCGGCGCAGTATCATCGTTGCGGTCGGTCTGGGAGTTGCCGACGACGAAGTAGAAGTCGGTGCCACCGAGCTCGACGCGCTTGGCCTGCCGACCGGTCATCGCCATGTACTCGCCTAGCCCGAAGTTGTCGGTCGTCGCCAGGAACTTGAAGTCGGGTCCCGAATCGTCTTTGATGCGAAACAGATAGCCTCGGGCGGTCGTGCCGATCAGCTCGTCCTTGTCAGCGTCCCATTGAAGCTGCGTCATGGGCTCGCAGGGCTCTTGGTGGGCGACACTGACGGTGCTGAGAGAGAAGTTGTAGATGCTGACGACGTTGAATCTGGTGAGATGGCAGTAGTTTGGATGGTCACCGTTCTCACTGCCCGGTGGCGAGTTCACCCAGGAAGTCGTTCCGACCACGTAAACGGGGGTTTCGCCATCGGCGCGCTCGCCGACGGCCAAGACCGGCATCTCGCGCTCACCGCCAAAGAGAAGGGTCGCTCCCAAGATCGTATGCGCCTTTGGCGGAGAGGTCTCGGTCTGGATGGCCCAGATCTCTCCGGACGCGCTGATGGCGATCAGCCCCTTCTCGGTGCCGCCGCCCTCAGCGCCGAACTCACCGAGTCCGATGGAGCCGACGCCATGTCCCATGTCGGGACTGCGCCACTTGAAGACGAGCTTCTGAAGAGACGAGCTCCACTCGTATATGTGGACGAAGCCGTCGTTGTCTCCCCAGACGACCTCCATGTTGGCGTCTTCATCGATGTTGGCGACCAGCAGGTTGTCGTTCAGGCCGGGCTCGGTGCCGGTTCCGACGATCAATTGCTGGGATGGGCTCGGCGACCAGGCGTCATCGAGGTCGAGGAGGGTCGTGGCGGTCTCCGTATCTGGCGGAGAGCTGAAGAGAAAGTTCTTGAATCGGTAGTCGGCAGCTTTGTTGGGCTCGGGAACGCCTTCGTCGAAGTTTGGTGCAGACGAAGGATCCGAGAGGGTGTTGTTCTCGGCGAGGTCGATGAGCCAGTCGACGGCACTACTCGAGCTGGATGGCTGCACGGGATCGCCCGTGAAGCTCTGGGGGTGGAGGAGGATGGTCGTGGCTTCTCCCGCTGGGTTTCCGTGGTCGCGGAATGGAACGTTGATGACCTTGATGAGAGAGTCGTAGTTCGCGGTGCTCGGTGCGGGGATCGGTTGATCCAGGACATGCTCCTTGAAGGCGTGACGGAAGTGGCTCGCCTGGGCGATCGGGTCCGAGTCTCCGTTGATGATGATCATCGGATCGGTGACCGCCGGATCACTCGAGTTCGCGATCCTCAGGACCAACCGGTCCAAGAGGGACATGTTCGCGAATCCCCAGGAGCCTCCAGTCGTGTTCTTGGCTTCGAGGACGCGCTGGAAGTGATCGTAGGTCCAGTAGTCGGCCACCGAGATGGTCGAGGCGCCACCACCGACTCCGAACTGGCGCAACGCGATTTGACCTTGGGCGTGAGCGAAGAACCTCTCGTAGCCGAAGAACGCATCCGAGCTCACATAGGCGTTTCCCGAGGCGAGGGCACCGTCGAAGAGCTGCGGGTAGATCATCTGGGCGGCCAAGGCGACCGCGCTGCCGAAGGATCCGCCCGTGACGAAGACTTTCTCGACGTCGAAGCAGCTCGCGGGAAACATGTTGGTCTCGAGTGCCTTCCTCGCGAGTAGGGTCTGCTGCAGGCGAGTCATCGCCGCGTGAGGACCAGGTCCACCCGAGAGCTGGACGAACGCGATCATCTTGTCGAGGTCGAAGGTGCGAAGAAGCGCTGGGATAGCGATCGGTGGCGGAGCAGGACCCGAGAGAGGCTGGTTGTCACAGAATGTGCCGTCCGGACCCTCGCTGCTTCCATCGACCTCCTGGTTTCCCAGGTACTCGTCCTCGTGGAGGTCGCAGCACGTTCCGTTGTTGTGGATGAAGGCGTAGACCGTGCTGGGGTCCTGATACGGGCACTGGTGCAGGTAGCTCTGGTGATAGTAAACGACGCCCGAGGCCCCGTTCAGCGTGAAGCGACGATACTTGTACTTGAGCGAGAGGGCACTCCCTCCGAGGGTGCGATCGGAATAGCAGGTCTCGCCCGACTGCAACGTCGTCGTCCAGGCGAATTGGGGCGTGACATCGCTGTAGGCGACGGGATTGGTCCATCCCGATATCCCCGGCCAGCTCGTGTTGACGATCAGGTTCGAGAGCAAGGCGTCGTAGAGGCCGCTTCCCTTGTCGGTCTGGGTTTCCATGAGAGCGTGGTCGAACGTCGTGTTCTGCTTGTTGAACCAGACCGAAGGCGAGGGCGTGCTGGGGTCGCAGGTCTGAGAGACGGCGAGGCGCGAGCTCCAACAGCAGAAGCAGAGGATCACGATCCCTAAGTACCGGTGGGGGGGGGGGGGCTTTACGCATTCCGATGGCTCGTTTCATTTCACTCTCCCGAACGATGGATGAAGGCCGCGGCTCTCGAGCATCGACGCTACGCTTCGCTGTAAGGGAAGTCAAGAAGCGGGTCGGGCTTCCCGGGCGTCGGGCTCGAGGGTATCCCGGAGGGTCGTTCGAGGTCATGGGAGCGCTCGTGCATCTCCCTTCGTCATCGAAGAGCAGCCGAGAAGCAGGCCATTCGACACCCTCGCGATCGATCACGATTCGCACCGTATGAGCCGGCCGCTCACGCGCTGACGATCGAGGTCGCGTCAGGCGAGCGGTGGCGACGCGCACCAACGGCGATTCGCTCGGACTCTCTGGGAAGCCCCGACTCGGCGCGCATTACCATCGCGAGCTCCCGGCGACTTGCGCGTCACCCGCGAGCCCTGCCGAGTTACGGAATACGTGGCGAGGTCGATCGCGACTCTGGGAGCTCGACAGAACTCATTGCGAATCGACGAGTCACCAGGCAGCGGGCGCCGCCCTTGCCAGTAGTGATGTCAGCGAGCGACGGGTGTTGCGATCAGCTCGCGCATCCAGCGGGAGGTGACGTATTGCTGGAATCGGTCGACCGAGAGAAGGGACTCGTTGAGGGCGCTGCCTTCCGAGTCGTTGCCGACGTGGTCGTCGGTCCAGGCCTCGAGGTCGTCTCGGGTCTCGGCGTTCGAGGCGTCGAAGACACCGCTCGCCTCGAAGACGATCTCGCCTTTCATCACGTCCTCGAACCGGAAGGCCAGTCCGAAGGACTGCGGGGGATAAGGGCGGCTCACCAGGACGTCGCCCGTCAAGATGAGGTGTGGCGCGACGCCGGCGGGTGTGCGCGGGGGAAACGTATTACCGGCCGGAGCGGCGACGATATGGTCCGAGCGGATGAGCTGGAAGCGTCCGGTCTGCTCGAGGCCGAGCAGGAGCTTCTCGACGCCGCGGCGAGCGGTCTCGCTGTCGGGACCTGAATAGACGAAGGGCCGCACCAGGACGCGCTGCACGCCAGGCGCCGGCCAACTGGCCGATCGCTGCTGCACCACGATCGGTGCGCGCGTCTTCGGTAATAGACAGCCCGTCAGGCAGACGAGCAGCGATCCCAGCACCAGGCGTCCGGTCATGGGGTCACTTCTTTCCGGATTCGGCCGTCTCGCCGCCTGGGAGCTGGATCTCATAGAGCTTGGTCTGCAGCTCGATGGCTTCGAGGCGCGCGGCGAGGAACCGATCCTTCAGGACACTCTCGCGCTTCTCGGCGGCGATGCGGCGAGTGATCTCGTCCTGGAGCTCGCTGCGCAAGCTGGCGAGTGCGGACTGCATGCGCCTTTGATCCTGCTTCTGGGACTCGAGCAGCTCGTCGAGCCGTTGGTTCTTGGTCGAGAGCTCCTGAACCTGCGCTTCGAGGCCATGGACGCGATCGCGAACCTGGGAATCGTCCATGCGCGTCGGCTGCGGTGGCACACCCTGCGACGGTGCTTCGCAACCGGCGACGACGGCGATCGACAAGGCGATCACGAGCCCGAGGACCCGATCAACTCTTCGCTTCATAGTCACAATTCACCTGAATGGTGTTCCCGCACGGACAGACGATGTCGATCCGCGTGATCTTTTCCCCGTCCTTCTGCACCAGGACCTGAGGCTGAATACAGCTCCCATCGCCGTGACCGTTGCTTGCATTGGTCAGCTTCTCCAGCGGAGGCGGCTGGTAGCGTTCGAAGGGGCCAGACCGATCGGCGGTGCTCACGATGGGCTCCGGCCCAGAGCGACGTGGAGCTGATAGAGCGCGCGCGAATGCAATTGCGAGACGCGCGACTCCGAAATACCGAGGATCTCGCCGATCTCCCGGAGCAGGAGCTGCTCGCGGTAATACATGACGAGGATACGTCGCTCGGTCTGGGGCAGCTCGCCCATCGCTTCCTGGAGGCGGGTCTTCTCGTCGGCGAGGGCGGCGGCGTCGAGCGGGTTGCGCATCGTCGGATGACGCAGCGCCTGCATCAGGCCGCGGTTCGTCTCGCTCTCGAGCGAGGTCATGGTGAGCGTGCGTGCCGAGAGCATCACCTCATCGACCTTTTCGGGGTCCATGCCCAGGCTGTGAGCGATGTCCTCGATGGTCGGTGGATGGCCCATCTGCTGCTCGAGCTCGGTGTAGACCTCTTGCAGCCTCCGGACCTCGGAGCGCACCGCGCGCGGCAAGATGTCGTGCTTTCGAAGCTCGTCGAGCACGGCCCCCTTGATCCGAATGAAGGCGTGGGTCTTGAACGAGACGTTGCGGCTGGGGTCGAAGGACGCGGCCGCTTGGACCAAGCCGACGGCGCCGACCTCGAGCAGATCCTCTCGATCGAGCCAATTGGGCAGACGGATCGCCAGGCGATCGACCACATGCCTCACCAGAGGCAAGTGGCTTTGGATCAGGTGCTCCCGACTCGGCGGCATCGGGGCACTGGGCCCTCGATCCTTGGGAAGCTCACGATTACTCGGACTGGTGGTCATCAGTCTGTCCAGGTTCCCCTAGCGGTGACTCCGCGATGACGGTCTCTTCCTCTTCGTCGGAAATCTGGGTCAATAGAAACCAGAGTTTTCCGAACACGGTCCCGGCGATGAAGCCGATGAGCGCTGCCTGAACGGCGCGCCTCGAGTTGACGTTGAACGGCACCCTCGCCAGCGCGCCGGACAGGAACGAAGCGGCCAGCGCCACGGTGCTGCAGTAGATGGCAATCAGGCGATTGGAATCTTGGCTCACGGCTCATCGATGGGTCAGGAGAGGGCTTCGCTCGTCGTCGCCGCTGGTCAGACGCGCGACGAGAAGCTGGTCGGCGACATACGAGAGAGCCCGCGCCGCGGCGCTGCTCGGACGCTTGATCCGGAACGGCTCGCGCGCGCGTCCGGCCTCGGCGACGAAGCGGTCTTCGGGCACTGCTCCCAAGTAGCGAATCTTGGCATCGAGAAAGCGCTCGGCCATCGAGGCGAGCTTCTCGTAGACACGAACGCCTTCGGTCGCGGTCCGTACCCGATTCACGATCAGCGAGATGGGCGAAGTGCTCCCGAGGCCCCGCAGGGCCTTCATCACGCCGTAGGCATCCGCTTGTGCGGTGGGGTCCGGCAGCGTGACCAACACCGGCGGCCGCGACGCGGCGAGGAAGCCGAGCACGTTGGACGACAGGCCCGACGGCGCATCCCCGAGCACGATGTCGCGCTCTTGCCCATACGCTTGGAGCGCGGCCAAGAGCCGTTTGCGAATGTCCGGTGGCAATGAGGCGAGGCGCGCCAGGCCGGAGCCGGCCGGCAACAGGTCGACGCCACCGGGACCCGGCACCAGGCACTCTCGCCAGCCGGTCTCCTCGGTCACGACCTGGTCGAGCGTCAGCTCGGGGCGCACACCCAGTACGAGATCGAGGTTCGCCAAGCTCAGATCGAGGTCGACGAGCCCGACGCGCAGGCCGCGCTGGGCGAGCTCGATACCGAGATTGGCGGCGAGCTGCGACTTGCCGACGCCGCCCTTGCCGCTGGCGAAGACGACGAGCTGGCCGTCCTGGACGAGCGGTGCGCGATCGCGGATCAGCTCGGCAAGCTTTCGGGCCTGGCCGTTCATGCCGGACCCTCCGCCGTCAGCTCACGGCCTTCCCAGATCAGACTCGCAATCTGCTCGCTCTTCGCGTCCTCGATGTCTTCGGGCACCTCTTGGCCGTTGGTGAGGAAAGCGAACGGGAGCTTCGTCCTCTGCGCCAGGTCGAGGAGCGGACCGAAGTGGAGCGCCTCGTCGATCTTGGTGATGATCGTGCCCGCGAGGGGCAACGTCTGGAAGCGCCGTGCGCTCTCGAGCAGCACCGCGGGGGCCGTCGTCGCGCTGAGGCACAGGTAGTGCTCGATCGCGCGCTGATCGGCGAGGAAGCCGGCGAGCTGGCCGACGCGTGCCTCATCGAGAGGGCTGCGTCCCGTCGTGTCGATGAGGATCAGCCGCGAGCTCGACAGCTCACTCAAGATGCGGCGCAGATCCTCGGGCGTGAAGGCGACCCGGCAAGGCACACGCAGCATGTCGGCGTAAGCGCGGAGCTGATCGGCGGCGGCGACGCGATAGGTATCGATCGTGACCAGCGCGAGGCCCTTCCCACCCGCGAGCGAGTAGCGCCCGGCGAGCTTGGCCAGCGTCGTCGTCTTCCCGACGCCGGTCGGACCGACGAGGCTGAGGATGCGCGGACCGTTTCCCGCCTCTCGGCGAAGCGACGGCACGCGGACCGGTGCAAGCTGACGGAGCATTGCGAGCGCGCCTTTTGCATCCGCGGTGGCCATCCGGCGACGGAGCTCCTTGGCGAGGCCCGGGCTCAGACCGCTCGCGCGCAGGCGCCGCTCGATCGGATCGGGCCCCATCGTGTCGCCGCGCCCTTTGAGCAGATCGACCTCGTGACGCAAGGAGCGCAGCTCGGCGATGAGCTCGTCGGAGGCGCTGCTGGCTCGGACCGGGGCGATGTCGAGCACGTCCTGTTCGGGTGAAGGCCGCGGCGGAGGTGCCAGCTCCGAGTCGCCCTCGTCAGGCAGGCGGACCGTCACCTCGACTCGCCGCCCCAAGTAGGGGTGCCGGGCCGAGGCACCGAGCTCGCGGTGGGACACGAAGAGTGCGCTCGGTCCGAGCTCGGACTGCGCCTTCTCCAGTGCCTCCCGGAGTGTCGGTGCGATGAAGGTATGATCGCCAGCCTGCGCCACGCTGATGTTCCCGATTCTCGTTCGCCTGGATCTCCGTCTCGGAAGGGTCGAAAACGGAGGTTCGAGCGTTGCGGGTCATCCTTCGGAATGAAGGACCCAGAGATACCATCGAGAATCGAGGGGCTCTGACATTAAGGGACGTTTCCCGGCCCATGGTGAGAGAGGGGCGGAATGGGGTCCGGGAGGCCTGTAGCCGAGCGAAGGACCGAGCCCGTCGGTGAGAACTTCCCGAGCGAGCTAGGGCCTCTCCGAACGTTCAACGGCTCAACGTCCAACGCTCAACCCACAAGACCCGAGCGGTGCTGCCTCAAGACCTGCAAGGCTTTGCAGAACGTTCAACGGCTCAACGGCCAACTCTCAACTCTCGACTTTCCAGCAGCTCTCGATGAGAGCTTGCGCGAGCGAGCTCAAGCCGGGGCTACGCCATTTCGTCAATCAGGGTGTGCTCCGAGCGGTCCCCTGCTCGGTGTCTTCTGGCTCGATCGTCAGCGACGTCGAGGAAGCGGCTTTCAGCTCGGTGACCGCTTCCCGTTTCGGTCGCGCGGGCTCTGGTTACGAGCGAGCTTGGGCTGGGGCGAATCGTGCCGTCAGGACGGTGTGCTCCGAGCGTCCCCTTGCTCGGTGTCTTCTGGCTCGATCGTCAGCGACGTCGAGGAAGCGGCTTTCAGCTCGGTGACCGCTTCCCGTTTCGG
>JAVJTD010000445.1:0-3703 GCA_040219065.1 Planctomycetota bacterium
CGGCCGATCGCGGGAGCGATTCGAGCGCGAGGTCCGAGCGGTCGCACGGCTGCGTCATCCGAGCATCGTGCCGATCTTCGATGTCGACGAGCTCCATCGTGAAGTAAGGCGTCCCGTCGTGCTCGCCGACATCGAAGATCGGCACGATGCTCGGATGACGCAGCCGTGCGACCGCTCGGACCTCGCGCTCGAATCGCTCCCGCGATCGGCCGCGCGCCCATTGCGCGGGTAGCGTCTTGAGCGCTACTTCCCGATCGAGCGAATGATGACGCGCGACAAAGACTCGGCCCATGCCGCCGCGCCCGAGCTCGCGCACGATCTCGTAGCCGGCGAACGTCGGCCACCGGGACGGCGACCGTACCGCGACCTGACTCGCCAGCTCGACCAGCTCCTGCACGCGCTCCGCGAGATCGGGACGATCGGGCAAGAGCGTCGAGACCTCGACCTCGCGGCCTTCCGAGAGATCCTCGACGATCCGCGCGAACAGCCGATCGAGCAGCTCGTCGTCGGGGGTGCGGCTCTCGCCGAACGTGTCGTCGGTTTCCAACTCGCCGCTCACCGGGTTCGTCCTCCGCCGCGGACCATCACTTCTCCGAGCGCTCGTCGGCCGCATCGGAGGGTCGAATGCTCTTCAGGTGGGCGAGCGATGCCGCGTAGCGCTCGGAGCCCTTCCGGAACCGATACCAGGCCGCCGAAAGGCCGATCCCGAGCTCGGCCGCGATGTCCTCCATCGTCCGCTCCTCGAAGAGATGCATCCGAACCAAGGGCTCGAGCTCGCCGGGCAGCGAGGCGAGGGCTTGCTCCATCAGGCGAGCCTGCTCGTTGTGGTGAGCCACGCGCGAGGGTGTCGTCGAGCCGTGGGGCAGCAGCGCGGACAGCGAGAACGAGCGGCCGCCCTGCAGCTCGGAGAACAGCGCGGCCCCTTCACCGCCACCGCGCCTCTGGGCCTGCTGCCGCCGCGCGAAGTCCCGCACTCGGTTCTTGGCGATCTCGAGAAGCCAGGCCCGGTACTCCCGAACGCCTCTCCACTCGTGCTTCTCCCGATCTCGCCACGCAGCGGCGAGCGCCTCTTGCCAGATGTCCTCGGCCGTGCATTGCGAACGCACCGCCGGCCCCATCCAGCGCGAGATGAGCACGATCATCGAGGCGGGTCCGAGACTCTCGATCAACTCGTCCCATCGGGACGCGTCGAGATGCCAGGGTTGGGAGCGATCGTTGGACAACGGCAGCCGTCCGAGATGAGAAGCCGAGTTGCAGAATCGAAACCGGCCCGATCTTGATCGAGGTCCTGCCGAATGACAATGGCCGCCTCGCTCAGGCGCGCCGCTTCAACCAACCCTGCTCACGGTACCAGGCCGCCGTCTCGGCGAGCCCTTCCTCGAGCGTTCGGTCGATCCGGAAGCCCAGCTCGTCCCGGGCGCGCCGCGCGTCGCAGGTCCAGGCGGTGGCCCGCATCTCTTTGAGCTTGTCCCACCCCAACAGCGGCGCCTTCTTGCGAAGCCTCGCCCAGAGCTCTTGCACGGTCGCGACCAGCCAGAGGGCGGGAAAAGGAATCGGGACCGATCCCACCTTTCGGCCGACGGCCATCGAGAACCCCGAGACCAGCCGTGACCAGGCATAGACCTCGGCATCGGCGAGGAAGTACACGCGGCTAGGCAGATGATCTGCCAGTGCGACCTCGATCACACCGCGGGCGAGGTCTTCGACGTGGACGAAGCTGTACTGCCTCTCGGGTCCCGAGAACTTTGGCAACCAGCCGCGATCGGCCATCTCGAAGAAGGTGAGCACGTCGCGATCTCCTGGCCCGTAAACCGCCGGCGGCCGAACGATGGCGAAGGGGATCCGTCCCGAGAGCTCCTGCTCGATCGCGCGCTCTCCGGCCAACTTGCTGCGTCCGTAGTCGGAGACGGGTGCCGGCTCGTCACTTTCCACCTTGGGGCGACCGCGGGCGGGCCCGGCGGCGGCGAGGCTGCTGACCGAGACGAATCGCCGGGGCGGCTCCTCGAGAGCGAGGCAAGCGCGGGCCAGGTTCCGGCAGCCGGACTCGTTGGCCGCGAAGAGCTCGTCGCGATGGCGCGCGCGGACCAAGCCGGCCAGATGGATCACGGCGGAGCAGCCTCGGACTGCATCCTCGAGGCTGTCGGCTTCGGTGAGATCGCCGATGGCGCAGCCGGCGCCCATCGCCTCGAGAGCTCTCCCCTTCTCTTCCGAGCGCACCAACGCTCGAACGGACTCACCGCGCTCGACGAGCTCGGCGACCACCGTTCGGCCGATGAAACCGTTGGCGCCAGTGACGAGGATGGGACGGATTGGGTCCGGCATGGACGAGAGTCTCCTTCAGAAGGGGCGGCTGGTCGAGGTCCAAGATTGCCCCCTAGAATATTGACTTCCACTTGCTCGGACCTACAATTGAGGATTCGTTCGAGACGAACAACGTAAATCCTTACCCGACAAGGGCTTCACGGCGACCTTCGTGATCCCTGGAGCCGGGCGGCCGACGACTGCGGCCCCTCTGGCGGAGTCGCAGGACCGCAGGGGAGAGATTTTGGATCTCTTCGACAAGTGCTTCAAGTTCACGAGAGCCCGCGAGCTCATGGCTTCGGGACTCTATCCCTATTTCCAAGCGATCACCGATAGCGAAGCCACCGAGGTCATGATCGAGGGGCGCCGCACCATCATGGTCGGCTCCAACAATTACCTCGGTCTGACGCATCACCCCGAGGTGATCGAGGCTTCTCAGGCGGCGATTCGGAAGTACGGTAGCGGCTGCACGGGCTCGCGGTTCCTGAACGGAACGCTCGACCTGCACGTCGAGCTCGAGGAGCAGCTCGCCGCGTACATGGAACGCGAGGCGGCGCTGACCTTCAGCACAGGGTTCCAGACGAACCTGGGAACGATCGCGACCTTGGTCGGCAAGAACGACCTGATCTACTGCGATCGCGAGAACCACGCCAGCATCCTCGACGCGTGCCGCCTGTCCTATGGCGACACGAAGAAGTACAAGCACAATGACATCGCGGATCTCGAGCGTCTGCTCGAGCTGCACGCCGAGCGTACGGGCGGCAAGCTGCTCGTCGCCGACGGTGTCTTCAGCATGTTCGGTGATCTCGTCGACCTCGAGGGCATCGTGCCCCTCGCGCAGAAGTACGGCGTGCGCCTCGCGATCGACGAGGCCCATGCGGTCGGCGTGCTCGGCGAGCACGGACGCGGCGCTTGCGAGCACTTGGGCTTCGAGAAGGACGTCGACCTGATCCTGGGTACGTTCTCGAAGTCGTTCGCCTCGATCGGCGGCTTCATCGCCGGCCCCGAGGACGTGATCCATTACATCAAGCACCACTCGCGTCCCCACATCTTCAGCGCGGCCATCCCGCCCGCCGCGGCCGCCGCGGTCTTGAAGTGCCTCGAGATCATGCAGCGCGAGCCCGAGCGGCGCACCAAGCTCCTCGCCAATGCCGATCGCATGCGATCGGCATTCCGCGAGATGGGCTTCGACACCGGCACGAGCGTCACGCCGGTCGTGCCGATCATCATCGGCGACCAGCTCCGCACCTTCGAGTTCTGGAAGAAGCTGTTCCTCGCTGGCGTCTTCACCAACCCGGTCACCAGCCCGGCGGTGCCTCCCGGCAAGGATCTCATCCGGACCTCGTACATGGCGACGCACACCGATGCGGAGCTCGACCAGGTGCTCGAGGCGTTCCATGAG
>JAVJTD010000466.1:0-4129 GCA_040219065.1 Planctomycetota bacterium
CGGATTCCCGGATGAAGGCCCAGGTCGCAAGTTCTACCGCCGGCACCGGGGCGGCGTCTTGGCGGCGACGCTCGCGCTCACGGCGCTCGTCGGTGGCGCGGCCCTGGCGACCTGGGCCTTCATCCGGGAATCCGATCAGAGGATGCGGACCGCACAGCAGGCGGAGCGGGCTGAGCGGAACTTCAACTCGGCGCAATCGGCGGTCGAAGATCTTTTGACCGGCATCGCATCGATCGATCTGGTGGACGTGCCACAGGTCGAAGCCGTGCGGCGGCGCCTCCTCGAGAAGGCCCTGAGCTACTACGAGAGCTTCCTGGCCGATCGCGGCGACGACGCATCGTTGCGGCTCGACACGGTGCGCGCACTCAATCGCGTCGGCCGGGTACGCCGCGAGCTGGGTGAGCTGGAGACAGCGCGAGAGGCGTTCGCTCGTGCGCTGATGTTGATCACGGCAGCCGAGC
The DNA here is from genome assembly GCA_040219065.1 of Planctomycetota bacterium. Taxonomy (GTDB): domain Bacteria; phylum Planctomycetota; class OFTM77; order OFTM77; family OFTM77; genus OFTM77. The sequence goes on from JAVJTD010000466.1 coordinate 462, forward strand.
CGGACTTGGCGGCACGCGAGTCCGAGATCGAGGCCTGGATCGGACGCGCGGAGGTCGGCATCGCCCAGGGTCGTCTCGAGGAAGCCGATCAGGATCAGCGCCGTGCGATCGCATTGATCGAGGCAGGTGGCTTCCAGGCCACGCAGTCGACGCGTCGACTGCAAGCCGAAGTGCTACGAGAGCGGGCCCAGTACCTCGCCGACACGAGCCAGATCGAGGAATCGATCGCGGCAGCGAACGAGGCCATCGAGGTCCTCAGCTCTCTCCCCGTCACCGAGGACCGAGACGTCATCCGCGAAGCCGAGTGCCGCCTCCTGATCGCCAATCTTCACATGGCACAGGCCCGGTTGGAGCCGGCTGCGAATGAGTACCGCGCAGGAATCCGTGCCGCCGGGGCGCTCCTCGATTCGGGCTCGGATTCGATCCGCCTCCAGCAAGTCCTCGCCTCGCTCCTGATCGAGCACGGCCGCGTCCTGCAGCGCCAGAGGAAGAAGCCCGAGGCCCACGACCTGTACACCCGCGGCATCGAGCTCCGTCGCCGCTCGGTCCGCGAGTACCCGCTCTCGCCCTCGTTTCGCCTGGCGCTGGCGAGGGCGCTGCACATCACCGCTCACAATCTCTGGGGACTCCAGCGCACGAGTGAGGCCGAGGCGTTGCACGAGGAAGCCATCAGTCTCTTGAAGGCCTTGACGGAGGAGTATCCCGATCAGGCCGAGTACGCAGATTCGCTCGCCGACGCCTACCTCGATCTGGGGCACCTGCACGAGCGCGACGCAGCGCGAGCGCAGTCCGCTTACGAGAAGGCGCTCGAAGTGTCCGAGGCCCTCGTCGCTCGTCAGGAGCCCACCGCCGAGCACTTCAAGCTCCACGGCACGGTGCTTCGGGAGATCGCGGGGACCATGACCCAAAGGGGGCATCTCGACGAAGGCCGACGGTTCGCCGAGAGCTCGGTCGCGGTCTTCGAAGCGCTGGTGAACGACCATCCCGGAGTCGCGCTCTTCCGCCAGCGGCTCGGGTTGAGCCATCACCAGCTCGCCTGGACGCTGGTGAAATCGGAAGACGACCCACGCGCGGCCGTGCACTTCGAGCGCGCGGTGCAGGAGCAAGAGCGGGCCGTGGCGATCTCGGGCAACCTCGGCACCTACGCCGACTACCTGATGGGCAGCTATCGCCAGCTCGTCATGGCGCTCTCGCGGGTAGAGGATCCAAAAGCCTTGTCGAATGCGGCCGAGCGCTGGGCCAAGACCTTCGAGAAGGACCAGCAGGTCCAGCTCAACGCGGCGGGCTGCCACGTGTACGCCATGAAGCTCGAGAGCGGCGAGGCACGCGAGCGGCATGCGGCCCGCGCGGTGGAGACGCTGAGGCGCGCCATCGAGCTCGGATTCGATCAACTCGACGCACTCGCGAACGATCCCGACTTCGCCGAGCTCCACGAGCACACGGAGTTCTTGGCGCTGATCGGAGAGCGCTGAGAGGCTCAGGCGTGAGAGATGTCTGGCCCGAGGAATCCCGCAGGATCTTTGCGGGCGAGCCCACAAGTCCGTGTTCCCCCTCTCGAGCGGCGACCTTCGGGTCGCTTTCACATATCCCATGCGAACCTCGAGACAGGAAACGAATCATGTCACCGCAAACGATCGATCGCCGCGCTCTCGATGAAGCCAAGGTGGAGGCGTTCACCGAACGAATGGTGGGCTACCTCAACGGCGGCGCCATGGCCTTGATGATGTCGATCGGCCACCGGGCCCGCCTCTTCGATCGGCTCGCCTCCTTGCCGCCGTCCACGATCGACGAGGTCGCCGAGGAGACCGGCCTCCAAGAGCGCTATGTCCGTGAGTGGCTGGGCGCCGTCGTCACGGGCGGCCTCGTCGACTACGACGCGACGACGCAGCGTTACTCGCTGCCCCCTGAGCATGCCGCCTGCCTGACGCGAGCGGCCGGGGCGGACAACATCTCCAACACGGCTCAGTTCATCGCGGTCCTCGGCGGCGTCGAGACCGAGATCCTCGACTGCTTCGAGCGTGGAGGCGGCGTCCCCTACACGTCCTTCGAGCGCTTCCACGACGTGATGGCCGAAGAGAGTCAGGGCACCGTGGTCGCGGCGCTCGAGGACGTCATCTTGCCGCTCGTGCCGGGTATCCAGGCGCGTCTCGAGAAGGGCATCCGCGTCCTCGACATCGGCTGCGGCAGCGGACGCGCCATGCTCCACCTCGCTCGCCACTACCCCGCCAGCCAGTTCTGCGGCTTCGACTTCTCGAAGGAGGCGATCGAGCGGGCGAGGGCACAGGCAAAGCTCGAGGGCACGAGCAATGTCCGCTTCGAGGTCCGCGACGTGACCGCGCCCCTGGATGCCGAGTGCTTCGATCTGGTGACGGCTTTCGACGCCATCCACGATCAAGCCCATCCCGACCGGGTCTTGGCCAACATCCGGCGAGCCCTGGCGAAGGACGGGACGTTCCTCATGCAGGACATCCGGGCCTCGAGCCACCTGCATCACAACCTCGAGAACCCGATCGCGCCCTTCCTCTACACGATCTCGTGCATGCACTGCATGACCGTCTCCCTCGCCAGTGAAGGCGGAGCCGGTCTCGGCACGTGCTGGGGCGAGGAGCTGGCGGTCTCGATGCTCGAGGATGCGGGATTCCGCGAGACGGTGGTCCACAAGCCCGAGCACGACCTCATGAACAACTTCTACGTCTCGAAGCCTTGAGCTCGCGCTGATACCGCCAGCGCGTCCGTCGATGGCATCATCGTCGACGGGGCGCGATGGAGCTCCGACCGAGCCTCCTCCGGGATCGGTCTTCGTCAGAGAGCCGGCCTCCCTCTTGGGGGCCGGCTCTTCTTCGTGTACGACCCGCTCACGGGTCATTCCCCACCAGCGACGAGCCCTCGCACGCCGAGCTATTGCGGCGTCTGGGATCTGGCCAACGGAAACCTGCACGTCTCCAACGGTAGCGCGGTCCACGAGGTATCGTCTTCGACTCGGGCGCGCCGGCAGGCATCGCCTTCTCGAACGGCCTGACGTTCACCATTCAGTAAGTCTGGGGCTCGCCAAGGGCAGCCATCGACGCAACTGTCTTCTCAAAAATGACTTCGAGCCGGGGCGCCTCTTGACGCCTCGGCTCGTTTCTTCTTAGAGTCGCCTCTGGAAACCCACTGTCTCCGGACCGGGCCCCTATCGAGTGCCCGTCTCCGAGACCTGACTTCACCCACTCTGATCCGCATCATCCCCTCGGAGGAGACTCCCGCCATGAAGCACGTGACCGTGCTCGGTGGACTGCTGTGCGCACTCGCACTGTCCGCCCCCATCGTGTCCGCAGACGATCTCTGTGACGGCGACGATGGTTATCGCCTGACCGCTTTGCAGGATCCGTTCCCCCTCGGAACACCCGCTTCAGTCGTTCTCGAGACGCCGGGCTCGCATCAAGCCTGGGTCCTGCTGTCCCTGACCCAGGGCCCGGTTCCCTCCCCTTGGGGCCGCCTCTGCGTCGGTGAGCTCGTGGCTCCCATTTTCCCGATCGCGGTGCGTGACGGCTTGCAGCAGTTCGACTGCGGCGTGCCGTGCAGCGACAAGTTCCTCGGACGCACCTATTACCTGCAGTTCGTGGCGATCGGCACCGACGATCCCAATCAGCAAGGTCGCTCGAACCAGCTCGCCTTCGAGTTCGCCG
>JAVJTD010000468.1:0-15963 GCA_040219065.1 Planctomycetota bacterium
ACCTCTCTGCAGGTCGTCGAGGCGGCGCAGGGAGCTTGACGCAGCAGGCATGGGTAGATTCGGCGCCGCAGTAGATGGCTCGTGAGATATCCGGGCTAGAGCCGTCCCCCCGCACGGCTCAGTTTTCCCCGCCGTCCCCCATCGCCTTCTCGAGGAAGCGGCGCGCCATCTGCCAGTCGAGCTTGATCGTCCGCTCCGAGAGGCCCAAGGTCTGAGCCGTCTCCTGGACGCTCAGGCCCGTCAAGAATCGAAGCTCGACGACCCTCGCCATGCGCGGCTCGAGCGCCTCCAGATCGGAGAGAGCCTCTTCGAACGCGACCAGGTCGATCGAGGTCGCCTTGCCGGGCAGCATGTCGAGCGTTTGGAGCTGAATGCGGTCCGAGCCGCCACCTCGCTTGAGAGAGCGTTGCGCGCGCACGTAGTCGACCAAGAGCTGCCGCATCGCCTTGGCCGCCACGGAGAGGAAGTGCCTGCGATTCTCGAAGCCCTGGGAGGTCGGGTGACCGAAGATCTTCAGATACAGCTCGCTGACCATCGCCGTCGGCTCGAGCGTCTGCACGCCGCGCCCTCGCGTGATGCCGGCGGCGAGCCGCTTGAGATCCGAATAGATGTGAGGTAGGAGCTCATGGACGGCCTCGGAGTCCCCCTGCTCGATTCGCATCAGGAAGCGGGTGATGTCCTCCGACTTCGACTCACTCATCGCGGCACGCTCCTCGTGGAAGGTCTCGGTCCCTCGTACGCTCGAGATGTCGACGATCACTTGCCCTGAAGCACTCCGGGCTTGAAGTCTCCCAGGTGCCGATCGGGACCTGCCTCCCGTTCCAATTGCCGGCCCAGGCTGTCAGATTACCCGATTCGAGCGGGTCTGTGTCGCTCGGATCGGAGCTCGGCTCCGAGACGCACGAACGCCGATCACCGAGCCCAGGCGCTTGCGCTGAGCAATTGACGGGCAACCTGCTTGACCCGCGGCGACCATCTCGATTCGGAAGCGATTCGCCGCCTCGCTACTTCGGGTCCGAGCTGCTCCGCCCATCCGTCGACCGTCTTCTCGATCGAGGCTTTGGCTTCTCGATAAGCGACGCGGGCCGCGAGCCGCTCCTGGATGGTCTCGACGTTCCAGATTCGGCAGCTACCGTCACCCGAAGCCGTGAGGAATTGCCGGCCGTCCGGACTCGCCGCAACTCGCCAGATATAGTCCTCGTGCCCGCGCAGCTCGGTGATCCAAGACCCGTCTACAGGATCCCAGATCCGCACCGTATGGTCATCGCTGCCCGTGAGCAAGCGCTTCCCGCCGTCGAGGAGCTCGACCGAGTAGACGGGCGCCGAGTGGCCGATCAGCTCGAGTGGCCCACGCCGAGGGTGCTCGAGGTCGAAGAGCCGCGCGATTCGGTCCCGGCAGGCGATCGCCAACCTCTGGCCATCCGCGCTGACCGCCATGTCTCGAATGATCGTCTCCCCGCTCCAGCTCAGGATCGGTTCCAGGCTCGGCCATCGGAAGACCTCCAGGTGCCCCGCATTGGCGGCTGCCAGCAGCTCCCCTGAGGCATCGAGCCGCAAGCAGGCCGAGCCGTTCGGGGCCGAGCTCGTCAGCGGGATCTCGCGGATGCGATCCTCGCCCGATTCGACATCGTGGACCACGATGCCGACGCCGGGGTGAAAGGCGAGCAGCGTCCGGCCGTCTGGCATCCAAGCGGCTGACCAACTGATCTCCGAGCTGACTTCCCGCCGCCACGCCGATCGCCCGGAGTCGGTGTCGAAGAGCTGGATCGACTGCTTCGAGTCGGAAGGATGCATGAGAGCCGCTTTGGCTCCGGTCCACTGAGCCATCGCAACCAGAGAGCCACCCGGCTGCCAATCGAGCGATCGCACCATGTGCTCGGCCGACGTCGGCACGATACTTCGGATTCGCTCGGACGACCGGGCATCGAACTCGACCAGCTCGCCGCCGGGTGTCCCCACGAGGATTCGATCTCCAGCCGAGGACCAGGTGGCCGCGTAGAGATACGGCTGATCCAGGGGCTGGAGCTGCCACGGTCTCCGCCCTTCGGCGGACCACACCTTGACCTGCCCGTCTCTCGAGACGGATGCCAGAAAGCGCCCGCTCGCCGAGAAGGCGAGGGCCAATACGGCGTCCTGGTGACCGGGCAAGACCTGCGCGACGCGAAGCGGGTTCAAGCTCCAAAGGATGACTCGGCCCTTGAAATCGGCCGTGGCCATTCGATCTCCACCGCCGTCGAAGACGATCGAGGCGATCGACTCGGTATGCTCGTTCGATCGGGAAGGCCGGGCTGTCTCCGATCGGTCGCTCAGGTTCCAGAGCACCAGCTCTCCGCCGGTCAGCCCGTACGCCAACCAGTCGTGCGTCACTCCCAACCGCATCGCCCGAAACTCACGGCGCCCGCCCTCATCGATGCGACGCACGATCGTTCCATCGGCGGAGAGGACCTGGATCTCGTCCCGGTGGATCTCGACCCGCCACCGACCATTGGCGTCGGCGGACCTGGTTTGGCGCCGGTGCTCGGCCGGAAGGCGCAGCGGCGTGTCGAGGGCCGAAGCCGGCTGGCGAAGCTGCTTCGCGCCGCTGAGCTTCTGGACCCACGCCCCGCGATCATTCGCCAGATGGAGATGCGCCTTCGCCGAGAGCGCGGCGTCCGTGACGTCCTCGATGGGTGCTCGAGTCGGGGCGCCCGTCCCAATCAGGTCGAACGACCACAGCTCCGAGGGACCGGATTCTTGGGATGTCGTCATCCAGAGCCGCTCTTCCTCTGGGTCGAATGCCAGGGAGTAACGACATTCCTCCTCGGGAGCCTCGAACGCGATGGTTCTCAGCTCGTCGGGCAACCGCGAGCGCAGATGATGCCATTCCCAACCCGTCTCGGGCCCCTCCGAGGCCACGAGCGCATCCCGCACCGAGCCCCATTCTCCTTCATGCAGAGCCGCAGCAGCGATGCGAAGCTGACTCGCGTACGCCTTTCGACGAGCGACCCTCGCCAGCTCGGACTTCTCCTCGGCAATGCGCGACTCACGAAGAGCGAAGCCGAGGCTCACGAGCGTCGCGACCACGAGGATCACCGCGATCACGATGGCACTTCGGAGCAAGGTCGGGTTGCGACGCGCAACGCGCCGGAGCTGCTCGAGCAGGCTCGGCTCCCGCGCGCGAATCCGCTCTCCCGCCCGAAAGCGCTCGAGGTCTTCTCGGAGTGCGGTGACGGAGGGATAGCGATACTCGGGCTCCTTCTCGAGGCATGTCGCGACGACTCGCTCCAAAGGACCGCGGAGCGCCGTCACGACGGATCCGAGGCGCTCGGGCGGGTCGTCTTGAATGATGCGCGCGACCTCGGGCAAGGGCTTGCCACGAACCGGATACGGCAAGCGCCCGCTCAAGAGCTCGAAGAGGATCACCCCGAGCGAATAGAGGTCACTCCGCTCATCGATGTCGCTGACCTGACCCGAGACTTGCTCGGGACTCATGTAGGGCAGCGTGCCGAGGAGCGCGCCGCTGCGCGTCCTCGAGATGGAGACCGAGAGCGACTCGTCGCTCGCGACGAGCGCCACTCCGAAGTCGACGAGCTTGGGGGATCCGACCGGATCATCGTCCTTGGAGACGACCAGGATGTTGCTCGGCTTGAGATCCCGATGGATGATCTGCCGCCCGTGTGCGTGCTCGACTGCGCGGGCGATGCGAAGGAAGAGCTCGAGACGGTCGTTGCGCCCCAGATCGCGACTATTCGCGTGCTGCAGCAGATCGAAACCGTCGATCAGCTCCATCGCAATATAGGGCAGCTCGACCGTCAGCCCGGTGGCCGTCGTCAGCAGACACGAGTCGGCCTCGAGAAACCGCGCGATCGCAGGGTGATCGAGGCGGCGGAGCATTCCGGCCTCGCGCAGAAAGCGTTGAAGCGCATGCTTGGAGTAAGAAGCCGGGTGGAGGACCTTGACGGCGGCCTCATCGGTGGTGCCTTCCCGGATCCCCCGGAAGACCATCCCCATGCCGCCTTCACCCAAGCGGCCCGTGATTCGGAAGGGCCCGATGCGCTCGGGATGGCCATCGCGAAGCTCGTCGTTCCATTCTCGCAGTGAGTCGAGCGACAGCCCCCCTGTGCCTTTCGAGCTCGGCGACGCGGCATCGAGCAAGAAGCGTCCGAGTGCGCCCGGCTGCGAATCCTCGAAGGCACCCCCCAGAGTCTCGGCATCGTCTTCGGCGAGCAGGTCCTCGACCTCGCGAATCACGGAATCCGAGGCCAGGTGCTCTCGATAGAGATGCTGCCGTTGCTCCAGCGGCAGCTCGGCCACCTCCTCGAGGAGCTGCCGGATCGCCCGAAATCGGTCACCATCCATCAGGGTCTCTCATATCGCCGTCGATCGCGCCTCGTCGGTGAAACCTCCCGCGGATGCGCCCCGAGTCTCGGCTTCCCATCGAGGAGATTCAACCCGTTGCCCACACCCCGAGGCAACGGTCCTCCCCATCGAGGAGCCTGAGTGATTGCCCCTCGTGGACGCGGTATTTGTGACGAAAGGCAAGCTCGACTTTCGAGCCCCCGAGTGACATGAGCCAAGGAGCAGGAATACGATGTTCGCACTGTGTTCTTGAGCTTGGGAGACGGAAGCAGCACCGGAGGACTCCCCGTCCCGAACTGCCGGCGCCTGAGCGACGATCATCGACGGCGGCAACGCTGGCCGCGTCATCGGTGTCTACGATTCGACGGTCACACTCGACGGTGGGCCTCTCCCGACATCGGCGGTCGATGGCTCGCTCGGCTTGCGCAATCCAAAACGAAGCGGGCCGAGGCGTCTTCGCCTCGGCCCGTTGTCGTTGTCAGACTTCGTGACTCTCGGTCACTCGCTCTCGATCAGCGGAAGATCATGCCACCGAGGCTGTTGCCACCGCCGCCGACAGGCATCGTGTATTGCACGGCGAGTGCCTTCTCGAGACGCGTCTTGATGTCGTTGAGGTGCGCCTTGGTGTAGGCGTCCAACGAATCGAGGCTCATCGAGTCGATCTTCTCGTGCAGCTCTCGGATGTGCTGGAGAGCGAGCGTCGAGATCGCCAGGCTGGCGGCACCGGCGAACTCACCGGGCTCGGTCAGGTCGATCAGGCGATAGACGTGCTGGCGCTGGAGACCGCGGCGGAGGTTGGAGATCATCGGCTCGTTGGCCGACATCGTTCCCGCGTGAGAGTCCAGCTCCTTCCAGATCGCACCGCGGACCTTCTCCATGAGCTCGGGCAAGGAGAACACGTCCTGGCCCTTTCCGGCACGCACCTCGTTGTCGTAGACCCTGCGGAGCGTGGTCGGATTCATGATCATGGTCAGCGCCGAGGCCTGGAGGCCCATCACCGTGTCGTGGACCTGCCAGTCCGCGCTGGCGGCCTGGTAGCCCCATTTGCTGCTGGTCATGTGCTGGAGCAGCTCGGTGGTCAGGCCGAACGAGTCGTCGTCGAACGTCTCTTCGATGATGAAGTCGAGCGCGGCGCGCTGCTGGCTGGCGGGCACCGGAATGACCGGAGCGACGTCGTCGCCATCACCCTTCTTGCGGCGATGGAGGAACGAGCCACCGAGCCAGTTGCCCATCATGCTGACCGCGCGGGTCTGCATGCTGAGGGTGATGCTGTAACCCTCTCGCGCCTTGCTCCACGAGTCGCCCTTCTTGACGAAGCGATCGAGAATACGATCGCGGTGCCAATGAGCGAGCTCGACCTGGCTCTTGGCGAAGTCGAGCGGATCGGCAGCGAAGTCGTAGCGACGGGCGAGGGGGTCGGGACCCGAGGTGTCCTCGTCGGTGGCGTACTGATGCTCGGGCTGAGTACATTGCGCGAGGATGCCCTCGAGGGCCTTCTCGTCCTGCGTGTAGCCGTACTCGATCGCCCATTCGTCGTAGGGACCGATGTCGATCATCGCGAAGTCGCCCTGGATCTTCCCGTCTTCCATGTTCACATTGAGCGGGTTGTAATCCATGACCGACGCGGTGAACGGCTTGCCCTTCACCTTGTCGCTGTTGATCTCGTCGAGGGTGTAGAGACCCGAGGCGCGGAAGTTGTGTCGCAAGCCGAGAGTGTGGCCCGCCTCGTGGGCGACCAGGTCGGCGAGCAGCGGGCCGATGAAGCTGGCCGGCATGCCGTCGAGCATGTCCTCTTCGCTCTTCTCTTCCTCGCCGTCCTTCTTCTCGTCATCCTTTTCGTCGTCGATCATCGCCATCGTCATCTTCAACATGGCGAGGTCGAAGCCGCGCGCGTCGGCGGCCATGCAGTAGCCGTTGACCTGACTGACGCGGTTGACCAGCCCGTCGAACTCGTCGTCTCCGAGGAGCTCGGTCTGCAGGTTGGCGATCGGATGACCACCGAAAGGCTGCGGTCCGGCCATCGCGCGCTCGTGCAGGATCGTCGCGCGTTGGTGCGGCGACGCCAGGAGGATACGCGGATCCCACGCCGGGTTCTGCTCGAGCCAGGCGAGGGTGTTCGGGCCAAAGCTCTCCATCGCGGCCTTTGGCAGGATCTTGCTGAAGTCGCGCTCGAAGGAGCGAATCCAGCCGTCGGTCAGGATGATGTCGGCGTCGAGGATTTGCCCGGTCATCGGATGCACGCGGCTAGGGCCGATGGCCGTGCCGATGTTGTTGTTCAGCCAACGGACGAAGTTGTAGCGGACGTCCTCGGGGTCCTTGTCCATGTGGGCGCCCGTGGCGGCGTCTTGGTAGTGGACGATGATCGCGTCGTCGATGCCGACCTTGCGGAAGGCCTTGTTCCAGGACAGGACGCCGTCGCGCACGAAGCGGCGATAGCGCACCGGCGTGGTGTGCTCGATGTAGAAGACCAGCGGCTCCTTGGGCGGGCTCAGCTTCAGCTTCGGATCGGCCTTCTGGATGTCCCAGCGATTGATGAAGCGGGTCTCGACGTCGTCGCGCTTGTACTTGCCGAGGTCGGTGTACTCGGTCGTGAAGTACCCGATCCGCTCGTCGGCGGTACGCGGCTTGTAGCTGCCCTTCTCGGGAACCCGGCTGATCGAGTAGTAGAGGTTCTTCAGGACACCACCCGAGGTCGGGACCTCGTAGGCGATCTCGACGTTCTCGGGGAAGGCCTTCGCCTTCTCGAGCGAGGCGAGGCGAGAGTTCACGCCCGAGGCCGAGCCTCCGAAGAAGCGCTGGGCATTGTTGACGAGCAGGTTGTCGAGGTCGATGACCGGTCCGCCGCTCGGGCCCATCGTCACGATCGGCACGTCCAGGAGGACGCGATCGGTGAAGAGACGCTCGACTGAGCTCTTGGACTCGCGGTCGCCCGTCGAGCGACGCGACAGCTCCGGCTGGATCAAGGCCAGTCGCTTGTCGTAGCGGCGCCAGTAGACGTACATGTCCCCGGCCTGCAAGCCGGCGTAGGTCTCACCGCTACCGACCGTCATGGCGAAGAAGTACTTCTGGCTCGCAAAGTTGCCCGGTAGCTCGGCGTAGCTGTTGCCGTCCTTCTTGTTGATGTACAGGTTGAACAAGGGACGGGCGCCGTCGGCCGTCGAGACGACCTTCTCGAAATCCTTGAGCACCTCTTTGTGCGGAGGGAACTCCGGGCGCGGCTTGGGAGCGGTCGGCTTGGCTGGTGCCGGCTCCTCCTGTGCGACAGCGGGAGTCGCCGTCAGCACGGCTGCGACGGCCAATACACTCGCCCCGGCCAGGAGCTTGGTTACGAATCGAGTCACAGGGTCATCCTCGCAACTATTCTCTGCTCGTGACCGTCCACTCAGGCTCCACTTCGGGAGCACCGACCGTAGACGATCGTCCAAATTGGGCCCGGTCGGGCGTTCTCGGTCTCCGGCGTCGAAGCGACGCGCACCCGCTCAACGATCCTCGCGAAAGGGCTCTCGCCACTCGACTTGAAAGTCCCGATCCTCGCCGTCTCCACCCGACCGCTTGTCACGGCCGAGGCAACGGAGCCGGAAACCCCCGGGAAACTTCTCGTAGCGGTACGATTCGCCCCAAGGATCCGTCGGTATCCGATTGATATATCGGCGAGATTCTTCCGTCAGCGGTAACAAGAGATCGGACAGTGCTCCAGGGAGCTGACCCGCGTTGTCCTGCCGGTACGCGACGAGCGCGACCTGCAGAGCCTCGAGGTCCTCGAGGATCTCCTCTTCCGTTGCCGACGGCAGAACGAACCGATTCAGCAGGATCCCCACGACGAGGCACGCTCCGGCGATCGAGCCGATCACCTTCAGCGTGCTGCCGAACGCTTGTGGCCAGGTCGGCGCGTCGGCACCTGTCATCGAGCGGTCTCCAGTCTCTCAACTCCCGAGATCCCCTCGCCAGACGGCACGAAACGGAAACCGGGAGCGAACATAGTAGCGAGGACGAGAACGCGATGCAAAGCCGACCAGTGAGTTTGAGAGAGGGGCTCTCGTGTTCACGTGCTGCGCGACAGGACACACCCAGGCACCCAGGCACCCGCGGCAAAAAGAAAAGAGGCGCGCTTTGCAGCGCGCCTCTCTTGGTAGCCCCAAGGGGATTCGAACCCCTGTCTGATGGCTGAGAACCACCTATCCTGGACCAGACTAGACGATGGGGCCTCATTGGCTCGAAGCTTTCGCTCCGGGCGAGTTATCGGCAAATTTATCGAGCGGCTTCCAGAAATCAAGCCGCATTTTTCGGCATTCGGTCGAATGACCTCAACTCCCTGCCCGCGAGGCGCTTTCAGCGCCCCGGGACTCGCTCGAGCTCGGAGATCGTCTCGCCGCCTTCGTGAGAAGTGACGAGCGTCGGTCCCCGAAGCAGCCGATCTCCTCGAAGCCGATACAGCCCGCTCGGCACGTGGTCGAACCGCGCCCGACCATCGGCATCCGTCCTCTCGAGCCGGGTCGCCGAAGAGGCGCTTCGTGCTTCTGGGTCGTGAGGGGCGAGCATCACGACTTGGCCGGGAATCGGGCGCCCGCCAGGGTCGCGGACCTTGACGAGAATGGTGCCGCCCCGATCGATCGTGATCCCCATCGGTCCCCCCTCGGTCACGCCGCGCACCTGCCGCTTCGGACAGAATCCCTCGGCTTCGACCCGGACTTCCACGGGGAGATCTCCGATCCCACGCAGTGTGAAACGGCCGTCCTGCCCGGTGAACGCGAGCCGAGTCCAAGGGCCATCGAGGCTCTCTTCAGACAGAGGCCGAGCTTCGACGCGAGCGGCGGCGACTCCCCGTCCCAAGGCGTCGACGACCTGGCCTGTCAGCTCCGGACCGACCAGGAGCTTCCGAGTCCCGAGATCGACGGTCTCTCCGCCCGCGACGAAGGTCGAAGCCACGTCGAGTGGTGGAAACCCCTCGACCGAGAAGCCCAGCTCCCACTCCCCGACCTCGAGTGCCAGGAGTACCAGTCCGTCGGAAGCTTCGAGAGAGCGCCAAGTGGGATCTCGAGGAATGCCGTCCGTGATCCGACGTTGAAGCACCCAGACCGGGCCGTCGATCGCCATGCCATTCGGCTCGAGGAGCCGCACTCGCACACCGCCTCGCGCCCGACGAGACACGACGATGTCCGTGGCCTCCGAGCCCGTCCGCCGCTCCACGGTCACCGCATCCCAGTCGGCCCCGCCGAGGACCGTGACCGAGCAGACTCCGTCGGCCAGCCCCTCGAGCACGAGTCGTCCCCGGAGGTCGGTCTCCCCAAAGACGGAGCCACTCGACCCGGACCGAACGCTGACGCGGGCTCGGGCGACGCTCTCTCCGAACTCGTCGATCACTCGAATCTCGAGACGAGCACCTCGATCGTACGTCCATTCGAGTCCGGTACGGTCTTCCTCACCGACCTCGAGCGAGGCCTCGACCTCCTGAGCCGGCGCGGTGGCCGTCTCGATGGAGACGCGATACGGCCCCGACGGCACAGGGCCGACTTCGAACCGCCCTTCGCGATCGGTCGTCGCCTGGTACTCGTCAGTCAGAGAGGAGAGGCTCGCGTCTTCCGAAGAGAGAAAGATGGTCGCCGCGGTCACCGGCTCACCTCGTCGATCGACCACGCGTCCTGAGAGTCGAGCGCTCGGACCGAACTGCAGTATCAGGCCTTCGGCGGGCAGAGCGTTCGGATCGAAGGGCCCCGAGCTGATCGATCCGTAGCGTCCGTGGAAGGCCACGACTTTCAGGCTGGCCATGGCCGAGGCCGGTCCGATGGAGTAGCCGCCATCCACATCCGACCAGCCTTCGGACACTTGATGTGGCATGAGGGCCGAGCCTCCTCGGACCAGCGTCAGGCGGCAGCCCGGTGCCGGCTCTCCGGACGGCCCGAGGACGCGGCCGCTCACCGAGTCGCCGCGAGCCAGGACGAGGCGAGCCGGCTGGCCGAAGCGGTGGTCGATCGTCGCGGCCGCTTCCGAGAGTCGCCCTCTCGCCAGCATCCATCCGGGCTGCAACACGGTGACGCGCAGAGCACCTGGACTGAATGCCACGTCGGTCTCGAATCGCCCGTCCTCATGGGACTCCCCCTCCCAGGCCGCCCCACCCGGCTCAGAGATGCCGATGCGCACGCCGCCGAGAGGAGATCCGGTGGTCTGCTCGACCAGAAAGCCCTGGAGCGGCTCCGGGCGCGTCAACCTCAATTCGAGCTCCTCGGCAGACGATCCCGAGTGCAAGGGAACGAGGATCGTGGAAAAGCCCGGCGCGCTCGCCCGGAGCCGCAAAGGCTCGGGCGGAAGCCCGTCGAGCACGAAGTGGCCCTGGCCATCGGTCGTCACGTCGACGCCGAAGAGCCGATCATCCAGTACCGAGACGAGCGCTCCCGCGATCGGCTGTCCGTCCTCCGCCGAGGTCACCGTGCCCGCGCGGCGAATGACCGGGCCCTGGAGCTCGATCTCGACACCCTCGCTGCCGGCCGGCACATCGTGGCGTGCGCCCAGGCCGAAGTCGGGATGATGTGCCCAGACCGTCACGGGTGCCCAGCCCAAGCCATTAGCGGTGAAGTAGCCACGCCCGTCCGACCACACGAACGTCCCGGGCGACTCGGAGAACGTGACGCGAGCGTGATCGACGGGCTCCCCGGCATCGTTCAAGACCCGGCCCTGCATCGCGTGGGCGCGATCGAGCCAGACCTCGAGAGTCTCCGCCTTCGGTCCCGGATCCCCGGCCGCGAGATGAAGGGCGAGGCTCGCGTGCCCTTTGGCTCGAACGACCAGATGCCTCTCCAGGGATACGGGAGCCCTGTCGATCGCGAACGTCCCGTCGGCCGCCGTCTTCACGGGCTCGATCCCGAAGCCGGGCTCCCAGCTCACGCTCGCACCCGACACGGGATCGCCGGTGATTCGGCTACCGACGAAGCCGGTCGAGGCCTTGGCCACATCAATCGGCTGCGGCATGGTCCGACCTGAGGTCGGCTCTGCCGGACTTGACTCTCGCGTCTCTCCCTCGACTTCGGCGTCGTCAATCGGCGCGATCGATGTCACTTCATCGATGGGGTGCTTTCGTGGCGAGATCTCCAGGTCGCTCTCGATCCAGAGCCAGAGGCCGGCGCTCAAGACGACCGCCGTCACGAGAGCCAAGGCGATCCCACGTTTGTACTCGATCATTCGGGGCCTTTGGTTCCGCGGCTGGTTACCCGAGTGGCTTCGTCGTAACGCAGGTTGATACGACCAGGCGATGCCACAGCCTGAGTCTATCACGCTGAAATCGACGCGACCGGGCAGAGGAATGTGGTGAATCTCTCAGCCGGAGAAAAGGGAGCGCCGGATTTCTCAGCAGCCGACGCCGCTGCGATGTTGCTGGACCGGGCATCGCGCTCCTTGGCCGGCGCATGACTCCTCGCTCCAGTCACAGCGGTGTTCGACTCATCGAGTCGGGATCGTCGGCCGATCCATTCGTGGCATGCGGTTTGTTCTCTCTTCGAGCGGGGACAGAAGGAGCTCCAACAGAAAAAGGGGCCCGAAGCGCATGAGAATCGAGAAGCAGCCTTACCGTGAGTCGAATCGTCTTCGTCCGATCGAGAGCTTCGCCGACTTCGGCTTGCACTGCCGCGTCAACGAGCCGACGAAGAACCGCATGATGCGACGTCCCGTTCTTCCGCACGAGGTCGAAGCCGCCATCGAGCGCGCCATCGAGCGCCTCTTCGACGCGGATCCCTACGGCGCGCGTGCCGCAGTCCGGATCGAGCTCGAAGGTTGCTCCACGGACGTCGTCGCCCGCGAGCTCGGTCTCGACCTGCCCGAGACCTTCCGCGTCCTGAGCCGCGGACTCCGCGAGCTCCGCGTCCAACTCGCCAGGGAAGGCATCGATTGTCGCTGACGACAGAGCTTTCTACACACTACCTCGCCCACACTCAGGCCGGCATCTCTCCCCGAGCGATGCCGGCCTGAGTTTTTTGAGCCTCGCTCTCTCCTTCCCCGACATCACCGTCCGACCTTCGAAGAAGGCGCCACTCGCGCGAGCTTCGATGCTCCAGCTTCGACGTTCGAAGTTGCTGACGTCGCCTTCGTCTCTCATAATCGTGCCGCTGGGTGTGGGGTCAACGAACCCCTGAGACGCGAATGGGCCAGGGTCCTGCTTCGCGAAGCCTTCGAACCTGCTCCGGATCATGCCGGCGAAGGGAAGCAGCGGGCCACCGACACGGCGTCGGAACGTCCGAGCCGAACCTTGCGTCGGATCGCCGAAAGGCCCCCCGATGAATTCCCATGGCTCGCCGTCCTCTACCGTTCGCTCCGACGTCATCAGCACCGACCCGCTGCCGGCCTCGAAGAAGATCTACGTGAACGGCACCCTCCACGAAGGCGTGCGGGTGCCCATGCGAGAGGTGAGCCTCTCTCCGACTCACGAGAATGGCGAGGCTCGCCAGAATCCGCCGGTCACGATCTACGACACCTCCGGTCCCTACACCGATCCCGAAGTCGAGATCGACGTGCACCGTGGCCTCGCCCCACTTCGCCAGGCCTGGATCGAAGCGAGGGGCGACACCGAGGTGCTGGAACGGCCGTCGAGCACGTTCGCCCGAGATCACGGCGAGGCCGCGTTCCAGCGAACCCGCCCCGCTCGCCGAGGCAAAGCCGGCCGGGCCGTGACCCAGCTCGCCTATGCGCGGCAGGGCATCATCACGCCGGAGATGGAGTTCATCGCGATCCGCGAGCAGAACCGCCGCGACCAGATGGAGGAGTCCCTGAGGAAGGCCGGTCAGAGCTGGCCGCAGCACCCGGGGCACGCGTTCGGCGCCACGATGCCTGAGCGCATCACTCCCGAGCTCGTCAGGGACGAGGTGGCGCGCGGACGGGCGATCATCCCGGCCAACATCAACCATCCCGAGATCGAGCCGATGATCATCGGGCGCCGGTTCCTCGTGAAGATCAATGCCAACATCGGCAACTCGGCGGTCACCTCCTCGATCGAGGAGGAGGTCGAGAAGCTCGTCTGGTCGATCCGCTGGGGCGCGGACACGGTGATGGACCTCTCGACCGGCTCCGACATCCACGAGACCCGCGAGTGGATCCTTCGCAACTCGCCCGTCCCGATCGGCACCGTGCCGATCTACCAAGCTCTCGAGAAGGTCGACGGTCGGCCCGAGGAGCTCACCTGGGAGATCTACCGCGACACGCTGATCGAGCAGGCCGAGCAAGGCGTGGACTACTTCACGGTGCACGCCGGCGTGCTGCTGCGGTACATCCCGATGACGGCCAAGCGCCTGACTGGCATCGTCAGCCGCGGCGGATCGATCATGGCCAAGTGGTGCCTCGCCCATCACCAAGAGAGCTTCCTCTACACAAAGTGGGACGAGATCTGCGAGATCATGGCAGCCTACGACGTCAGCTTCTCCATCGGCGACGGCCTCCGTCCCGGCTCCATCGCCGATGCGAACGACGAAGCGCAGTTCGCCGAGCTGAAGACTCAAGGCGAGCTCACGACGCGCGCCTGGGAGCATGGTGTCCAGGTGATGAACGAAGGGCCGGGCCATGTGCCGATGCACATGATTCAAGAGAACATGACCAAGCAGCTCGAGTGGTGCCACGAGGCGCCGTTCTACACGCTCGGGCCTCTGACGACGGACATCGCTCCCGGCTACGACCATCTGACGAGCGCCATCGGCGCAGCGATGATCGGATGGTACGGCACGGCGATGCTCTGTTACGTGACGCCCAAGGAGCATCTGGGCCTGCCGGACCGGGAAGACGTCAAGCAAGGCGTCATCGCCTACAAGATCGCGGCCCATGCGGCGGACCTGGCCAAGGGTCATCCCGGCGCCCAGCTCCGCGACGATGCCCTGTCCCGCGCGAGGTTCGAGTTCCGCTGGCGCGATCAGTTCCACCTCGCCCTCGACCCCGAGACGGCCGAGCAGTTCCACGATCAGACGCTACCGGCCGAAGGTGCGAAGAAGGCTCATTTCTGCAGCATGTGCGGCCCGCAGTTCTGCTCGATGAAGATCACCCAAGACGTGCGCGATTACGCCGCCGAGCACGGCCTTTCGCCCGAGGAAGCGATCGAGCAGGGCATGCAAGAGCGCTCCGAGGAGTTCAAGACATCCGGGGCGGAGATCTACGAAGAAACGTCCAACGGCTGAACGTTCAACGCTCGACTACGAAGTAATGACTCGGCGGCTCCTGGGCAATCTGATACCAGAGCCCGCACGGGTCCCTGACACGGAGCTGTCGCCGTTAGGAGGTTGTGGTTCACGGCGAGGACCACTTCCGTCTGGCGGTGAGTAAGGGACGAGCGGACATCCTCGTCGCTTTGGGCGTCAGGACGTTCCCTCGCCTACGCCTGCGGGATCCGGTCCCGTCGTCCCTCACGAGGCCCCACTGAACCGATCATGTGCTCTCTGCGCGACTGCGTGTTCCCAACCCCGCGCCAGGGACCTGTTCGGGCTCCGATCGTTTCACCCCGGCATACTCGGGGCGCCGCTCTCAGGGGCGCGGCAGACTTGACACACGCCGCATTCGGACCGCCGGCTTCAGCCGGTCTCCGTGTCCTCCATCCGAGCGCATTACAGAGGACCTGGACCTCGGATCTGAAGCTCTGCGGCCGAAATCGCAGGCTCCACAGCCAGCTCGAGAACGAGTGGAAACCTTACAGGCTTGGACGGATGACAAGACACCGCCCGGTTTCTCAGGGCGGACGAGTGGCTGCTCTTTCAGGGCGAGGTCACACGATCACCCAAGCACCCAAGCACCCCTCAACTCCCCGCCCCATTCGACAGATCGGTCTCGATTGATAGGCTGGACACCTCGAGAGAAGCCGGTCCCTTCGACCGGGTCATTTCTTTCGTTCGGCCCAACGCTTCAATTCGTCGGCGGAAACGATCTGCACGCCGAATCGTAGAGCGCGTTGATACTCCTCGGTCTCGGTCGGGTCTTCTTCCACGCCATCGGCTTCGCCGACGACAAGGAACGAGGTGTTGACCTGGACCTCGGAGACGATACGCCCACCGATGTCCTCGACTCGACGCTCCGCTTGACGACGGACTTCCTCGGGCAGGGCTCCGACCACGACTATCTCCGGAATCTCGGGCCTGAATGAAAGAGGCCCCAATTCCGAGAGCTTCTCGGTGATCGGCTCCGACCGCACCTCCGGCCGATTGCACGTCGCGCGATCGACGAAGTAGAGGGACCAGCCCGCAATCGCGAGCAAGGCGAGGGGACCCAGCCAGAATTTGGCGCGAGAGAGGAGCGAGATCATGGCTCTGCCTTCCTGAAGTCGAAAGTCGCAGGTCTCGTTCAGGCCACTTTTCCAAACTGCTCATTTACTGCCCGGCGATCAAGTGCTCGTTCGGGATCTCACACGCCTTGCCCTGGTGGCTGGAAGGGAGCACGGCCTCCAGTGAGATGACGTCGCAGTCGAGGATCTCCTCCCGCGGCCGTGATCTCGAAAAGGACGCCCTTCTTGGTCAGGCGGAAATGGAAACGATCGCCGCCCACCTCGATCAGGATGTGAGGGCTGATCACACGATCACCTGATCACACGATCACACCCAAGCACCCAAGCACCCAAGCACCCAAGCACCCAGTCACCCAGGCACCCAAGCAACCAGTCACCCAAGAGTCACC
>JAVJTD010000480.1:0-11966 GCA_040219065.1 Planctomycetota bacterium
ACTCCTGCTCGCCGAGATGCCCCAGATCTCCGAAGACGGGCTCACCTATCGGTTCAAGCTGAAGTCGGGGATCAAGTTCCAGGACAACGCCTGCTTCCCGGAGGGCAAGGGACGTGAGCTCGTGTCGTCTGATGTGATCTACTCCTGGAAGCGGTTGGCCAACAACCAGAACGACCCCAAGTCCTGGTGGCTACTCGATGGTCAGATCGTGGGCTTCGATGCCTATCGAGATGAGCAGAACGCGGCCGTCGAAGGTGGTGGGAAGTTCGACTACGACAAGAAGGTCGAGGGCTTGAAGATCCTCTCGGACACCGAGTTCGAAGTGACGCTCACCGAGCCCGTCTACGCCTTCATGTGGAAGCTGGCGATGTTCCAGCTCGCCGTCGTTCCCAGAGAAGCCGTCGAGCACTACGGGGACCAGTTCGTCCGGAACCCGGTGGGAACAGGGCCGTTCATGCTCGACTCTTGGGAGCCGCGGGTGAACATGGCCTTCGTCCGCAACCCGAACTACTGGAACGAGACCTACCCCACCGAGCACATGCCCGAAGACGCCGAGATGGGCTTCGCGAAGGCCGCCGGCAAGCGTCTGCCTCTCGTCGATCGCGTCGAGATCACGATGTTCCAAGAAGACCAGACGATGTGGCTGGAGTTCGAGACCGGCAACATCCTCTACACGCAGGTTCCGGCCGAGAACTTCCCGCAGGCGTTCAACAAGCGAACGCGAGAGCTGAAGCCCGAGTACGTCGAGAGGGGCATCAAGGCCCATGCGGTGCCGCTGCTCGACTTCATCTTCTTCGGGTTCAACATGGAGGACCCGCTGCTCGGCGGGAACTCGGTCGCCCCTGGCACTTCGAACTGATCCGGCCCAACTCGACCAGGTCACGAAGAGGAACGCGCCTGCATGTGGGCCTACATCTTTCGCCGGCTGATCTTCAACATCCCTGTCTTCCTGGGCATCCTGCTGCTGGTGATGTTGGCCTTGAGGGTCAATGATCCCGTTTGGGTCCGCCTCGGCAAGAACGCGACTCAGGAAGCGTACGAGATCGAGGAGGCCCGGCTCGGCCTCGACCGGCCCTTCTTCGTGCAGTACTTCGAGTTCCTCGGAGACGTGGTCACGCTGAACTTCGACCAGGAGAGCTGGGGACAGAAGGGTTACACGGTCGGCGAGCGCTTGGGGAGTGCCATCAAGCCCAGCTTGGCCATCACCGTACCGGCGCTCGTTTTGACCAGCCTGATCTCCATCGGGATCGGGCTGATCTCGTCGTTCTTCCGAGGCGGCAAGGTCGACCGGACGCTGGTGATCCTCGCCGTACTCGGGATGAGCGTCTCGTTCCTGGTGTACATCATCCTTGGGCAGTACTTCGGCGCCTACAAGATACTCTCGGAGACGGGCACCGAGGTGTTCGCCATCTCAGGATATGAGCCTGGCTTCCAGAATTGGTTCAAGTACTGCTTGCTGCCGGTCCTGATCAGCGTGATCGTCGCCATGGGCTACGACACACGCTTCTACCGGGCGGTGATGGTCGAGGAGACCACGCGAGATTACATCGTGACCGCGCGGGCCAAGGGCGCCAGCCGGCGGAAGATCTTGTTCGTGCACATGCTCAAGAACGCGATGATCCCGATCATCACGCGGATCATGATCACGCTCCCGTTCTTGATCGTCGGCTCGATCCTGCTCGAGATGTACTTCTCCATACCGGGCATGGGGCGGACGCTCATCACGGCGATCAATGACAAGGACTTCCCCGTGATCCAGGTGTTCACGGCCATGTTCGCGGTGGTCTTCATCCTGTCCAACATCCTGACCGACGTGCTATATACGCTGGTCGATCCGCGGGTGCGCCTCTCATGATGAAGAAGCTGCTGCGCTCGCGAGGCTTGAAGAAGCTCCTTCGTAACCGGCTCGCCTTGGCGGCCATGTTCGTGATCGGCTTGTACTCCTTCATCGGCATCGCGGTGTTCTTCGGCGCGATCAGCGATGAGGAGACGGCGCAGAGAGTGGGCCCTGACAGCTATCCAGGGTATCCGCATACCGCGACTGCCGAAGAGCGTCTCCAGCACTGCGACTTCTACGTGAGCCGTATCGAGCGGGTCCTGAGTCGAGACGGCAACCTCGAGGAAGCCGCCTTGGCGCTCCGGCCCGTGCGCGAGGGCTCGCGCGAGGAGCTCGCCGCCGACATCGAGAAGGCGATCGCTCTGTACGACGAGATCACCGAGTCCCAGAAGAACCTCAACGACTCGCCAGAGGTGCTGCCCAAGATCGCCGAGCTCGAGGAGATCGTGGACGGTCTGTATACGCCCGGATCCGGATGGAAGGGGTTCTACCACGACTTCCAGCTATTCTTCGGGACCGATCGCCAAGGGAGATCGATCATCTTGCGCGGGCTCTACTCCATCAAGGTCGCGATCCAGGTCGGCGTCGTCGTTGCCCTGATCGCCGTCTTGTTCGGGAGTCTCCTCGGAGCCGCCGCCGCCTTCTTTGGTCCCTGGGTCGACATCCCGGTGATCTGGCTGTACTCGACGTTCTCCTCGATCCCGTATCTGGTGCTGCTGACGCTTCTGGCCTTCATGTTCCTCGGCAGCACGATCGAGACCCAGTACCCTCTGGTGCCCCTCTACGTCGCCTTCTGCACGACGTTCTGGATCGGGCCGTGCCGCGTGATTCGCGGTGAGGCGCTCAAGATCAAAGAGCTCGAGTACGTGCAGGCCGCGACCGCGGTCGGCTTCGGACGCTTCTACATCCTGTGGAAGCACATCCTGCCGAACACCTCGCACCTCATGTTCATCAACTTCTCGCTGCTGTTCATCGGGGCGATCAAGGCCGAGGTGATCCTCACCTTCCTCGGGCTGGGCATCAAGGAGGGTGCGAGCTGGGGCATCATGATCAGCCAATCGAAGTTCGAGGTCGTCAACGGCTTCTTCTGGCAGATCGGCGTGGCCACCTTCCTCATGATGGGGCTCGTCCTCGCCTTCAACATCTTGACCGACGCTCTCCAGGACGCATTCGATCCCAAGCATGTCTGAGACCAGAACCGCCTCCTCGGCGCCGCCCATTCTGCGCGTGCGTCACCTCACCACCCGCTTCAAGACGGACTCGGGCATCGTGACCGCCGTCGACGATGTCTCCTTCGATCTCGCGTCCGGCGAGACGCTCGGCATCGTCGGAGAGTCGGGCTGCGGCAAGACGGTCACGAGCAAGTCGATCATGCGCCTCTTGCCGGATCGGGTGACGATCATCGACCCGAAGAGCGAGGTGATGTACGGCGGACAGAACCTGGCGACGATCCCTGACAAGGCGATGCGGAAGGTGCGCGGTGACAAGATCGCGATGATCTTCCAGGAGCCGATGACCGCGCTCAACCCGGTCTTCCGGATCGGCTGGCAGCTCGACGAAGCCATCCGCTACCACCTCGACCTCGACAAGAAGCAGAGGCGAGCGCGAGCGATCGAGATGCTGCGGCTGGTCGAGATCCCCAACCCCGAGAAGCGCATCGATGAGTATCCCCACCAGCTCTCGGGTGGCATGCGGCAACGCGTCATGATCGCGATGGCTCTCTGCTGCGAGCCCGACATCCTGATCGCCGACGAGCCGACGACCGCGCTCGACGTGACGATCCAGGCGCAGATCCTCCGCTTGATGGAGGACCTCAAGCAGAAGCTCAACACCGCGATCATGCTCATCACTCACGATCTGGGCGTGGTCGCTCAGGTCTGCGATCGGGTTTTGGTGATGTACGCCGGACGCGTCATCGAAGAAGGCCCCGTCATGGACCTCTTCCACAAGCCTCGCCATCCCTACACCCAGGCGCTGCTCCGCTCGATTCCGAGGTCGGGGCGCAAGGAGCATGGCAAGAGGCTCCCGGCCATCGAAGGCATCGTGCCGTCCCTGACCGAACTGCCCGCGGGCTGCCGCTTCCAGGATCGCTGCGAGTACCGCGAGCAACGCTGCATCGACGAAGAGCCCGAGCTGGTGCCGGGCCCGACAGGAAGACCCGTTCGCTGTCACTTCCCACTCGATGGAGGCAACTGAGATGGCGCTCCTCGAGGTCCGGGACCTGGTCAAGCACTTCCCCGTGCGCGGCGGCTTCCTCAATCGCGTCGTCGGTCACGTCCACGCCGTCACCAATGTCAACTTCGACATCGAGAAGGGGCAGACCCTCGGCGTCGTCGGTGAGTCGGGCTGCGGGAAGTCGACCCTCGGCAAGACCGTGATTCGGCTCCATCCCTCGACGAGCGGCTCGGTCCGGTTCGATGGCGTGGACATCACCGAGCTGGATCACTCGGAGATGATGCCGTTCCGCCGGAAGATGCAGATCATCTTCCAGGATCCGTATTCGTCACTGAACCCGCGGCAGACCGTGCGCGAGATCATCGGCGAGGCGGTGCGATTCCATCGCATCGTGCCACGCAACCAAGAGAACGACTACATCGTCGAGCTCATTCGAAAGGTCGGGCTCCGGCCCGATGCGCAGGCGAAGTTCCCGCACGAGTTCTCGGGCGGCCAGCGGCAGCGCATCGGGATCGCGCGGGCGCTGTCGGTGAACCCCGACTTCATCGTGGCCGATGAGCCCGTCTCGGCGCTCGACGTCTCGATCCAGGCCCAGGTCCTCAACCTGATGATGGACCTCAAGGACGAGCTCGGGCTCACCTTGATGTTCATCTCGCACGATCTGAAGGTGATCGAGCACTTCTGCGATCGCGTCGTGGTCATGTACCTCGGACACCTCGTCGAGGAGCTCGACTGCATGGATCTCCAGGAGAAGGCCGCCCATCCTTACACCCAAGCTCTCCTCGGCGCCAACCCGATCAACGATCCGAGCGATCGACGCCCTCTGACGGTGCTCGAGGGAGACGTCCCCAGTCCCTTCGACCCGCCGCCCGGCTGCCCCTTCGCCGGTCGGTGCCCCTTGGTCATGGACGAGTGCCGCGTGGCGATGCCTCCTCTGGTGACCCACCAGGACGGCCACCGAGTCGCCTGCTACGCAGTCGATCCGGTCGAAGCGACCAGCGGTCAGCAGTCCCAGGGCTGACGCCAAGGCGTTACCCAGGGCTGATGAATCGCAGCCCTTTCAGGGCGACGAGCTCCGGAATCGGAGCACCGGAATCGGAGCGCCGGCTTCAGCCGGTCTGGCGTCCACGAGCCGAACGCTTCCAAAGAGACCCGGACCTCATCCAAAACTCCGTGGCCCGATGGTGCCGGGCGTCGGAGCTCCGGGTTCAAGACGTGTCCAAGAACGAATGACCGACAGACTCGATCTCGGGCTCGCTCGACTTCGGCATTCCATTGGACTTGGCCCCAGATGCTTGCTCGTAGGCTGCAGCGCCAGCATCGGGGGCGCGCCGAACTCGATAGCCCCGACAGTTCTCACCGCTTGAGCAGCAGCGGAAACCGTCCGCGTCTGAGCAGGAACTCCGAGACGGAGCCCAACAGGTACTCCTTGAAGTGCCGATCACCGAAGCCTCCGGAGGCGACCCAGCTTCCGGGTCCGTCGCTCTGCACGTAGGCCGCGATCACCTTGGCCGGCTCTCCGGAGTGCGCTTGGAGCTGGAGCTCGAGCTTGTAGGGCGAGAGCTGGCTCTTGGCCTCTTGAAGGAGCTGGTCCGAGCGCTCCTTCTGGGAGTCGACGTTGAGGATCACCAGAGGGAGCTGCAGCCTCTCGGCGAGCTCGCCGGCGAGGGCGAGGGCTTCGGCCGAGTGCGGGCTACCGTCGTAAGCGGCGACCATCTTGTCGGGAGCGTGGAATGTCTCGGAGACGATGAGCACCGGCTGATGCAGACTGCGAATGACCGCTTCGGTCGTCTCACCGACGGCGTCGTGATGCTTGCCGTTGGCATCTTCGCCCAGCCTTCCGAGGACGACGAGATCGTGGTGAGCCGCGCGCTCGCAGATCACCTCGGAGGGAATGCCTTCGGCCTTCTCGGTCTGCACCTCGAATCCTTCGGCCTGACAGGACTTCTTGAAGCTCTCGAGGATCGCGTCGGCGCGCTCTCCCTGGAACTTCTGCAGCGTCTCGCGAGCATTGGTCTGAGGCTGGAGTCCCAAGCTGGCGATCGCGTCGGTCCAGCTCGCCAGCCGGAGGCGCCTGGAATCGACGACCGTCAAGCCGGTCACTCGGCCGCCCAGCTTCTGGGCGAGGTGAACAGCGGTCTCGCGAACGGCCTCACTGTGCAACGATCCATCCAAGGACGCGAGTATGTTGCGAATCACCCTGCGTATCTCCTGAGGGGTCGGTGGGCCCGAGGCCGCGTGCGTCTCACGAATGAGACGAGGAGCCGCCAGCTTTCTCGTCGAGCGAACACGCCGAGCCACGAGGTCGGAAAGGAAAGACACAGAAAGATAACGAACACGGCCGCGATCGCAATCCGGGGGCCGGACAATCCTGAGAGATCCGGCAGTGGCTCGCCGCTGGCGAGGTGATTGCTGCATAATGTCCGGCGACAACGCGAAGAACACTGGGAGGCATCATGAAGACCATCCATGCGGCCATCGACTTCTCGGACAGCTCGCCGGACGTTCTGCGTTGGGCTGGCCGGCTCGCCGAGCGCTTCGAAGCCCGGGTCGAAGCGGTGCACGTCGTTCACGACCTGGCGGCTTATACCGGGATCTACCTGACCGATCGCCCGCTCGATCAGCTCCAGACGGATCTCGAGGTGGAGGCCGAAGAGAAGCTGCTCTGGCATGTCCGTGAGGCGCTCGGCGAGCGGGCGGACGTCGCAACCAGAATCCTGCGCGGGCAGCCGTCGGCCGCGCTCCTCGGACATGCCAAGGCCACAGGAGCCGACCTGATCGTGATCGGATGCCATGGAGTGGATCGGCCCGAGCACCGGGTGACGGGCTCGACGGTCCTTCGCATTCAGCGGGAGTCGCCGTGTCCGGTGCTCGTCGTGGGCCAGGACGAAGAGCCTCACCGATGAATTGTTGCGCCAGGCTCGCGACGGCCTCGAGCCCGTGCGCACCTGGGGGGCAGGCCCGTGCTGGAGGAGCGGCCCTTTGACCGAGCTGCACTGGACCGAGATCTTCGACAACTCCGTCGACGGCGTCGCAGAGGTCCTGTCGAACGGCAAGCTGGGATACCTGAACCCGACCTTCCGGCAGTTCTTCGATGCGCTCGGCAAGGACCTGCGGGGCACCGACTGGACCGAGCTGTTCCATTCAGACGATCGGAAGGCGCTCGAAGAGGTATTCGAGCTCGCCAAGTCGGAGGGTGGGGCGCATCTCGAGGAGGTGCGTCCCATGGCGGTGATGGGTGAGGTTCGCCTGACCGTCCACCTCACCCAGGTGGATCTCTCGCATACGGAGAATCCGAGCTGGTGTCTCGTCGTTCGCCCGCGCGGCGATGGACACCGGATTCTGGGGGACGGTCGCGGCTCACTGGCCGAGCGGGCGGGCACTCAGAAGATCGCGGTCGTCCTGCTCGACCCGCTCGGTCTGATTCTCGAAGTGGACGACGGGCTCGAGGCGACATTCGGCGAGCAGACCGGCTCCTGGGTGGGGCGGCCTTGGACCGAGCTTTTCCGCGTCATCGCCTCTTGGGAGAAACCCGACCAAGAGCAGCCTGGGCGAATCCTCGAGGATCTCGTGGGCTCGGGCGTGGCGCCGGCGATCGCGATTCACTCGGAAGGGGCGGAGTTCTCGGCCCGGATTCGGGTCTCGAGAAGCGAGGTGCACCAAGGCTTCGTCTTGCTCGTCCAGGACGTCACCCCGGTTCGCGGCCTGCAATCGGCGTTGAACTTGAGCGAGCTGCAGACGCAAGTCGCCTTGAGAGAGCTGCGCCTGCTCGAGAACGCGTTCGATCAGCACTCGATCGTGGCCATCACCGATCAGGCCGGCCGGATCATCTACGCCAACGACAAGTTCTGTGAGCTGAGCCAATACTCTCGTGAAGAGCTGCTCGGTCAGGACCACCGCATCGTGAACTCCAAGCTCCATCCCAAGGAGTTCTTCCGAGATCTGTGGCGGTCGATCAGCCGCGGAGTGACCTGGCGAGGGGAGATTCGCAATCGCGCCAAGAGCGGTACGTACTACTGGGTCGACACCACCATCGTCCCGATCGACAGCAACGGGGAGCGCCGCTACGTCTCGATTCGGACCGATGTGACCGAGCGCAAGCGGATGCAGGAGCAGTTGGTCCAAGCGGCCAAGATGGCGGCGATCGGTGAGCTGGCCGGTCACATCGCCCACGAGGTGAACAACCCGATCGGCATCATCAGCGCCAAGGCGCGGCTGATGTTGTCCGACCTGCCCGAGGGACTGCCCCCGACGATCGAGCGCGATCTCGGCAAGATCATCAACCAGTGCGATCGACTCTCACGGTTGACGAGAGGCCTGCTCGACTTCGCACGGCCGTCGGTCGGCGCGCGGAAGCCCATTCGTGTCCAGGACGCGCTACGACGCGTGGTCGATCTCGTGCAAGATCGTGTCAAGGGTCGCGGAGCAGCCTGCGACATCCGACTTGCGAGAGAGCTGCCGCTCGTGAAGGGGAACCCCGGCGAGCTCGAGCAAGTGTTCTTGAACTTGATCTTGAACTCGGTCGACGCCATCGAGCCGGGCGGGCGGGTCGCGATCTCGACATCGGCCGACGCGCGGCTCTCCGACGGTCGGCCCGCGGTGTCGATCCGGGTGGAGGACGACGGCATCGGGATGAGCGAGGAAGTCCGGAGCCGGGTCTTCGAGCCGTTCTTCACGACGAAGGAGCCGGGCAAGGGCACGGGACTGGGCCTCTCGATCTGCCAGGGTCTCATTCGAAGTCACGAGGGCGAGGTCTTCGTGGAGTCGCAGCCGGAAGAAGGAACATCGTTCGAAGTGCGCTTGCCGATCTTTGAGCGCCAGGAAGAGGAGACAGCCGAGTCATGAGCGAGATACGCATCCTGGTCGTGGACGACGAGACCGACCTTCTCGAAGTCTGTGAAGACACCTTGGGTCGACTCGAAGGCGTCGAGGTCGTCACCGAGAACGATCCTCGCCGGGCGGCCGAGCGCTTTGGCGAGGAGGGATTCGATCTCCTGATCACCGACATCCGCATGCCGGGCATGACCGGGTTGCAGCTCCTCGAGAAGGCGCGCGAGGTCGACGCCGAGCTGCCGGTCGTCATGATGACCGCCTTTCCCGCCGTCGAGACGGCGGTCGAGGCGATGAAGCTGGGAGCGCTCGACTACATCACCAAGCCGTTTCATCCCGAAGACCTCAACCGCACGGTGATGCAGCTCCTCGAGCACCGGCGCCTCAAGGACGAGAACCGCTTGCTTCAGCGCCAGCTCGATCGCCCGTTCGCCTTCGACGACTTGGTGGGGCGCAGCCCTCAGATGCGCAACGTCTTCGACTTGATCGAGCGCGTCGCCACCACTGACGTCGATGTCCTGATCATCGGGGAGACCGGCACGGGCAAGGAGCTGGTCGCCCGCGCGATCCACCGTCGCAGCAGCCGGGTGAAGGGACCTTTCGTCCCGGTCGATTGCGGAGCGATCCCCGAGACGTTGATCGAGAGCGAGTTCTTCGGCTTCGAGCGCGGCGCCTTCACCGGCGCGAACACCCGCACGATCGGGCTGATGGAGTATGCCCACAAGGGGACTTTCTTCCTCGATGAGATCGCCGAGCTGCCGCTCCTGCTCCAGGCCAAGCTGCTGCGCGCCCTCCAGGAGCGGAAGGTGCGCCGCCTGGGAGGCAAGCGGGAGATCGTGGCCGACGTGCGCGTCGTCGCCGCGACCGCCAAGGATCTCGACGTGCAGATCAAAGAGGGGTTGTTCCGCGAGGACCTCTACTTCCGAATCAACGTCGTGCGCATCGACCTGCCTCCGCTCCGGGATCGCGGCGAGGACGTGAAGCTCTTGGCCGAGGAGTTTCTCGAGCGCTACAGCCGGGAGATGGGGAAGGAGGTCGACGGACTGGATCCCGATGTGGTCGAGATCTTCCGCGAGTATCGTTGGCCGGGCAATGTGCGCGAGCTTCAGAACATCATACGAAGGGGCATCGCGCTGACTCGCTCGAGTCACATCCAAGTCGAGGACCTGCCCGAGAAGATCGTCTCGGCGGCCGGTGGTCACCTCAGCGCGAAAGGGGGCAGCGGCTTCTTCCAGCAGCGCGATCGCCAGATGGCCCGCTTCGAGCAGGAATACCTGCGAGATCTTCTGGAGCGGCACGACGGCGACGTCACCGCTGCCGCCAAGGAAGCCCAGATTCCACGCGGCACGTGTTACCGGTTGATGAAGAACCATGGCCTGAGAGCATCGGAGTTTCGCGAATGAGCCCGGCCAGAAGAGCGCTGCGAGATCCCGAGAGTGCGCGAATCACCTTCCTGGGTGCCGCCCGCGAGGTCACGGGCTCGCGGTTTCTCGTCGAGACGGCGCAGTCCAGCGTCATGGTCGACTTCGGCCTTCTGCAGGGCGGCCGTACTGCCGAGCTCCGCAATCGGGAGCCGCTCCCCGCTGACTTCGCGGAGCTCGACGCCGTCGTGCTGACGCACGCCCACATCGACCATTCGGGTCTCTTGCCCAAGCTCTGCCGAGATCGGTACCAGGGGCCGATCCACATGACCGAGGGGACGGCCGCCTTGTGCGGGCTCCTGCTCAGGGACTCGGGCTACATCCACGAGCAGGACGCCGAGCACGAGAATCGCAGGCGGCAGAGGCGCGGGGGGAAGCCACTCGAGCCTCTGTACACCGTCAAGGATGCCGAGGCTTGTCTCGGCCAGATCGAGGCGCATCCGTTCGAAGAGTGGGTGAGCGTGGCGCCCGACGTCTCGGTGCGCTTCTGGCCGGCGGGCCACATACTCGGCGCGGCCAGCGTGGAGATGAAGCTGCCGGGTGATCGCATCGCGGTGTTTTCCGGCGACATCGGCCGGAGGAAGGACCCGATCCAAGCGGACCCCAAGGTCCCCGCTCGCGCAGACCTGATCCTGATGGAGTCGACCTACGGAGATCGCAATCATCGAAACCTCGAGGAGACTCTCGAAGAGTTCGCCGCGATCCTCGAGGAGGCGAGGGAAGCGCGGGACAACGTCTTGATCCCGGTTTTCGCCGTCGGCCGCGCGCAGCAGGTCTTGTACTTCCTCGGCGAGCTCCACCGCGCCGGACGCCTCCAGCCGGGGCAGATCTACCTCGACAGCCCCTTGGCCATCGAGGCGACGGAGACCTACCGCCGCCACTTCGAGCTCCTCCGAGCCTCGGTCCGAGAGGAGATCCGCGGCGATCTCGTCCCGACCGGAGACATCGGCGTGAAGTTCTGCCGAACGCCCGAAGAGTCGATGGCCCTCAACAACGCGCGCGGCGCGATCATCCTGGCGGGCAGCGGCATGTGCGAAGGCGGCCGCATCCGCCATCATTTGAAGCATCACCTCTGGCGAAAGATGACCCACGTCGTGATCGTCGGCTTCCAGCCGCGCGGCACCTTGGGACGACGACTCGTCGACGGAGCGAGCCAGGTCAAGCTCTTCGGGGAGAGCGTGATCGTCCGGGCCAAGATCCACACCCTGGGCGGCTTCTCCGCCCACGCCGACCAGTCCGGCCTCCTGGCCTGGCTGGACAAGTTCCAAGGAGGCACCCCCGGCCTGGCCTTGGTCCACGGCGAAGAAGACAAGATGGACGTCCTGGAGATGGCCATCAAAGAGCACAAGGGCTGGCCCTGCTGGAAGCCCAGGCGCGGCGACTGCTGGATCATTCCGAAGAGCGGCCCGGTGAAGATCCCCGAGCAATGAGCGAGGTGCTCGGGTGAGTCGGTCAATCGGAGCGCCGGCTTCAGCCGGTCTCGGTGTTCTGACCACCGGGGAGGACCCATCGCTCCGCTTCGGGCTAGTCAGGCCTCCAGACGTTCTTCGTCGTGCCTTCGAGCTCGAGCCGGCAACGACCCGGGACGGACCAGGCTGGGACCGATCGCTGCGCTCACGGCTCACCCCCATCCCTGGTCTCGGGTCCCACCCAAGCACCCGGAAGGAGGTGTCTTGGTGCCTGGGTGATCATGTGACCCGGTC
>JAVJTD010000482.1:0-1599 GCA_040219065.1 Planctomycetota bacterium
CTCTCCAGAGCCCTCGCCCGCCTCTCGACGCTGCTCCGCAGCGAAGCGAAGTAAGCAGAGCCCGAACGGCGGTCGAGGGCTCTGGAGAGCAGCACTCTGGCGTGGGCGTTGGTGATGCCGAGCTCGGCGGCGATCTCGTCGTGGGAGCGGTGCTCGAGGTAGGCTCTTCGGATCACGGTCTGGTAGTTCTCAGGGAGCCTGGGGAAGACCTCGGCGAGGCGGCCCATCTCTTCTTGCTTCTGGGCGTGCTGGGAAGGGGAGCCGAAGCTCTCGTAGACGAGCTCGAGCCAGTTGCCGGCCTCGGTGTCCGGACCGCGCTCCATCGGGACTTCGCGGCGCGCGTTGCGCTTGGCAGCGAGATAGTAGCGATGCTTGTCCTTGATCTTGCGCAAGGCGGTCGCGTACAGCCACTGCCGGAAGCCGTCCTCACCGTCGTAGCGGAACCGATCGAGGTGACCGAGCACCTCGCGGCAAGCCGACTGCACGACGTCGTCCGGGGTCTCCTTGGCTTGAACGAGCTGTCCGGCGTGGCGGCGCACGTAGGCTTCGAGACCGGGAAGGTAGCGAGCGATCAGCTCGTCGACGGCGATTCCGTCACCCTGGGTCGCGCGATGGACCAGATTCTCGGCGTCGTCCGTCATCTCGTCTCCCGGTCTCGAGTCACCGTGTCACTTCTTCTTGGACCCGATGAGCTCGCTCCCCGCGAGCCCCTTCAGGTCGAAGCCGTCCCAGATCATCCGGATGTTCTTCTCGTTCGAGCCGGTGACGGTCACGAGGCACCCATTGCAGAACGCGGTGACGGTGGCATCGTCGTTCTCGACGACCAGCCAGCCGAACCAGTCGTCCTCTTCGATGAGCTCGACCGACTTGCCCGGCTGGGACTGCAGTGCCTTGAGCATCTGCGGGTTCTTGTACATGTTCGCCATCGCCTGCTGCGCCTGGACCATCTGCGGTGCATTGGTCAGGGACACTTGGATGGTCTCCTCGCGGGCGCCGTTCTCCTTCTCCCGCCAATAGTCCCTGGTGACCTGGAGGAACTGTCCGGCGCCTTGACCACCCGCCGTGAACGACATGCTGTTCGATTCGATCTCGCCGGCCTTCCAGCCGCTCGGCGCCTTGGGCAGGAAGGTGCCCAGGCCCTTCGACTGCGACTTCTCGATCTCGGCGATCGCCTCCTGCAGCGCCTCGATCGCCTTCTGGGCTTCTCCGGCCTTGTGATGGGCGAGGGCCTCTTCGATCTTCTTGGTCACGGCGGCCTGGACGTCGTCCTGGGCGGCCACAGTGAACGGCAACAGCAGAACCGCGAAGAGGGCGATTAGCCCGATCCCGATTGACCTCATGTTGATTCCTCCTCCGGGGGGATAGTGCTCAGCGGACCGAGACGAGCTCTTGGAAGTCGTCTTCGAACAAGTGATAGATGGTGCCATCCTGGCACAGGACGTAGCGGCCGCCGTGTCGATTCTCGTTGGCCTCGAAGAGGATGATGGTCTTCATCTTCTGGGGAGGCTTCTCGCCGTCGGCTCGCGCCTCGACCTCGATGCCCGGGAACATTCCTCCTCCACCCCCGATCCCCATCAGGTCGCTGCCTTCCCAGTCGTA
>JAVJTD010000242.1:0-27155 GCA_040219065.1 Planctomycetota bacterium
CGCGACTCCGGCTGATGAAACCCGCTCATATCGCCCCTCCGAGGATGATCTCAACCTGCCGCGCAGAGATTACCGCATCCCCGGCCCTGGGGCGCCGATTATTTGGACAGACCCTTCAGCCGGTCTCCGTGTCCTCCAGCCAAGCGCCTCGGAGAGGGCCCAAACCTCACATCCGAAGCTCCGTGGCTCGATGCTGCGGGGGACGGAGTGTCGGCTTCACGACGCGCGAACCAACCAGAGCCCGCGCGACCGATACGGGGAGCGGCTGTTGAACCGGAAGCCGCTTCGTCGACGTCCCTGACGTTCGAGCGGAAAGGTGCCGAGCAAGGGAGCGTTCGAAGTGCGCTGTCTTGCCGGGACGGTGCGCCCCGGCCCAAGCTCGCTCGGGAAAGCCCTCACCGACCGACTCGGTCACCGGCTCGCTCGGCTTGGGCACTCCATCGCCCTCGGGCCTCGTATCCCCATCTGCATGCTCCGGCGCTGCGCCGGCGGGGCCGCTGATCTGAAACCAGAGCCCGCACGGGTCCCTGACATAAGACGCCCTCCGTTGGGACGGGGGGAGTCACGGCGAGGACTTCATCCGTCCGGTGATGAGTAAGGGACGAGCGGAGATCCTCGTCGGTCAAGGCGTCGGAACGGTCCCAAGCCATCGCTTGCGGGATCCGGTCCCGTCGTCCCTCACGAAGCCCCGCCGAATCGATCATGAGTTCCGTGCGCGTGAGCGAGCTCCCAACCCTGCGCCAGGGACCTGTTCGGGCTCCGATCGTCTCACCCCCTGCATGCTCCGAGCGCCGCGCCCGGGGCCGCCCCCGGCCCAAGCTCGCTCGTGCAAGATCTCACCGACAGACCCGGTCGCTGGCTCGCTCGACTTGGGCACTCCAACGGCGTAGGGACTCGATGTCTCGAGGCGGTGCGCCCGAATCACCTTGCCGCTTCAGTCCACGACGGGGTGGATGTCGACGCGCTCTTCGGTCCGGACGATCCTTGCCTTGGGCAACGTCAGCACGAAGCCATCGGTCTCGATGCGCACCTTCGAGTAGATATCGCCATCACGAGTCTCGTAGGCGATCTTCAGGTCACTCTCGTCGAAAGCCGGCTCGGGATCGATCCACTCGAGGGTGTCGAAGCGGAAGATCATGGGCAGCGGGCGGCCTTCGAAGACGAGATCTCCCTTCTCGAAGCGGCTCATGCCTCCCACCCAGACGGTCGTCGGGTTTCCTGCCGGCTCTGTGATGAGAACCTCGGGGACTTCGAGGACCGGGCCTTCGGGGCTCCACTGAAAGCGGCCGCGAATGGCTCCGTGGTGGACGCGGTAACGGCGGCCCGGAGCATCCAGGTACGAGCGGATCTCGGCGAGGTGTGCATCGAGGAGGGCGACTTGCCGCGCGAGTAGCGCTTCGTACTCGAACCGCTTCTCGGCACGGTCGAGCAGCGCGTCCTCCTCGGACTCGGCGACGGCGAGCGCCGATTCGAGAAGGTCGTATTGCCGTCGACCCGGCTCCTGCATCTTCGCCTTCCAGTCGGGCACCAAGCGGTCGAGCGCGAGGCACAAGCCCATCCCGTTCAGGTATTGACCGTGGACGAAGTCGATGCGGGCGTCTTCTGCGGGTGAGATCTTCGAGACGAGATCTGTGTACATTCTGCCGGCTTCGGAAAAGCCGTGGTAGCGCGGGTCCCCGCCCTTCACCTCGAGCCCACCCCGCGCGGCGAGGAGCTGATAAAGCCTCGCCTGGATGTAGCTGGCTGTGCCCTCGTTGTACTCGCTGACACCTTCGAACCGGATTTGCTCTTCGGTGAGGCCGGCGTAGCGAGCCCGGCGAACGGCGATGAGCTGGCGTCCGAGCTCCCGAATCTCCTGATGGTCCTCCGAGGCGATCAACGCTTGGAGCACGCGACTCTCGAGACCAATGCGAGCGGAGTACTCGGCATCGGCGCTCGGCGGCGGCTGCATTCCTCCTTGCGGCATCGACTGGTAGCGCCGCTGGTAGACGTGGAAGGACTCGTGGAGGAGCGCCGAGAGCCAATCCTCGGTCGACTGCGTCGCCTGGATCGTGCTGACGTAGGCCGTCTGCTCACCGCCGAGCTCGAAGGCCCATCCGCTCCCGCGTGGACCGTACCGCGTGCAGCCTTCGCGGACGAGGATCGGCTCGCCATGAAGCGTCAGCGTCTTGGAGGGATGGAACTCGGGAGGCGGAGCGGGGTGGGCGACGAGCATCTCCTCCCGGTCGTCGTGGTTCACAGCGACCGGGATGGTCCGCGTGTCGAAGCCGGGCCAGAGTGCATCGCCGAGCGTATCGGTGAGGCGATGGAGCTCGGCGACTCGGTTCACGTCCAAGGGCTCGAGCGTTCGCGTGGCCTCTCGGCTCGTCACGGAGCTCTCGGGGGAATCTTGAGCGAAGCCAGTTGCCGTGAGGAGCAGGATCCAGAACGTGGCAGTCAGTGGTGGAGCCAACGTCGTTTTCTCCGTCCAGGAGGAAGCCGGGTCTCGAGTGTCGATGGTGTTACGAATCTGCCGGCGGATCTTCCAGAGAGCGGGAGCCCACAACCAAAGAAGACGGGAGCCGTGGTCAGCGGCTCCCGACGTTCATGAGCGATCGCGTCAGCTCAGGCGTGGTTGGTCTCGGGGAGGTAGTCGACCTGTTCTTCGGTCGGGATGTAGTCCTCGAGATGCTTGAGGTTGCCGGCTTCCTTGATCAGGTTGCGGGCGACGACCATGCGCTGGATCTGGTTCGTGCCCTCGTAGATCTGGAGGATCTTCGCGTCGCGGAAGAACTTGGCGACGGGGTAATCCTCCATGAAGCCGTAGCCGCCGAAGATCTGTACGGCGTCGGTGGCGACCTTCATCGCGGTGTCGGTCGCGAAGCACTTGCACATCGCGGCGATGCGGTTGACGGCCGGGTCCTTCGCGTCGGCGAGGGCGGCGGCGCGGTAGACCAGCCAGCGGGCTGCCTCGGTCTGCATCGCCATGTCGGCGAGGAGCTGCTGGACCATTTGGAATCCGCTGATCGATTGGCCGAACTGCTGGCGGCGGCAGGCGTAGGCGACCGCGTAATCCAGGGCCCCCTGCGCGGCACCGACGGCCTGAGCGGCGACGCCGGGACGGGCGAGGTCGAGGGTCATCATGGCGTGCTTGAAGCCCATGCCGGCGCGTCCGCCGAGGAGGTTCTCCTTCGGGACGTAAACGCCCTTGAAGTGGGTCTCGCTGACGGGCACCGAGCGGATACCCATCGACGGCTCGACCTTGGCGATCTCGAGGCCTTCGCTGCCCTTCTCGACCATGAAGGCGGAGATGCGGCGCGACTTGGACTCGGGGTCGGTGACCGCGAAGACGGTGTACAGGTCGGAGACCGGACCACCGGTGTTCCACTTCTTCTCGCCGTAGAGCCGATAGCCTTCGCCTTCCTCGATGGCGCGCACCTTCATGCCACCGGCGTCGGAGCCGGCGAACTTCTCGGAGAGGCAGAAGGAGATGAGGGCCTCGCCCTTGGCGACGCGCGGGAGGAACTTCTTCTTCTGCTCCTCGGTGCCGCCGACGAGCAAGGGGAACGAGCCGAGCGCGTTGACGGCGAAAGCGACACCGAAGCCGGAATCGGCCTTGGCGAGCTCTTCGACGATCAAGCAGAGCGCGAGGACACCCACGCCGGAGCCGCCGTACTCCTTCGGGATCCACGCCGAGAGGAGACCCGCTTCGCCGCAAGCCTTCATGGCCTCATGGTTGTACTCGCGTTTGCGATCCAACTCGGCGGCGCGAGGCCGCACGTATTGCTCGGCAATCTCCTTGGCCTTCGCCTGGAGGTCGAGGGCTTCAGGGCTGAAACTGATGGTCATGGCTTCGTTGTCTCCTGGAAAACGGCGAACCCGGCGGATACATCCGGCGGCGGGTCGGCCTCATGGCGCTCCGATGGGGTGCGGTGTCGAAGCCGCATCGACTCGCTCGAGGAGCAGGCCCGAAAGGCAGCCGGACGGACACCCGAGGTCGCCGACGGAAGCACCGAGTCCGGGAGCTCTCCGGCCCCTGTCCACCGGCACGGAGCGACGGCTCCCCCGGGGACCGGACATCGGTCGGCGACTGCTGCGGAGTCTACCACGCGGCCTGCCGAGTGGTCGAGCTGGTGAACTCGGCAGTTGAGGGGGCCGTCGCTTCCGTTCGGGGGGCTCGAGCGCACCCGGCACGATTGGTCCGCGTGGTCCAGTTGCACCCGGCAGCATTGGTCCACGGAGTTTCAGATCTGAGGTCTGGGTCCGCTCCAAGGTACTCGGATGGAGGACACCGAGACCGGCTGAAGCCGGCGGTCCGAATTCGACATGTTTCATGCCAGCTCCGCCAGGAGGTGTCCTTCGCCCTCGTACTCAGATCGAATCGAGGCCCCAAACGTAGAAGGGCAC
Organism: Planctomycetota bacterium; assembly: GCA_040219065.1. Lineage (GTDB taxonomy): Bacteria > Planctomycetota > OFTM77 > OFTM77 > OFTM77 > OFTM77. The sequence goes on from JAVJTD010000242.1 coordinate 4,387, forward strand.
TGGGAGCAGCTCCGAGACGGCGTCGCCGCCCAGTGCTTCGGGCAACGCGAAGCGCTCTTGCCCTAACCCGAGCAACAATCGCAAGGCTTCGGGATGCGAGAGCTCGAAGGGCTCGCCGGTCGTCAGGCTGGAGAGGATGACGCCGCCGTCGTGCCAGCACAGGTTCCAGGGGATCCCCGCCGGCCAGAGGAAGGTCTCGATCTGCCGGGCGAGCTGAACGCCGCTCAGCACCTTGAACATGCCGAGGGCCGCGGGCTCGGCGCGAACGCCGAGCTTCTCGAAGGCCTGCAGCACGTCGCGGCGCGACGGCGGCCCGATGACGGTCATCGCCTCGCGGCGTGAGCCTTCCATCATGCCGCGCACCAAGGACACCACGCTCGCCGCCGAGCCGCACCACTCGTGCAAGCAGCCACTGAAGTCGCGGCCCTTGCCCATCACCCCGTAGGCGATTGGCCCTTCGGCCGTGTCGAGCACCCACGTCTCGGTTCCCGGGATCGAGAACAGCGCTTCGTAATCTTTCGGATCGCGCAGGACGCGGAGCGGCTCCCGCTCGTGCATCGCGATCACGTCGCGCCAGCGCTCGGGCGTCAGGCGCCGGACGGCACCGACGGGGGCGACCTGCGCGACGGCGGACTTCGGCACCTCGAGGCTGAACTCGGAGCCGGCGATGACCCAGCCGAATTGCTCGTAGAACGAGGGGATGCTCGTCCAGAGCATGCCGAGCTCGCAGCCCAGCTCGAAGAGGCGCCTCTCGGCAGCCTGCATCACCAGTCGCGCGAGCCCGCGGCCGCGGTGCCGGGGCGAGGTGCGAACCGACCCGACCAGACCTAGCCGCAGCTTGAGGCTGGGGCCGCGGAACTGGACCGGCTTCACGCCGACGTGCGACAGGATCAAGCCGTTCTCGACCGCGACGAAGAGGTTGTTCCGATTGGTTTCGTCGAAGACGAGCGGATACTCCTCGCGCACACCCCAAGGCGTCGTCTCGTCGAAGTCCTCCTCGAGGAACGCACACAGCGCCTCGAGCTCCTCGGGCAGCGCCGGCCTAATCTCGAGCGTCATCGCTCGGTCCCGGTCCCTTGGCCAGGCGGTACGCCTCGAGGAGGCGGGAGCGGATCGACATCAAGTCCTCGAACTGCGTCTGCACGCGCTCGAGCGTACCGTCGAGATCTCGCGCGAGCTCCTTGGGCGACGGCGGCTTGGGCTCGCCGGATTTGCTCGGATCGAGATGCTCGAGCTTCTCGCGCACCTGGGCGAGGATGCTCTCGAACGAGCTGCCGGCGGGCTCGGGCCTTTTGGCCGCGCGTGTCGCGCTCTCCTGCGCGGAGGTCAGCGCGCGAAGGCGAATCGGATCGATCGAAGGAGGCTCCATGACGATCTCGTGATCAAATGAAGAAGTTGAGGAGGTTCGTGTTCAAGATCTGGCCCGCGACCGCCGCGGCCGTCTGCAAGGAGGTCTGCCTTTGTTGGAGCTGGAGGACGGCTTCAACGGTGTCGAGATCCTCGGTATCCGAGAGCGCCGTCCGCGAGAACGTGTCGAACGAGCGCAGGTTGTCGCGCAGGCTCTCGGTCTCGCCGAGGCGCGCTCCGAGACGGCCGACCGCGCTCAGGACGCTGCCCTCGATGCGGTCGAGTGCGGGGAGCGTCGCCCGAATCGCGTCCCCGAGATCCTCGTTCGCGATGCCGTCGACATCGTCGATGTCGTCTCGGAGCTGAACGAGCGTGTCGAAGAGATTCGCGAACTGCCCATCGGGATCGTTGAAAGCCTCGGCGCCGCTGACCGTGGGAATCAGTCGCTCATCGGGGCCGACCAGGATCGGGGCGACGGCGCGATTACCACGGTAGCTCACCGAGGTGATGCGGCCTTCGGCGTCACGCTCGGCCGTGAACGGGTTCTGCTGGGTCGCGGTGCCACCGAAGACGGGCGTCTCGTCGTACCGGGTGTTCGCGATTGTGAACAGTCGCTCGAGCGCTTGGTCGATCTCGGAGGCGAACGCGCGACGTGACTCCTCGACCTGGGTGCCCGACGCGGCTGCCAGCGCCGTCGATCGGACCTCGGACAGACGGTCACTCACCTCTTGCAGTGAGTCGGTGCTCGCCTGGAGCAGGTCGATGCCGCGACCGACGTTCTCGATGTACTGCTCGTTCCTCTGGATCTGGAGCCGTAGGCGCATGGCGCGCGCCGCGCGGACCGGATCGTCCGACGGCTTCGAGACCTCGCGGCCGTCGTCGATCGACTCCTGCAGCTCGGCCAGCTCGCGGAAGCCGCGTGAGATCGTCTCTTGCGAAAAGCGAAACAGGCGGCCCTGAGTGACGCGTAGCTCCATCGCTCAACCTCCCTACAGTCCCAAGCTCAGGATCTGGTCGGTCGTCTGGTTGATCACCTGGAGGTACCTCGAGGCGGCCTCGAAAGAGGTCTGGTAACGCTCGAGCTCGATGAGCTCCTCTTCGAGCGAGACGCCCGTCAGCGACTCCTGGCGCGCCTCGAGCGCCGAGACCAGGGTCGACTGCGAATCGCCGAGTGCTTGGAGCTGACTCACTTGAAAGCCGATCTCGGTCACCTCGCGGCGATAGAAGTCCTGGAGGTCGAGGCCACCGAGCAGCTCGCTGCCGCTATCGAGAGCCGCGATCAGGTCGGTCAGGTTGTCGTTGCCACCGGTGTCGCCCGTCGCCGATGCGGCGACGCGCCCGGGGTCGGCTTGGAGCTCGGCGGACACCGCGATCGAGCGGGCGTCGGTGCCGGTGAAGAACGCGTTCAGCCCGAGGGCGCCGACGACGCCGGTCGTGTCGCGCGGGATGCCGCTCTCGGCGGTGAAGTCGAACGTGAAGCCGGAGTCCGAGCTGATGGTGAGTCCGTTGTCCGCGTTGACGTCGGCGCTGATGTTGTCGAGCGCGTCGAGCTGATTCGCCAGATCGGAGAGGCTCTGACGCGTCGGGTCGAAGCGGATCTGCGTCCGTGTCTTCTCGCCGGTGCCTTCGCTCGTCACACTGACCGTGAACGCTCCTGGCTCGAGGTTGCCGATGAGACCGCCGCTGACCAGAGGCGCGCCGGGATCGGTGACTTGGTAGCTGGAGGTGAGCCTGGTGAACGAGCCGCTCGAACCCACACCGGTGCCGTGCACGCGATTGACGGCGTCGATCAGGCCACGGGCGAGCTCATCGATCTTCGCGCGCAGCCGGTCGACCGGCTCGCGGCCCGTCGCCATCAGGCCCAGCGCTTCACCGCCGGTGGGAACGAAGCCTTCGCCGTCTCGCCCGGCGACGCGGAGGCGCTCCTGTCCGGCCTCGTTGCGGAACACCGCGAGGCGGCTCGCTTCGCCGCGTCCGACCAGGAGGACGTTGCCGACCTGGACCTCGGCGGTCTGGTCCTCGGCGATGCGGACATCGAGGTCGACCAGCTCGGAGAGATCGCGCAGGAGGATGTCGCGGCGATCGATCAGATCGGCCGGCACGCCACCGGAGCTGCGAGCATTCGCGATGTCGCGATTGAGGTCCTGGAGCGTCTCGCCCATCGAGTTGATCTCCTCGACGGTGTTCTCGAGGCGGCCGAGTCGGTTGCCGTCGAGGCGGTCGAGATCTCTCGCGAGTCTCTGGAACTGGCGTGCGAGCGTGCCGCCGCTCTCGACGATGTCGGCCTGGAGCGCGGGATCGGACGGCGACGCCGTGAGCGCGCTCAGTGCATCCTGGAAGGCACCCAGCCGCGCCGCGAGGCCCGTGTCGGACGGCTCACCGAGAATGAACTCGGCCTCCTCGGCGAGGTCGAGCCCGGCCTGGAGCTGCGACTGCTCGCTGAGCTGGCTGCGCAGGCGCGTGTCGAGAAGCACGTCGTGGTTGCGCCGGATGTCGGCGAGGGTGACTCCGGTGCCGAAGGTGAACCCGTTGAGCCGGAGCGACGGCGCGCTGGCGAGCGACGGCGCCTGACGGCGATATCCGTCGGTCGCGACATTGGCGACGTTGTTGCCAATGATGTCGAGTGCCTGCTGAGCCGCGCGCAGGGCGAGGTAGCCGGTGTTCAGTCCGATCATCGCCTGGCCTCCTCAGACCTGCCGGGTCACGAGCGAACGGTTCGACGGCGGCGGCGGATTCTTCGTCCCACGCGCCGAGTAGGTCGTCCGCATCGGCTTCTCGCCCGAGAGCCTCTGCAGCAGCTCGGCGTGGAGGTTCTGGGACTGTCTGACGAGGCGCGTGTTGATTCGATTCTCGCGCGCGGTGCGCTCGAGCAGCTCTTTGAGACGCTCGCGCTGATGGCTCAGCTCCTCGCGCAGCTCGGCGGGCGAGCCAGCGATGAGCTCGCGGAGCGGCGGGGACTGGCGCGTGGGGGCGCTCTGGCGGACCAGGGACTCACGCTCGGCCTGCAGCTTCAGCGCTTCCTCGAGGAGCGGATGGATCTCGCGCAAGGTCTCTTGCAGCTTGTCGAGATCGCCGCTCGCGAGGCAGGCACGCTTCTCGGCCATGAGCTCGAGGAGGCGCGTGCGCAGCACGATCTCGCACTCCAGGTTGTCACGGAGTCGGTCGTAGGTGTTCATCTGGGTTTCTCGGCTGGTGCTGACCGGGGCTTTTTCCGGCCAGAATCGGTCCTTCCGTCAACGCCTATCGGCGCAAAGTGCGTCTTCAGTTCAGATGTCGCGAACGATTCGAGGTTCGGTCGTCATTGCACGATCAAGTGAGCATGGAGGAATCCCCCGGCTTGGAGCTGCTGGAGGACGGCGATCTGATCGCGCGGCGAGGCGCCTACGGCATCGAGCGCGCGAATGAGCTGACCGACGGTCGTCTCGCCGGTGAGGTCGATGGGCGCGGAGGTCTCTTCCTCGACGGTGAGCTGGGTGCGCGGCACGGTCTCGGTCTGCCCCTGGCTGAATGGGGCGGGCTGCGAGACGATGGGGCTCTCCGAGACGGCGATGGTCAGGTCCCCTTGCTGGATGACGCACTGGGAGATCCGCACGTTCGCGCCGGCGACGATGACGCCGTTGCGCTCGTTGACGACGACGGCGCCACCGTCGGTCGGCTCGAACTCGACGGCGAGCACATCAGCGATGAAGTCGGTGGTGCGAAGGCGGCGATCGGCGGGGACGAAGACGGCGACGGTCTTGTCGTCCTCGGCCTTCGCGATCTGCCCGAGGGTCTCGTTGATGGCGGTCGCGATGCGCCGTGCGTTCTCGGCGTCGCCGTGGTTGAGCACCAAGCGCAGGCTGCCGTCCTGACCCAGGGATTGCATCTCGATGACCTGGACGACCTCGCCGCCGCCGGGAACCTTGGCGACGGTCGGGTGGTTTTGCTGGACGTTGGCCGCCGCGCCGCCAGCCGAGAAGCCGCCCACGATCAGGTCTCCGCCCGCGACGACGTAGGGGACATTGCCTTCGGTGAGCACGGTCTCGACGAGGTAGCCGCCCTTGAGGCTCTTGGCCTCCTCGATGGACTGCACCGAGACGTCGATGCTGCTGCCGAGGCGGACGAAGGGCGGGATCGAGGCCGAGACGAGGACGACGGCCGCGTTCTTCGCCTTGATCTGGTTGGCGGGGACGTTGATGCCTTGGCGGCGGTAGAAGCTCGAGAGCATCTGCCGGGTCGTGATGGTGTCGTCTCCGGTTCCGTTCAGCCCGGTCACCAGCCCGAGGCCTTCGACGCGGTTGGCCTGGACGCCGTCGATGGTGGTGACGTCACCGACCCGGACCTGGGCGGCGGCGAGCGGGGCGAGGAGCAGGCAAGCGATCGAGAGGCGGATCATCGGTTTCGTCCTCGTGAAGGGAGCTTCATCACGTCAAAGGTTGGTCACGGATCAGAACGGGAAGATCGAGTCGAGCAAGGTCCAGAACCAGCCGCGCTCGGTGGTCGAGGACAAAGGGCCGTCGCCTTCGAACTCGATGTGGGCGTTTGCCACGCGCTCGCTCTGGACGGTGTTGGTGCCGGTCACGTCGGCCGGGCGCACGATGCCGGTGATGGCAATGCGCTTGACCTCGCCGTCGGTCTGGATCGTGCGATGGCCCTCGACGACGAGGTTGCCGTTGGGCAAGACGTCGACGACGAGTGCCGTCAGGGTCGCGGTGAACTGGCCTTGCTTCTGGTATTGGGCGTTGCCGTCGAACTCGCGCTCGGCGGTCGCCTCGACGGTCGGCAGGGTGCTGAAGGTCTTGGGCGAGATGTCGAAGCGCGTGATCTCGGCATTGAGGGAGTTGTCGCGCTCGAGCGTCGTCTGCTCGTTTCGCGTGACCTGGTGGTTCTCCTGGATGACGATCGTCAAGACATCGCCGACGCTGCGCGCGACCACGTCCTGGAACTGCGATGCGCCCGAGTGCTGACGCCAGGTCGACTGGGCGAAGGTCGGGGAGGCGAAGGCCGCGCTGGCGAGGAGTGCGATGGCGAGGGGCTTCATCGGTCGGTGCTCCGGGTGTCTCAGTTCACGGTCTCGGTCGCGTTGGGTCCGACGACGCGCGCCGTCACGATCCGGTCCGAGCGGAGGTTCTGGATGCGGATGACGTCGCCCTTGGCGCCCGACTCCATCGCTCGCCCGGTCGCGGTGATGAGGAGCGTGCCCTGTTGGTGCCGCACCGTGACGATCGAGCGGGCGTTGACGAGGATCGCCGGGCGGGTGTTGGTCCGGGTCAGGACCGAGCCGGGCAGTGCGTCGCGGATCATCTCGAGATCGGAGGGCTCGTTCTGGGTGGAGACCGGCGTGCCGAAGAGGCCGGTGATCTCCTGACGCTCGAGCCCGATGCCGCCCGCGCCCAGCCGGTCGCCGCGAGTCAGAGGACGCTTGGCGACGAACACGTCCTGGAACACGCGGATGAAGTAGCGGACGGGGACCGTTCGGACGCGCTGGCCATCGACCATCACCACGAGCTGGATCGTCACGTCGCCGCGGGTCTTGGGGAGCCCGGGCCAGCGGAACTCGAGCTGCATCTCATCGCGCGCCACTGGCACCGACACGTCGATGGGGGCGCGGGCGAGCTCGATGCGGCGCTCGACGTCCTGGCTGGCGAAGACCGCGAGCTCCTGCTCGAGGAACTTCAGGCCCTTCTCCTGGATCTCGTCGGCCGAGATCGTCTGGGACTCGACGACGACCACGGTCTCGGCGGGACCCGCGAAGCGGATCTGATCCTCTTGGAAGCCGGCGGCCTCGAGCGCCGTGCGGATCTCGCTCGCCCGGAGCAAGCGCTTGAAGCCCGGCTGGGGACTGAGGCCCAGCTTGACCTTCGAGGCTTCTTCGACGCGGTCGGCCTGGGCCCCGCGAAGCTGGGCGACATCGCCGACCCGGAAGTCGAGTCCGGCGACGGTCACGGTCGACTGCATGACGACCGTCACGTCGGGCTGGCGAGGCTCGTCCTCGAAGAGGAGCGCGCCGAGCAGAGTCAATGCGAGGATCATGGCTGCCTTACCGAATGATGGTCTGAAGTTGGGAGAGCATGCCGTCGGCCGAGCGGATGGCGCGCGAGTTGAGCTCGTAGGCCCTTTGCGCGGTGATGAGCCCGATCAGCTCCTGCACGATGTCTACGTTGGAGCGCTCGAGGGCGAACTGCCGCAAGTTGCCCGCACCCTGGGTGCCGGGGTTCTGAGGCTGCGGCGCACCGCTCGCATCCGTCGCCTTGAAGACGTTCGAGCCGATGCTGTCGAGACCGGCCGGGTTGAGGAACGTCGAAATCTGGATCTGTGTGACCTGCTGGAAGTTCTCTTGTCCGAGCTGGCGCAGCATCACGCGGCCGTCGGCCTCGATCGCGACGTCGCTGCCCTCGACGCTGAACTGTTGCAGAGTGACCTGCGGCTCGAGGGGATAGCCCTGCGCGGTCACGAGTCGGCCCGTGCTGTCCATCTGGAAGCTGCCGGCGCGCGTGTAGCCGATCGTTCCATCGGGGAGCTGCACCTGAAAGAAGCCGCTGCCCTCGATCGCGATGTCGAGCGCGTTGCCGGTGCCTTCCACGCTGCCCTGGCTGAAGTTCTTGGTCGTCGAGATCACGTCGGTTCCCGAGCCGACCTGGAGACCCGACGGCGGTCCGAGCGCATTGGCGGCCGCGCCGCCGGCGCCCGGTCGGCGGATGGTCTCGTACAGCAGGTCTTGGAAGTCGACCCGGCTCTTCTTGAATCCACCCGTGTTCACGTTGGCGATGTTGTTCGCGATGACGTCGACGTGGCGCTGCTGTGCCTTCATCCCGCTCGCCGATGCGTAGAGTGCCTTGATCATGGTGTCTGTCCTTCAATCAGCTCGACGAGGCCACAGCGCGTTGCAGCGTGCGGTCGATCGACTGGATGCTCTTCTGGTTCGCCTCGAAAGCGCGCAGGTTCTCGATCATCTGCACCAGCATGTCGATCGCCGGTGCATTCGAGCCTTCGAGCGCGCCTTGGGTCACCGACGCGACCGAGGGCTTGGGGCGTGCGCCCTCCTCGGCGTAGAAGAGGCCGCCTCCCATGGAGGTCAGGGGATAGGGCTCGTCGAAGTCGACGATCTGGAGCTGCCCGCGCGGCTCGCCGTTGAGCACGATTTGCCCGGCCTCGTTGATCGAGAGCCCATCGGAGTCGGCCACGCGCAGCGGCTGATTGCCTTCCCCCAGGACCGGATCACCGGACTTCGTGACGAGCTGTCCCGTCGCGTCGACGTGGAAGCTCCCGTCCCGCGTGTACCGAGTCCCTTGCTGGGTCTGCACCGCGAAGAAGCCCTTGCCATTGAGCGCGACATCCAGCCGGCGATCCGTCAGCTCGAGATTGCCCTGCGAGAAGTCCGTCACCTCGTTCGTCCGCACGTAGTGCGTGCGCGGCTCCCCGCGCTCGAGCGTGGCGCGGAAGGACGACGAGATCACCTTCTTGGCCTTGAACCCCGGTGTGCTCGCATTGGCGAGGTTGTAGGCGATCGCCGTCTGACGACGCTGCGCCTGCTCGAGGCCAGAGACTGCTGCGTAAAGACCCGTCCGCATGGTCGGCTGCTTCCTGTCGGTTCCGAAGAACATCGAGCGACACTCGCCCGGTCGGCAACCGCCGCTCATCGCAAGCCGGTCGCCAAACGGTCAGAAGGAAACGAGGGATCGCGGAATCGACCGCGGCGAGGGGAGTTTCGGGCGATTGGCCTTTTTCGGTGTGGGGGCGGGACGGGGATCCTTTCGGGAAGTCCTTTCCGACCGAGGAAAGGCTTTCCGTGTCCGGAGCGCTGTTCGGAGCTTGGTCCGGAGCGCCGGCTTCAGCCGGTTTGGGTGCGGTTGCGAGTCACGGGGGGGGCGGCACGACCCACGAGACCGATGAGATCCTCGATACCTGACCACGTGATCACCGGAACACCTGACCACCTCACCCAGCCACACCCGATACCGGCTGAAGCCGGCGCTCCGATTGACCCACCCCAGCACCCAAGCACTACCCCCTCAAGTCCCGCCCCTCTTCAAGACGATCATCCGTGACGGGATTCTGTCCACGAACCATCGACCGAGGATTGACCGATGGACATCAACGTCGGTTCCGTGCATTGGGAAGGAAACAACGGCCCCCCGGCCGATGCCTCCTTCTTGCTGCGGCTCTCGGTCGGCGAGCGTGTTCGTGCCCGGGTCAATGGGGGGGAGGGCAGCGACCTGAGCCTCACCGTCCGCGGGCGCTCGACGCGGGCGATCGTTCGATCCGGTCCGACCTTTCGGCGAGGAGATCTGATCGAGCTCGAGGTTCTGCAGAATGACGGCAAGCGGCCGGTCTTCCGATTCCTCGGCTTCGTCAGCGGCGCTCAGACCACTTCCGGTTCCACTAATGTTCCGGCTGCCTTGCCGGCGGACGTCCAAGCCGCCCTCGCCGAAATCGAGCGGCTAGGTGCTCATTCGCCCGATTCCGCCGAGGCTCTGCTGCGCCTGCTCGGATTGCCGACGTCCTCGGCCGCGGTAAGCGTCTTGCGCGCCTTCATGACCTGGCGTCGCCTGGTTGCGAAGGGGACGAGGAGGCTGACTCCCGATTCGGCTCGCGTCCTTCGACCGACGCTCGAGGCACCGGCGGACGCCAAGTCGATCGCGCGTCAGCTTCGGAGTGTCGCGCTCCGGCTGGCGCGCCCGCTCGAGCTGGAGCTGCTTCGCGGCACCGATCCTCCGAGTGATCCGCGAGCCGTGCTCGCCAAGAGCGCGTTGCCGGCGGAGCGCGAAGTCGCGGACCAGATCCAGGGGCAGGAGCTCGCCGGAAGCGCATTGCCCTTCGTCTACGTCACGCTGGAGCAGCCGAGCGGCAGGCCCATCGAGATCGCTCTCGATCGTCCGGCGCACGGTGCGGGGGATCCCGCCCTGCGCGCCAGAGTCCGAGTTCGGCTCGAGCGCCTCGGACTCGTCGAGGCCAGCCTGCAATTGCGAGGCGCGGACCTGACTGTCGGCCTGACGACCGAGAGCCATCGTGCCGCCGAGCTGTTCGAGAAGGCGGCCGAGCACCTCTCGGGTCCCTTGAGCGCGAACGGGCTGAGGCTGGCCCGACTCGAAGCCCTCGCCGATCCTACCTTGGCCCAGACCGACTTCTGGGCCCGCGAGATCGCCGAGGTCTCGCCCGCACCCGCCCGAGGAGGGCTCGACCTTGTCGTCTGACGAATCCGCACGCTTCCCCGGACGCGCTGTCGCCCTCCGTTACCGCGAGTCCGAGATCGCCCCGACCGTCACGGCCGCTGGCCGCGGCGCCATCGCCGAGCGCATCATCGAGCGAGCCAAGTCGCACGGGATCCCCATCCACGAAGATCCCGAGCTCGTCGAAGCGATGGCCGCGCTCAAGCAAGGCGAAGCGATCCCCGAAGAGCTGTATCTCGCGGTCGCCCAAGTCCTCGCCTGGATCCTCGCCGTCGGCGAGTAGTGCCCGGTGTTCGGGTATCGATCAGAGCCCGAACGGTTCCGCGGCGGAAGGTTGGGGAGGTCATCGTCGGCGCAGAGCTGGCCCTCGATGAACCGCGCTGAGTGAGGGACGCGAGGATGTGCCTTCGTGAGTGATGTGTAGGAGCGTGAGAGGGCGCGGCCCGGCCTCTGAAGGAGCCAGCGTGGTGCGCGTCTCCACGTTCGAGGGCAATGCCAGTCGAGGAGATCACTTCGTCCCTCACTAGCCACCGATCGGTGCTCGCCTTGGTCTTGCACTGCACCTGCTTCCGGACCTGGGCCCCAGCGTTCGGGACCCGTACGGGCTCTGATGGAGACAGCCCAAGCCCCCCTCTTGCGATCGGAGACGGTGGAGCATTACGATGCTGGGCTCGGGGCCGAGAAGAGGGGGACGCCAGGGGCGCTCCAACCTGAATCGTCTCGCTTCGTACAGGAGAGACGGCCGAGCGCCTGCTCGGCCGGCGAAGAAGCCTTCCCATTTCAGACCAAGAACGAGGAGCTTTGATCCAGGATGTCCGAGAGCGGATTGATGATCGAAGCCGTAGGACTGAGCAAGTTCTACGGGAGCTTCGCCGCGATTCAGGACGTGACCTTCTCCGTGGCCAAGGGTGAGATCGTTGCGTTCCTGGGTCCGAACGGCGCCGGAAAGTCGACCACGATGAAGATCCTGACGGGATTCCTCACGCCGAGCGCCGGGACGGCGCGGATCGCGGGGAAGGACATCCTGTCCGATCGCATCGAAGCCGTTTCCCGAGTCGGGTACTTGCCCGAGAACGGTCCTCTGTATCCCGACATGACGCCCCGAGGATTCTTGAAGTTCCTCGGTGAGGCGCGCGGGATGTCGGGGAGCCAGATGTCGGATCGGCTCGAGAAGGTCGTGACGCAGTGCGCGCTGCAGTCGGTGGTCGACAAGCCGATCCACAAGCTGTCGAAGGGGTATCGTCAGCGCGTCGGCATGGCGCACGTGCTGCTGCACGAGCCCGATGTCCTGATCATGGACGAGCCGACCTCGGGCCTCGACCCGAACCAGATCCGCGACGTGCGCCGCACGATCCGCGAGCTGGGACAGACGAAGACCATCCTCCTCTCGACCCACATCCTGCAGGAGGTGGACGCGGTCGCCGATCGCACGATCTTCATCAACGAGGGCCGCATCGTCTACGACGGGTCCTCGAAGGGCATCCTCCAGGGCCAAGAGTCCCTCGAGGAATCGTTCCACCGGCTCACCAGCGCGGAGGCTTGATCCATGGCACTTCAGACGCACGTGATCCGGGCGGTCTTCAAGCGCAACGTGCTCTCGTACTTCGCGAGCCCGACCGGATACGTCTTCATCACGATCTTCGTGTTCTTGGGCGCGTTCGCCTCGTTCTGGCAGGACCGCTTCTTCGCCCAGAACTTGGCCAACCTGAACACGCTCAACGCCGTCTTCCCGTACCTGCTCCTCTTCTTCATCCCGGCCGTCACGATGAGCCTGTGGGCGGAGGAGCGGCGCCAAGGTACCGACGAGCTGCTCTTCACCTTGCCGGCCCACGACTACGAAGTAGTGCTCGGCAAGTACCTCGCCGCGGTCGCGATCTACACCGTGGCGCTCCTCTTCTCATTGAGCAACGTCATCGCCTTGAGCATGCTCGGTGAGCCCGACATCGGCCTGATGGTCAGCACGTACTTCGGGTACTGGCTGTTCGGCTCGGCGCTGATCGGCGTGGGCATGGTCGGCTCCTTGATGGCGAGCAACGTCACGATCGGCTTCATCGTGGGCGCCGTCCTCTGCGCGGCGGTGGTCTTCATCCACCGGGCCGGCACGATCCTCGGCGACGCCTTGAACGAGCTCGTCGGACGCTACAGCGCGGTGCCGCTGTTCGAGCAGTTCGCGAGCGGCGTCCTCTCGATCACCGGCCTCTTCTACTTCGTCGGCCTGGCCACGTTCGCCTTCGTCTTGAACGTCGCGCTCCTGCGCCGGCGCCACCGCGGTGGCCAAAGCGTCCTCGCCGATCGCGGCATCCATGACTTCGTTCGCGTCGTCGCAGTGTTCGTGGCGTTCATGAGCCTGACGGTCGTCGCGGGCCGCTTCGACTTCCGTCCCGATCTCACGGCCGAGGGGCTCCACTCGCTCTCGAGCGAGACCGAGGAGCTGATCGACAACATCGATCCCGAGCGCCCGGTGTACATCCAGGCGTTCTTCAGCCCCGAGGTGCCGCAAGCCTACACCGCCAAGCGCCAGAACCTCGTCAACCTGCTCCGCCAATACGACCAGATGGGCGGCGATCGCGTCGTGGTGAAGATCCACGAGACCGAGCGCTTCTCCGATGCCGCGCGGCAGGCGCAAGAGAAGTTCAACATCCGACCGATGCCCGTCTACACGTCGGAGGGCGGCCGCGGCAAGCAGGACGAGATCTACCTCGGCATGGTCTTCACGTCCGGCCTCGAGGAGGTGATCATCCCGTTCTTCGATCGCGGCTTGTCCGAAGAGTACGAGCTGACGCGCTCCATCGGCGTGGTCTCGAGGACGGCGCGTAAGCGCCTCGGCGTGCTTGCGACCGATGCGGACGTGCTCGGCGGATTCGACTTCCAGTCGATGCGTCAGAGCCCCGAGTGGTCGGTCGTCGGCGAGCTGAAGAAGCAGTACGAGGTCGAGCGCGTCGATCCGGCCGCCGACTACCCGGCCGATCTCGACGTGCTCCTCGCGATCCTGCCGTCCTCGCTCAACCAAGAGCAGATGGATCGCTTCCAGGACTACATCGAGGCGGGCAACCCGACCCTGATCTTCGACGACCCGTTGCCGCTCGGCGCCCGCGGCGAGCTGCTGGCGATGGCGCCGAGCGAGCCCAAGCCGAGAGAGCAGCAGCAGAACCCCTTCGGCGGAGGCGGACCCCCGCCCGAGCCCAAGGGCGACATCATGGGCATGCTCCAGGGCCTCGGCCTGAGCTGGTCCATTCGGGACATCGTCTGGGACTCCTACAACCCGCACCCCGAGCTGCAGAACCTGCCGCCCGAGTTCGTCTTCATCGGAACGAACAGCGGCGCCGACATGCCCTTCAACCAGGACCATCCGGTGACGTCGGGCCTGCAGGAGATCGTCCAGATCTATCCCGGGCGCGTGCAGTCCGCCAATACGTCGGGTGTGACCTTCACGCCGCTGCTGACCACGGGTCTCGAGTCGGGCCGGATCGGTTACCAGGACGTCGTCACGCGCTCGTTCTTCGGAACGCAGCTCAACGACCGGGTACCCCATATCTTCGATCCGCGGGACTACATCCTCGCGGCGCAGGTGAAGGGCTCGATCGGTGAGGGCGGCGAGCGCTCGGTGAACCTGATCTTCTGCGCGGACATCGACATGATCTCCGAGCAATTCTTCGCGCTGCGTCGCCAAGGCGTCGAAGGTCTCGAGTTCGACAACGTGACCTTCGTCCTCAACGCCGTCGATGTCCTCTCGGGTGACGAGTCGTTCGTGGCGCTTCGCAAGCAGCGTCGTCAGCACCGCACCCTCTCCGAGCTGGAGAAGGAGATTCGCGTCCACGAGGAAGCGCGTCTCGAAAAGCAGGAGAAGGCCGAGAACGAGGCACAAGCGGCTCTCGCCCGGGCCCAGCAGCAGCTCGAGTCGGCCGTGCAGCAGATCGAGGAGCGCACCGACCTCGACGATCGCGCCAAGGCGATCCAGATCGAGACCGTGCGGGCGACCGAGCAACGCAAGCTCGACGTCAGCAAGTCGATCATCGAGGACGAGAAGGAGCAGGAGATCGAGCTCAGTCAGATCGACATGGAGCGCGAGATCCTCGACATCCAGTCACGCATCCGCTTGTTGGCCGTCGCGCTGCCCCCGATCCCGGCGCTCTTGCTGGGCATCATCGTCTTCGTGGTCCGTCGCGGCCGCGAGAAGCGCACGATCTCTGAAGCGCGTCAGGCGAGGAGGTGAGTCATGAGTGATACCGTCAAGACACTGATCTACGTCGCCGTCGCGATCGTCTGTGGGCTGGGAGCTTGGCTCCTGGCCAACCCCGCGCCGAGCGATCCGCCGTTCTTCAGTGACCAGGGCGAAGAGTTCTTCCCCGGCTTCCAGGACGCCTCGCAGGCGGCGGCCCTCGAGGTGATCGAATTCGATGAAGAGACCGCGACCGCCGAGCCGTTCAAGGTCGAGGTGAAGAACGGCCTGTGGTCGATCCCGTCTCGCTATGGCTATCCAGCCGACGGCAAGGACCGCCTCGCCAAGGCCGCGTCGGGCGTCATCGCGCTGCGCAAGGACCAGGTCATCAGCGACAGCCAAGAGAGCCATGCCGAGCTCGGCCTCGTCGACCCGCTCGACTCGAGCCAGAGCGAGCTGACCGGCTGGGGCAAGCGCATCACCATCAGGAACGGCTCGGACAACGTCCTCGCCGATCTCATCATCGGAAAGCCGGTCAAGGGTCGCGAGGGCATGCGCTACGTGCGTGTCCCCGGCAAGAACCGCGCGTACGCGGTGAAGATGGATGTCGATCTCTCGACGAAGTTCGCCGACTGGATCGAGACCGATCTCACCAAGCTCGACGGTTGGAACATCGACCAGCTAGAGCTCGACAACTACTCGATCGATGAGCGCACGCTCTCGATTACACCCGGTGACGTCATCGAGCTGACGAAGAACGAGAGCAGCCAATGGGAAATGGCCGAGGCGCCGGAAGGTCGCGAGCTCGACACCTCGAAGGTCAGCACGCTCACCAGCACTCTCGACTCGCTGTCGATCGTCGACGTGCGGCGCAAGCCGGAAGGCATCACGGGAGACCTCACGCAAGGACCCGCCGGTCAGATCAACCAGATCGAGCAGAGCTCGCTCCAGTCGAAGGGCTACTTCTTCACCCGCGACGGCAAGCTCGTCTCGAATGAAGGTGAGCTGCGGGCCTGGACGAAGGCCGGCGTGCGCTACACGTTGCGGTTCGGCGAGGTCGTCTACGGCTCCGAGGGAGAGGCGAGCGAGGAGTCGACGGAGGAGACGCCCAAGGGCGGTGAGAACCGCTACCTCTTCATCTCGGTCGACTTCGACGACTCGCGCTTCGAGAAGCCCGCGCCGCCCGAAGGCCTCGATCTCGAGTTCTACGAGAAGTGGAAGGAAGACTCGAGTGTCGCGGACACGTCCGCCGAAGACCTGACCGACGAAGAGAAGCAGCGCCGCACCGAGCAGCGTGGGCTCGCCGATCAGTACGACTCCAGCCTCGCCTCCTTCGAAGCCAAGAAGAAGGAAGGCCAGGAGAAGGCCGAAGAGCTCAAAGAGCGCTTCGCGCCGTGGTACTACGTGATCTCTGCCGACAGCTTCTCCAAGCTCCACCTCTCTCGCGACGAGCTCCTGAAAGAGAAGGCTCCCGAGGAGGACGAAGGCGCTGGCGACGAGGCGACCGAGCCGACCGACGATCAAGAGGACGGCGAGGCAGCCACCTCGGAGGAAGGCGACGGTCAGACGCCGCCCGCCAAGTCCGAAGGCGAAGAGCAGAAAGAGGGCGATGGGTCGCAGGCCCCGAAGAAGCCCGAGGACGGCAAGCCGGACAACGACGGCAAGCCGGACGGAGGCAACGGCCCCGACAACGGTTGATCGCACGAACGGAGGCTCGCGCTCATTTGGGTGATTTGATAATCCTACCCGAGTGAAGTCGGGCCTCCGGCGTCGGGCCTCCAGCCTCTTCCAACTCGGACCTCCGAGGGCGTCATGGGTCTTCCACGCGAGCTCCGCAAGCATCTCGAGCGGTTAGGCGAGCTCGGGTACCCCAGGGTCTTGGCACCGGCTGCGCCGGTGCCGGCGGCCGAGCGCTTTGCTCCTCTCGTTCAAGACCTTGCCGATCGGCTCCGGGGGCCGGGACCCCGGAGCTTCGTCGTCGTCGGGGAGACGGCGGTCGGCAAGACGACGCTGCTCCAAGAGCTCGTGCGCGAGCTGCGCGAAGGGCCCGAGCCGATGGCCGTCGTCCAGCTCACCACAGGCGACATTCTCCGCGGCGCGAAGTACATCGGGGAGTGGGAAGAGCGGCTCGCACAGCTCATCGCGGCCAGCTCCCGGCCGATCCCCGTCGTGATCTGGCTGACCAACGTCAACGATCTCATCGGCGCCGGCATGACCGAGGGCAGCCGGCAAGACATGAGCAAGCTCCTCGCCCCGCACCTCGCCTCGGGCGACGTCGCCGTCATCGGGGAGTCTTCGCCTTCGGAATATGCAGCGGGCTTGGGTCAGAGCTCGCTCGAGCGTTTGTTCCCGCCCATCGAGCTCCAGCCCGCTTCGGACACGGAGACGCTCACGATCCTCGGAGAGGTACGGCGCGCATTCCGTGAGCACGCGCCGGGTCTCGAGATCCCCGTCGAGTCGGTCGAGCGCGTGCTCGAGCTTTCTCGCCTCCTGAAGGCCGTCGGCGAGCAGCCGGGCCGCGGAATCCAGCTCTTCGAGATGGCGCTCATGGCCGCGATCGAGGAGGACTGCTCGCGGATCTCGCCGGCCTTCGTCGCGCGCGTCTTGGCCGAGCGCACGGGCCTACCGAAGTGGATCTTCGACGATGACGAGGCCATCGATCTGGAAGAGCTCGAGGCGTTCTTCACCGAGCGGGTGCTGGGTCAGCCCGAAGCGGTCGCGACGATGGTCGACGTCATCGCGCTCGTCAAGGCCGGCTTGAATGATCCGGGCAAGCCGCTTGCCGTCTTGTTCTTCGTCGGTCCGACCGGTGTCGGGAAGACCGAGATCGCCAAGGCGCTCGCCGAGCGCCTCTTCGGCAGCCGCGAGCGCATGGTCCGCATCGACATGAGCGAGTTCGGTGACTACGAGGCGGCGGCACGCCTCATCGGCTACCCGGGCTCGCCGGGCATCCTGACCGAGCGCGTCAAGCAGCAGCCGTTCTCGGTCATCCTCCTCGACGAGATCGAGAAGGCCGCAGACATCGCGTTCGATCTGTTCCTGCAAGTCTTCGACGATGGGCGCTTGTCGGACGGAAGCGGTGTCACCGTCGACTTCCGCCAGACGATCGTCGTGATGACCTCGAACCTGGGATCCGAGCGAATGAGGCGAGAGACGCTCGGCTTCAAAGAGTCCGAGGGCCCGGTGGAGGATCCTCTCCTCGAGGCGGTCCAGCAGTTCTTTCGGCCGGAGTTCGTCAACCGCATCGATCAGATCGTCCCGTTCCGGCCCCTCGATGCGAGTGTCCTGGCGAAGATCGCCCAGCGCGAAGTGGGGCGGATCCTCGTTCGCTCCGGGCTCACGCGGCGTCGGCTGTCGGTCGACATCGATCCCTCGGTCACCTCGTTGCTGGTGCGCAGCGGTACGAGCACCCGCTACGGCGCGCGCCCGATGAAACGGGCCGTCGAGCGCCTGGTCCTGCTCCCGCTCGCGCGCCGTATCGCCACGGGACAGGCGCCGATCGGTGGTGTGCTACGGCTTCGAGCCGCCGGCTCGCGGGTGATCGCCGACCTGGTCAAGGACCCGCGCGAGGACGAGGTCGAGCAGCTCAAGCAGAGGCTCCATATCCCGAGCCCGCTCGTCGAGCGTCGCGGCTCGCTCTCGGTCGCGGATCTGGAAGAGCTGGTGCGCGGCCTCGAGATTCGCCGCGATGCACTTCGAGATCAGATCGAGAGCTCGGGCCTCGCCGAGCAGAAGAGCGGGCTAGTCGCGCTCACGCAGCGCCGAGACTTCTGGGACGATCCCTCCGAGGCGCGAAGGGTCCTGTCGCGAATCCACGGCATCGAGGGGCTCATCGACAACGTCCATCGAATCGGACGCCGCATCGACAGCCTGACGGGCATCGTGCAGGGACTGGGGCGGCGGCGAGAGCGTCATCCTCTCGAGAAGGCCGCGCAGCGCTACCGCGATGTGGCGCGCGATCTCGAGCTGGTCGAGTTCGATCTGAGCTGCCGCGACGCCGTCGATCGCGAGGACGCCTTCTTGAGGTTGACGCGTGTGCCTGCTCGCGTCCCCGTTGAGCGCGACTTCTTGGCACTGCTCGGGGCGATGTATCAAAGGTGGGCGCGGAGCAAGGCGTTCGACGTCTTCGTGCTCGACGACTCGCTGGGCGATCGCGGCGCCGATGAGACGATCACGCTGGTCGTCGAAGGAGCCTGCGCCTTCGGGCTGCTCAAGGGCGAGCGGGGCCTGCACGTGCTCGACGAGGGCGGCGACCGGAGCCGAGAGGGGCGGCGTCAGCGCACCCACGTTCGAGTCGAGGTCTGGCCGTGCCGCGACGACGAGGATGCCGAGCCGCTACTCGGAGCCATCTCGGCTCCCGAGGTCGCACTGAATGGACCCGGAAGACTCCTCGCCACACGAGTCACGGCGCTCAGACTCTTCCACGAGGCGAGCGGTCACGCGATCAGCGCACGCTCCGATCTGCCGGCCTCGCGCTGCGAAGCCCTGTTGCGCAAGCTGCTCGGCGAGATCATCGCGGAGGGCGGAGACACCGAGAAGCGTCAAGCCGTCGCCCGGCGATATGCCTTGGCGCCCGAGCCCAAGGTCCGAGACGCACGCAGCGGCCTCCAAACGAGCGATGTCCAAGGCGTCTTGGCCGGCGACCTCGATCAGTTCCTCTTGGTTCCCCGATCACGACGCGCGCGCCGGGACACGACCACCCCAGAATGAACCAGAGCCCGCGCGGCCGAGACGAGAAGAGGCCACCGAGCGACGAGTCGCTTCCACGACGCCACTGACGGTCGAGCTGAAGGGCGCCGAGCAAGGGGGCGCGCTTCGGGAGCGGAAGCTCCTGGTCCCGCGCAGGTGCTTCGCGCCTCGTCCTCGGTGGCGGCCAGGGCGAGGGCACACCCCGGACCGACCCGACTTTTTGGGCTTGCCGGGCGCGTACTTCCTTTGGATATTACGCGGTTTGCACGACTTTTCCTCGACGCCGGGAGACGCCCGCGTTCGAGCCAGCGCCCGGTGGGCTGCTCCCCCGGAACGAAGGAATCCGCATGTCGAAAAAAGAAATGCGCGCTTGGACGGTCCAAGACAGTGCGGAGCTCTTCAACGTGAGTGGATGGGGACAGGGCTTCTTCTCCATCAACGCGAAGGGCAACGTCCAAGTGACGCCCGACGGCGAGTCCGGCGGCGCGATCGACTTGAAGGACCTCGTCGACGACCTGCAGCAAAGGGGCATCCAGCTCCCGGTGCTCCTCCGCTTCTCGGGCATCCTCCACAACCGGATCCGAGCGCTCAACGAGTGCTTCAACCGCGCGATGAAGGAAGCCGAGTTCAGCGGGCGCTACCGAGGGGTCTACCCGATCAAGGTGAATCAGCAGCGGCACGTGGTCGAGGAGATGGTCGAGTACGGCCGCGAGTACGATCTCGGGCTGGAGGCCGGCTCGAGGCCCGAGCTGTTGATCGCGATCTCCTTGGTAGACAACCCCCGCGCCTTGATCATCTGCAACGGTTACAAGGACGCGGCCTATATCGAGACGGCCCTGCTCGCTCGCAAGCTCGGACGACAGACGATCCTCGTCATCGATCGCTACGAGGAGGTCGAGACGATCCTGCGCGTCGCCGAGGATCTGGACATCCGTCCGGTGATGGGAGTGCGGGCCAAGCTCGCCTCGCGTGGGGCGGGGCGCTGGCAGGAGTCCGGCGGCGAGGGCTCCAAGTTCGGGCTGACCTCTGCGGAGCTGGTCGCCGTCGTCGAGCGGCTCAAAGAAGCGAAGCGACTCGATTGCCTCGAGCTGATGCACTTCCACATCGGCTCGCAGATCAGCGACATTCGCGCGATCAAGTCGGCGCTGCGGGAGGCGTCGCGGATCTTCGTCGAGCTCCATTCCCTCGGCGCGCCGATGAAGATCCTCGACTGCGGCGGTGGGCTGGGCGTCGACTACGACGGCAGCCAGACCAAGTTCGCCTCGTCGATCAACTACACGCAGGAAGAGTACGCCAACGACGTCATTTACTCAGTGCGCGATGCGTGCGACGAGAAGGATGTCCCGCACCCCGACATCATCACCGAGTCCGGGCGCGCCTTGGTCGCGCATCATTCGGTTCTGATCGTCAACGTCCTCGGCGTGCACAAGACGGTGGTGGGGCGGCAGCCCGAGGCGCCAGCGGAGGATGAGCACGATCTCGTTCACTCGCTGCACGAGGTCTGGCGAGAGGTGACGGTCAAGAACTTCCAAGAGAGCTACCACGATGCGCTCCAGATCAAGGAGCAGTCGCTGAGTGCTTTCAACCTGGGCATCCTGGACCTGCAGGATCGCGGCCGGATCGAGGACATCTTTCACGCGATCTGCGAGCGCATCCTGCGCATCGTTCGTGAGCTCGACTACGTGCCCGACGAGTTCGACTCCCTCGAGCGCTCCCTCGCCGATACCTTCTACTGCAACTTCTCGGTCTTCCAGTCGATGCCCGATCACTGGGCGGTGAAGCAGCTCTTCCCGATCTTGCCGATCCACGCACTCGACCGGCCGCTGAAGCGCCGTGGCACCATCGCCGACCTGACGTGTGACAGCGATGGCAAGGTCGATCGGTTCATCGATCTCCGCGCGCACAAGGACTGTCTCGAGCTGCCGGACTGGGACAACGGACCGCTCTACCTCGGCGTGTTCCTCGTTGGCGCCTATCAGGAGATCCTCGGAGACTTGCACAACCTGTTCGGAGACACCGACGCGGTGCACGTCAGCCTGGCGGAGAACGGCTATCGGCTCTCGCACGTCGTCTCGGGCGACACGATCGAAGAGGTCCTCGGCTACGTCGCCTACAGCAAAGTCGAGCTGGTCTCTCGGCTGCGCGCGGCCGTCGAGCTGGCGCTCGACGAGAAGCGCATCAACCTCGACGAGTCGGGCCGCCTCCTGCGCCGGTATGAGCAGGCGCTCTCGGAGATGACCTACCTGAATGTCACCGATGAGCCCGTCCGACCGGTCGTGATGACGGCCAAGCCGAGTGGCCCGCCACGTGAAGAGGCTCCCGACGTCCAGCCCAGCCCGATCGAAGGCGCCCGCTGAGCGAAGGATCAAGCCGAGCGCGCTCGAGCCATTCCTCGATCGGGCGCGTGGCGGTTAGAATTTCGAGTACGTGCTCGGGGGGCACCCGGGCACCGACAGAGACGCGACTTCGATGCGAGAGGAGGCCAGACGATGGGAAGCTTGTTCGACGAGCTCAAGAAGGCCAACCTGATCAACGAGAAGGATGCCAAGCGCATCCAGCACGAAAAGCGCGTCTCGAACAAGAAGAAGGGTGGCGCCCGAGGTGAGCGCGAGGAAGAAGCCAAGCGCCGAGCAGAGTTCGAGAAGAGAAAGAAGGAAGAGGCCGAGGAGAACCGCCGCCGCGCTGAGCAGGCGAAAGCGCAGCTCACCGAAAAAGAGCGCTTCGCACGGCTCAAGAACCTGGTCGAAGGTGCGGTCTTCAAAGAGCGTTGGAACGGGCCCCGGCGCTTCCACTTCGTCGCGCGAAGCCGCGAGATCCTCGCCCTCGAGGTCGACCCCGGCATCGGTCGCAAACTGGAGAGCGGCGAGCTGGCCATCTGCGAGCTCCCCGACCAGAAGCCCGAACAGTTCGTGCTGATCAAGGGCCAGAGCGTGGCCAAGATCCGCGAGCTCGACGAGAGCCTCGTCCGCTTCTACGGCCCGGACTTCGGTCCGTCAGCGCGCGAGTGACTTGGTGCACCTTCGGACGCACCAACTCACCGGCACACTGGCGCACCCCGCCGGCGGACCGGCGGAGCAGACAGGGGTGAACCTGGTCCCGAGGGCGATGCAGTGCCCAAGCCGAGCGAGCCGGGGACCGAGTCTGTCTGCGAGGGCTTTCCCGAGCGAGCTTGGGCCGGTGGGCACCGTGCCGTCAAGACAGCGAGCTCCGAATGCTCCCTTGCTCGGCACCTGCTGGCTCGATGGTCGGCAACGTCGAGGAAGCGGCTCTCAGCTCGAGGACCTCTTCCCGTTTCGGTCGCGCGGGCTCTGGTTTGGGGGCATGTTTTCACGTCGGAACGGGAAAGGATCGTCCCAAACGAAAGGGGGAGAGCCGCGAGCGCAGCGACCGGTCCTCGCCGATTCCGTGGAGGGTCGTTGCCGGTA
>JAVJTD010000493.1:0-9902 GCA_040219065.1 Planctomycetota bacterium
CGGCCTCGGCGACGAGCGGGTGCGCCGCGCCTTGGGCTCTTACGCGGTCGATCTTGCCGCCGGCGAGCAGCGAGGCGAGGGCGAGTTCGCCCTGTGCGGTCGCGTGCCTCCGAAGACCCGTCGCCCCGAGGGTCCCTTCGGTGATCACTACGGATACTACTCGCTCCGTCACGACTATCCCGTCTTCGAGGTCGAGAGGGTCTATCACCGCAAGGACGCCATCTATCCCGCGACAGTCGTGGGCAAGCCGCGGCAAGAGGACTTCTTCATCGGCGATTACCTCCAAAAGCTCCTCTCTCCCCTGTTCCCGCTCGTGATGCCTTCGGTGCGCTCTTTGTGGAGCTACGGCGAGACGGGCTTCCACTCCCTCGCCGCGGCGGTGGTGAAGGACCGCTACCCGAGAGAGGCGATGGTGTCGGCATTTCGGATTCTCGGCGAAGGGCAGCTCTCGCTCACGAAGTTCCTGCTGGTGACCGACGGCGCCGTCGACCTCGAGGACTTTCCTGCCCTGCTCGAGCACGTGCTCGCCCGCACGCGGATCGAGACGGACCTGTTCGTCTTCGCCAACCTCTCGATGGACACGCTCGACTACGCCGGCCCTCAGATCAACGAAGGCAGCAAGGGCGTGTGGCTGGGGCTAGGAGACCCGATCCGCGAGCTCAAAAAGGAGCATCGCGGCGAATTGCCCAGCGGTATCCATGCGGCCCGCGCATTCTGTCCGGGCTGCTTGGTCGTCTCGGGCAGCGCATTCTCGGAAGACGAGACGCTCCCCGATCGGGTCGCGAGCTGGAGCGAGTTCTCGGAGTGGCCGCTCATCGTGCTCGCCGATGACGTCGACATCGCTGATCACGTGCCGTCGTTCCTCTGGGCCACCTTCACCCGCTTCGAGCCGGCCGCCGATCTCCACGCGCGGTCCCAGAGAATCGTGCGGCATCACGTCACCCTCGAGGGCCCGATCGTGCTCGATGCCCGAATGAAGCCGAGCTACCCCGACGAGCTGATCCCGGATCCCGTGGTGGCCGCCCGGGTCGGCGAGCGCTGGTCGGAGCTGTTCCCGAAGACCCGCGTGCGAGGTGTCGAGACGCGGAAGGGCCTGCCCGAGCGGGAGAGCTGAGCTGAAACTAGAGCCCGCGCGACCGAGAACAGAGCCCGCGCGACCGATACGGGGAGCGGCTGGCTGAGCGGGAAGCCGCTTCCTCGACGTCCCTGACGATCGAGCGGAGAGGTGCCGAGCAAGGGGCCGCTCGGAGTGCGCTGTCGTCGCGCTGCCGCCCCGGCCCAAGCTCGCTCGAGCAGAGCCCTCGCCGACAGACTCGGTCTTTGACTCGCTCGACTTGGGCACTCCATCGCCCTCGCCCTCAGGCCCAGTTTCACCACTGTGTGCTCCGCCGGTCCGCCAGCGGGGGCTCCGCTGATCTGAAACCCGGGCTTCGCCCGGGGCTAGTCCAGCGCCGGCGCTCCGCGCCTCGTCGTCAGACGGAAATAGCGGAGACACGGACTTCAAAGTTGAGAGTTGGAAGTCGAGCCGTTGGACGTTCGGGAGAGCCGGGCTCGACAGATTTCACCACCTGTATGCTCCGCCGGTCTGCCGCCGGGGGCGCGGCTGACTTGAAACCAGAGCCCGCACGGGTCCCTGACACGGAGCCGCTGCCATTGGGACTGCGAGGTTCACGGCGTGGGCCTCATCCGTCTGGCGATGAGTAAGGGACGATGCGACATGCCCGTCGGTCAAGGCGTCGGAACGGTCCCACGCCATCGCTTGCGGGATCCGGTCCCGTCGTCCCTCACGAAGCCCCTCTGAATCGATCACGAGTTCAGTGCGCGCCAGCGTGTTCCCAACCCAGCGCCAGGGACCTGTTCGGGCTCTGATCGTTTCTCCCCTTTATGCTCCGGGCGCCGCGCCCGGGGGCTCCCCTGATCTGAAACTAGAGCCCGCGCGACCGAAAACAGAGCCCGCGCGACCGATACGGGGAGCGGTCACCTAGCTGGAAGCCGCTTCCTCGACGTCCCTGACGATCGAGCGGAGAGGTGCCGAGCAAGGGGCCGCTCGGAGTGCGCTGTCGTCGCGCGGCTGCCCCGGCCCAAGCTCGCTCGAGCAGAGCCCTCGCCGACAGACTCGGTCACCGGCTCGCTCGACTTGGGCACTCCATCGCCCTCAGGCCCAGTCTTACCACCTCTATGCTCCGCCGGTCCGCCGGCGGGGGCACCGCTGACTTGCGGAGATTCGGCGCTCTGCGCCGGGTCACCCATCGCCCAGCCCCGAACCAAAAAGAAACTCCCGGGGCGAGTCCGAAGACTCGCCCCGGGGGCCTGCTGCTTGCTGTCTCGAATGAGCTCTGATCTCGCTGCTGCGAGGCGACCGCTCGCTCCGTCTCGGCCGTGCGGCGCCACCTGGACAAGGAGAGATCCCGAGACGCCATCACGCGGAATTCGAAAAAAACTCCGCGGAGCTTCGGATGCCTTTGGAGGCAGAAGAGAAGACATCGGGCAGAGCTCTGTCGAAGTGCCCCAGTCGAGGCGAGCCAGAGACCAGCTCCCTCGTCGAGAGCTTGCCCGAGCGAGCTTGGGCCGGGGGACGCCACCCGGTGGACACCGAGACGGCTGACGCGGGCGCTCCGATGCGGTACACCGAGCGCCGTATGATTCCGATCGGAACGGGAAGGCCCCCCACCGCGAGTCGAGGCACTCCTGGAGCGGCTCTCAGGCTCGGCAGCCGCTGATCATCTCGGTCGCGCAGGCTCTTGGTCTTGCCGGCGCCCGGCGAGAAGGAGAGACTGGAGGCGGCACCCGGATTCGAACCGGGGATGAGGGATTTGCAATCCCTTGCCTTACCACTTGGCCATGCCGCCTCTTCAGGAATGGCCTCTCCCTCGATCGAAGGGACGCAGAGGATACGGCAAGGTCCAGGGCAAGTCAACGAGCGGTGACGGGCCTGCAGACCGGGCGGTCTCGACGAGGATTCGCTGCGAGACCGATGGGACGATCGGCCTCGCATCGAATCATCTGTTCTTGGAGCTCTGAGCCGAGACTCGTGGGCTCTAGCTCGGATATCTCACGAGCCATCTACTGCGGCGCCGAATCTACCCATGCCTGCTGCGTCAAGCTCCCTGCGCCGCCTCGACGACCTGCAGAGAGGTCGACCGCGGCGTGCTCGGTCGCTTTCCTTGCATTCATGGGCATCTTCGACGCCTCGCGACGATGTCTCGTGAGACATCCGGGCTAGGACTCGAGCCTGGTGAAGAGTCGCTCCCACTTCTCTCGGCTATCAGCCGAGGTCGGAGCGAGCGACGGCGGACAACTGCGAGCACGGAACGTGAACACCTCGCAGAAGTTCTTGCCCAGCTTGTCCACGACCTGCTCTGCGTCACTCTCCAAGCACTCGCCGGGAGCGCTCTTGGAGTAGAACCGACAGTTCGAGCAGCAGTGGATCATGGCACCACATCGCCGACACGACTCGTGAACAGCGACGTCTTCGCCGAGTCCTCGCCACGGCTCACCGCAACGATGGCAGTAATACACGGCACCCTCCTCCATCCCGTTCCCGGGAATGACCGAGGATGGCCTCAACCCCTCCTTGCCCAGAGAGGCCACTTCCTCAACAGCGCGCCAGATCGTAACAAACCGATCCGGCCGAGTCGAGGCTGGGTCGAACCGGCGCCCACCGGTCGTTCCCAGCTTCATTGACTCATGACTTCATTCAGGGCTTCTTCTGCCACCCCCTGAGCAGCTCGAGCATGGTGCGCACCATCACGCCAGTGCCGCCGTGCTCGTAGTAGTCGCGGCTGCGCGCGTTCCAGGCCGTGCCCGCGATGTCGAGGTGCGCCCAGGAGTACTCCTTCGCCCAACGTCCGAGGAAGCAGGCCGCGGTGATGGCACCGGCCCAGCGCCCACCGATGTTCTTCACGTCGGCGACCTTGCTGTCGAGCAGCTCGTCGTACTCGGGGAAGGTCGGCATGTGCCACACGCGCTCACCGGACTTGTCGGCTGCCGCCTGGATCCGCTTGATCAGCTTGTCGTCGTTGCCGAAGAGGCCGCTCGCCTCGTTGCCGAGCGCGACGACGCACGCCCCGGTCAGGGTCGCCATGTCGATCACGGCGGCCGGCTTGTAGCGCGCGGCGTAAGCCAGGCCGTCGACGAGGATCAGACGGCCCTCGGCGTCGGTGTTGAGCACCTCGATCGTCCGGCCCGCCATCGAGGTGAGGATGTCGCCTGGACGGTAAGCGGCCGCGCCGAGCAAGTTCTCGGTCGAGGGCACGATGCCCACCACGTTCACCGGCACATCGAGGCTCGTCAGCGCCTGCATGACACCGAACACCGCGGCGCCGCCGCACATGTCGTACTTCATCTCGTCCATGTTCGCGGCCGGCTTGATCGAGATGCCGCCCGCATCGAAGGTCAGCCCCTTCCCCACCAGGCAGACGGTCTCGTAGCTCGCGCCGGCCTTCTTTTCCATGACCATGAAGCGCGGCGGAACGGCGCTGCCCTGGTTGACGGCCAGCAGCCCGCCCATCTTGTGGCGCTTGATCTCGGGCAGGCCCATCACCGTCACCTTGAGGCCCTTGCGCGAGAGCTTCTTCGCTTCATTGCCCAGGTAGACGGGGTTGACGATGTTCGGTGGGAGATCGGCCAGGAGCCGGGCATAGTTCGCGCCCTCGGCGGCGTGCTGTCCCCAGGCGACGCCTCGCTCGAGCTGCGTCTGATGCGGCTTGGTATCGATGAGGAGCGTCAGGTCCCGGAGCTTGGGCGCGGGATCCTCGGGCTTCTCCTTGAGATCGTCGAACTCGTAACTGGCGAGGGTCGCCCCCTCGGCCAGGGCCTGCCCGAGCAAGGCGAGGTCGAACTTCGCCTGCAAGCCGGGCTCGATCAGGAGCTCGGCGGTCTTGGCGCGAGCGGCCTTGGCCTGCCGCACCACCAGGCCCGCGATCCGGCGCGCACGCTCGAGGTCCAATTCGCCCTTCTTGCCCAACCCGACCACCAAGATGCGCTTGGCCCCGGTCTTCGCTTCGGGGTAGAAGCTGAGCGTTTGACGGAAGCTTCCTTTGAAGTCACCGTTCGCCTTGGCCGCCTTGCTGCCTTCGGCCAAGGCCTCCCCCACCGCCTCCTTTGCGCACCGAACGAGGTCCGCGCCCTCCGCCACGCAGAACACCGACAGGTCGGAAGCCTTGCGGCCCAGCTCGCCGGTCGCCACACGAATTCGCATCTCGAAAGTCTCCTTGCTCGCTGGGTCTCAGTCGGCGCCATCCAAAGGAGCATCGCCGGGCCCCGTCGCCCGCCGAACGCCCGAGGATTCGACCCAGACCTCGCCGTCTTCGTAATGTTCCTTCTTCCAGACCGGCAGGATCTCCTTGATCCGGTCGATCGTGTACGCCGCCGCCCCGAACGCTTCGCGCCGATGAGGGGACGCGGCGAGGATCGCGATCGCAGCCTCGCCCTCGGGAACGAGCCCCAGGCGGTGCACGACGAGCAGACGCTCGACGCCGAAGCGCTCCTCCACCTCGCAGAAGAGACGGTCCATCTGCTTCGTCGCCATCGGCGGGTACGCCTCGTACTCCAGGCGCACCACCCGCCGCCCCTCGAAGGTGTCGCGGACGACGCCTTCGAAGGTCACGATCGCGCCTTGGCCGGAGAGCTCGATCTCGCGGCGCAACGCCGGCACGTCGATCGCTTCGTCGGTGAGGCGGAACTCGGCCATCCGTCATCCTCCCCCGACCGGGGGAAGCAAGGCCAGCTCGTCTTCGTCCTTCAACGGGTGATCCGGACCGACGTATTCGTGCGCGATCCCGAAGCCGCAAGGGATCTCACGAAGCGCCGGGTGCTCCGCCGAAAGCGCCTCGAGCGCGTCCTGCACTCGGGCCCCCTCAACCAGCTCGAGCTCGAGCTCCGACGCGCCCAGGACCTCTCGAATCGCCGCAAATGCCTTGATCTGGATCTTCACACCTCGCCCACCATCGCCTGCCCGCTGGATCGCGGCTCTCGAACGCGACCACGGTATTCGAAGGTGCCCGGAGTGTCCAGGAGGTGCGGCGAGCGGAGGTGCCGCTCGGCGAGCCGGCACAGCGACTCACCGCCAAACGAAAACGGCCCGGGCGACTGTCGTCGTCCGGGCCATCATTCGATCAATGCCGCGCTGACATCATTCGCCGAGGGCGGCGGCCACCAGGCAGCCGCGGGCCACCGAGTGCAGCGGCTCATCGGCGACCGTGATCTCGGAGATCGGGATCGGGAAGTCGATCTTCTCGAACTCCTGACGCACGATGTCGATGAACCCGCCGATCTTCGAGGTGCCACCCGCGAACACGATCGGCACCGGGCTCGCGAAGTTCGGCATGCCCTTCGAGCTCTCGAACTGGCTCTTCACGTTACCCAGCAAGTAGCTGATGAGGTTCCGGTAGTAGATCGACACCGCTTCCTCGTCCCGGTTCTTCGGGGCGGTGATGTCGATGCCACTCTCCTTGATGAAGGTGGCGCGGCTGGTCGGGATGCCCAGCACCTCGGCGACGTTCTTGTCGATCCAGTCGCCGCCACGCGAGATCGAGAACGACAACGTCGGGATGGTCTTCCACGAGACGCAGACGTTGAACATACCACCACCGCAGGAGATGCCGATCCCCGTGAAGTCGCTCTCGGCGAGCTCGGCGAAGACCACCGCGTGACCTTCGTTGATGGTCTTCGGCGAGTAGCCCATCTTCGAGAGCATGCCCTCGAAGAGACCCTGGTGGTAGACGATGTTGTTCTGAGTATCGATCGACTCGGCCGGCACCGAGAAGTAGACGAACTCGCCCTTCTCCTGCGGTGCACCGAGGGTCTTCTCGATGATGAGTCGGATCATCGGGAGTGCGTCGACCTCCGCCGGACTGATCAAACCGTCGTGCATCGGACGACGCGTGGCCCGGTTGAAGATGTTCGCGAGCTCGAAGGCGGAGTCACCGATCACGATCAGCTTGCTCTCGTGAACGACGTACGGCACCTTCAGCTTGGTCAGCATGCCCTTGGAATGGACATCCGCTTGAATGTCGAGGAACGCGTTGCGCTCCGCCGTGATCGAGATGTCACCCGAGCTGCTCTGGACCGCGCAAATGATGTTCGCGGTTCCAATGTCCAGGCCTTTGCCGAGCTGCAGAGCCTGACCAGCGACTGCCACGCTCGACGACTCTGGCGAAGTGGGATTGTTGCTAGCCGTCATCTTTCCCTCGTTGTTCTCCTTCGTCGCCGTTTCGGTCGACGAATCACTCGACTTGCCCTGGTCGCTCTGCTCCTTGCCGAGCCGATCCAGCATCTCGTCGCGATGGTCCATCAATAGTTTCTCTCAAAAGCTGCGTCCGCCGTGTCGGCGTCCCCCGGGCCAAGGGTCACTTGGTCATCCAAGCCCGCCTCGACTCCGGCGGACACGCCCTCACGACTCCGTATCGTCTTTCTGCCGGAGCGACTTCATCCGCCGTAGGTTGTCGAGGATGCTCGCGCCCTTGCTCGACTTGACGCCCACCGATTCGATGTTCGATTCCATCTCCTCGCCGTGAACGAACAAGGCGTCGAGAGCCAGCTTGACGTCTTCGGCAGAGCCTCGGCCCGACCCGACGGCACCGCCGGCAGCCGGCCGCTTGGCCAGCTCTCCCCGGATCGCCTCGAACTGGTCGGCGAGCATCTGCTTCAACGCGTCGGGAGACGGGAGCTGCGCCGCCGTCTCCTCCATCTGACCCAGCCGTTCGCGCAAGGACGAGTTCTCGCCACGCAGCGTCGCGAGCTCTTCGCTCTTGTGCGTCAGGTTCTCTCGAGCGGTCCGCAGCTCGGTCTCGAGCTGATCGGCGCGCTTCTGCGCGTCCTTGTGGACCGTCTCCACGTTCTCGTACATGTGCGCCCGCTCGGCCTCGAGCTGGGCCAGCTTGCCCTCGAGCTCGCGCACTCGCCCATCCGCCTCCTGGCGCAGCGAGCTGCGCTCGGCCTCCGCCGCCGTCTGAAGGTTCTCGAGCTCCTCGGCGTGCGCCTTCTGTAGCTTCTGAATCGCGTCCGGCGACGAGCCCGCCGCCTCGAGCTGTCGCAGTTGTTCCTGCAGGCGATTGCGCTCGGTCTTCAGCTCGGTCGTCTCGTCCGCTTTCTTCGCGCGAAGCTCCTCGAGCTCCTCGGTGACTCGCAAGAGCTCTTCTTCCCGCTCGCCCAGACGCTGCGCCGCCTGCGCCCGAAGCTCTTCGGCGCGGCGAATTCCCTCGCGCAGCGCTTCCACCTCGGAGCGAAGCCCGGCCAGCTCCTCCATGTTCCCGGAGCGAACACCCGAGAGCTCTTGATCGATCTCGTGGAGCCTCTCGTCGCGCGTCTGAACCGCCTGCTGCGCCTCCTGCAACGACGCCTCGAGCTGCTCGGCCCGCCGAACGGCTTCGGCCACCTGCTGCTGGAGATCGGAGTCTCCGGCATCCTGAGTCGAGATCTGCTCTTCCAGCTCGGTCATGCGCTCCTGCTGGAAAGTCAGGAGCCCTCGCAGCTCCTCCAGCTCGGCCTGCGCCGCTTGATGGCGCTCCTGCTCCGCTTCGAGCTCGGCCAGGGCCTGATCGGCGACACCGGTCCCCTTCGAGCGAGCCTCCTGCAGCTCGGACTCCAGTCGGCGCAGGCGATCGTCGCGCTCGACCAGGGATCTCCGAACCTCTTCGTAGTCCTGCTCCGCCTTGCGAGCGCGGTCACGAGCGCGATCGATCGCCTGCTCGGCCGCCTCGATGGCCGCGTTGTGCTTCTCGCGAGCCCGCTTGAGATCCTCGGAGGATCCTCCCGATTGAGCTTGCTCGAGACGCTCCCGCAACTCCTCGAGCTCCGAATCGCTCTCCTTCAGCTCCTTTTGAAGCTGGGTGATCTGCTTCTCGAGCTCGGGATCGTTGACGGCAACTCCGGCCTTGCCATCCGACATGCGACGCAACGTCGCGTTCTCGGCGCGCAGTGAGTTCATCTCCTCACGCAACGCCGCGATCTCGGCCTCCATCTCGGCATTGCCCGGCGCCGCCGGGGCCGCCGCCTGCTGCTCGGCCATGATCCGCTGAAACTCGGCCTCCGAGCGCTTCACCAGCTTCGAGGGCTGCTCGAGCTCGCTCTCCTGGGCCTGGGCGACCACCCGATCGACCGCTTGCTGGATCATCGCGAGGATCTGGTCGGGTCTGACGACCTTGACGCGCTTCTTGCCCTTGCGCTCCAGGGCGTCCAACGTCGTCAGGTACGAGTTTTCCTCGAAGACCTCACGGATGTTGATGAACTGCCGCTTCGCCGCGTTCTCGTTGGACGGAGAACCTTGCATGGGAGTGGTTTTCGCAGAGAGGAAGGCGACGGGTCCGCCCGATACGAGGACAGCTCGCGTCGGTCGCGTAGCTGCTCCGATCCGACCTATCGGTCTTTCCGCCGGGCACCTTTACTTCGGCAGGTCCCTGCGCTTGGAGAGACGAGCTCGCCTCGGCCTCGGATTCACACTGCGGAGCGAGCGGCGGTACTTGGGCCGGCGCGGCGGCGCGCCAGCGGACCAGCAAAGAATGCAGGATGTAAGGCCTGAGCCCGAGGGCGATGGAGTGCCCAAGTCGAGCGAGCCGGCGA
Organism: Planctomycetota bacterium; assembly: GCA_040219065.1. Taxonomy (GTDB): domain Bacteria; phylum Planctomycetota; class OFTM77; order OFTM77; family OFTM77; genus OFTM77. Next base: position 9,562 of record JAVJTD010000493.1, read on the forward strand.
CCGGGTCTGTCTGCGAGGGCTCTGCTCGAGCGAGCTTGGGCCGGAGGACGCCGTGCCGCCAAGACAGCCCACGGCGATGGAGTGCCCAAGCCGAGCGAGTCAAAGACCGAGTCTGTCGGTGAGGGCACTGCGCAAGCGAGCTTGGGCCGGGGCGGCCGTGCGACGACAGCGCACTCCGAGTGGCCCCTTGCTCTGCGCCTCCTGGCTTGATCGTCAGCGATGTCGAGGAAGCGGCTCCCCGCTCAGCAGCCGCTCCCTTGACGTCGCTCACGATCGAGCCAGGAGGCGCCGAGCAAGGGGCCACTCGGAGTGCGCTGTCGTCGCACGGCCGCCCCGGCCCA
>JAVJTD010000519.1:0-10923 GCA_040219065.1 Planctomycetota bacterium
GCTCGCCATTCTTGCGGCGCAGTCCCGGGGCGGCTTCCTCGGCCCAGGTGTCGAGCTCTTTGCGGTAGGTACGCTCGTCGAAGGCGAGGGGCCCGAAGCGGGCGAGGTGAAAGGCTCCGGACTCGAGATCGGGATCGCCCGAGCTGCGCTCGAGCCAAGCGATGAACTGGTCGGCGACCTCATCGAGCCGCCAGTCCTCGGTCAAGGACCGAACCTGGATCCTGACCTTGGCCTCGGGATGATCATTCGCCTCATCGACGAGATCGGCCGCCTCGACTCGGTACTCGCCGAGCTTCTCACGAGCGGTCTTCACGATCTCGGGATCTTCATCACCCAGCAAGGTGATCAAAGCGCGAATGCGCTTCTCAACCTTGGCATCCATCGATGCCCCCAGCGTCTTCGAGTTTTGTAAGTGACTTATCTACCTTCGGCTATGGCAAGCCTCCTTTCGTCACTCTCCACTGTATTCCATGAGTCTTCCTCCAACAAGTCGACCAGAATCGTCCCCAGAGCCTGGGCCTGGATGCTCTGTTTCGGGGATGCCTTCAAACTGAAGGAAACCACCTTTCGTTCATTCACCTGTTGAGGTCTGCCGGGGAATTTCATAGGGAATGTCTACGTTCGGGGACCGGTCGTGACCGGCTGGGCACGAGCTCAGCGGTCGGAGGAGGAATCGCATGGTCTGGCCCCGAGATCGTCGCGCCTCTTCCGCGAAGCGACCCAGCGGCTCTCGAGCCGTCTCGAAAATCTACTCAGCCTCCTGCACCCACCGGTCAGGGACGGGGCCTCCCCCGAACCGGGGCATCGAAACTCAAGGATGAATGAATCATGGAATTGAAGAAGAAAGCCCTCCTGCTTGGCGCCTTCACGGGCATGCTCGCCGGCACCCTCGCCCTCAGCACCCTCACGGGCTGCAGCTCGACGGACGAGAACGCCGACACCGACACGATGAACACCGAGAAGAACGCCTGCTCGGGCAAGGATGGCTGCTCCGGCAAGGACGGCTGCTCGGGTAAGGATGGCTGCTCCGGCAAGGACGGCTGCTCCAGCAAGGGCTGAGCATCGGTAACGGCGCCGGGCACGCCCGGCGCCGCGAACCCATGAATCGCTTCGACCTCGAAAACCTGGGCCTCGGCATCGGTCTCCGAAGCCCACACTACGCTCACATCCTCCGAGAGAATCCTCGGATCGACTGGTTCGAAGCCCTGACCGAGAACTTCCTTTACTCAGATGGGCGACCGCGTCGCATCCTCGAGCAGATCGCGGCCCACTACCCCGTCGTCCTTCACGGTGTCTCGTTGTCCATCGGCTCGACCGACCGCCTCGACGAGGACTACCTGAGGCGACTCGTCGCGCTGCGCGACCATGTCGGTGCTCGTTGGGTGTCCGACCATCTCTGCTGGACCGGCGTCCAAGGGAGGAACGTGCACGATCTCCTGCCCGTGCCCTACTCGCGCTTCGTCCTCGAGCACATCGCCGACCGCCTTCGCCACGTGCAGGATCGCCTCGGTGCCCCGCTCGCTCTGGAGAATCCCTCCAGCTACCTCGAGCTCCGCGAGTCGACGATGAGTGAGTGGGACTTCCTCGCCGAGCTAGCCGAGCGTGCCGACTGCGCACTGCTCCTCGACGTCAACAACGTCTACGTCAGCGCGTTCAACCATGGCTTCGACGCACCCGCCTACCTCGAGGCACTTCCCTTGGATCGCGTCGTCCAGATCCATCTGGCCGGACACTCCGAGCGCGGTCCGTACATCCTCGACACGCACGACGATCATGTGAAAGCCGAGGTCTGGGACCTCTACCGCCTCGCCATCTCGCGCTGCGGAGGAGTCTCGACCTTGGTCGAGTGGGACGCACACATCCCGCCTTTCGAGGTCGTCTTCGCCGAAGTTCAGAAGGCTCGGGATCATGGCGCGGTGTCACCCGAGATGAGCCGGGAGAGTGGCGAGTGAGCGCGGGCGAGTACCAATCGCTGCTGGAGTGGCTCGAGCGTGTGATCGTCGATCCCGGCGGTCCGGAGGGCGCGCTCGGCGACGACGCCGAGGAGGTCGCCTCGAAGAGGATCGCGCCGAGACCCGATCTGCCCGCGATCGAGCGCCTCGCCATCTATCACCGAATGTACTTCGTTCGGATCGAGGACGCCTTGCGCGACGACTTTCCCGCCACCCTCGTCGCCCTGGGTGAAGAGCGCTTCGCCCCCCTGATTCGGCGTTACGCGAGTGAGCATCCCTCGCGGCACCCGTCTCTCGACCGGCTAGGCTGCCACTTCGAAGAGCTGGTCGCCGACGTCACCGGCTCGAGGAGCAGCTTCGAAGCGGAGCTCGCACGTCTCGAGTGGTCACTCGTCGAGTCGTTCCATGCGGACGAGGCACCCGCACTCGATCCGAGCACGCTCTCGGAGCTCTCCCCGGACGCGTTACCCCGTTTGCGCTTCCGGCCACGACCCTCCACCCACGTCGTCGCCAGCGAGCATCGCTTGGAGCCCTACCGAGCTGCGGTTCGCCGCGGTCAGTCCGCCGAGCGCCCAATCGGGCCGTCCCCGAGCCGTCTCGTCTTGACCCGCCTCGAGGGATCGGTCGAGCTGCACGAATTACCTTCCCCTTCGGGTGAGCTTCTCGAGCGGCTGCTGGAAGGCGCGACTCTCGGTGAGGCCATTGACGTGGTGCCGGGCGAGCTGGATCCACAGACGCTGTTCGGGTGGTTTCGGGACTGGGTAATCTGGGGGCTCTTCGAAGGGGCCGAGGCCGAAGGTTGAGCAAGGGCCCATGCCGGGCTTGCCACTCCTGGAGGCATGGTCTCCCAGGGCGGGATGCAATCACGGCAGTGAGGGAGGAGTTGCGCGTTGAGTCAACGGCAGATGCTCGAGCAGCAGGTGCCTCGCTTTCCGTCGACGCGGTATCAGGGCAGCAAGACGCGCCTGGTCCCGTGGTTGATGCAGCAACTGAGCACGATCGAGTTCGACACGGTCCTCGACGCGTTCGGAGGTACCGGAGTGGTCGGCTGGCACCTCAAGCTCGCCGGCAAGCAGGTCACCTACAACGACGCGCTCACGTTCAACGCCCACATCGGGCGAGCTCTGATTGAGAATGACGAGGTGCGGCTGAGTGAGGTCGATCTCGACGGTCTCCTCGGGGAGCTAGGCGATGAAGGTCACTTCATCACTGAGACGTTCGAGGGGATCTACTTCACCGACGAGGAGAACCGCTGGCTCGATGCCTTCCTGGCGAAGCTCCAACGCATGCCCGCCTCCTACGGACGCGATCTCGTCTTTGCGGCTCTCTGCCAAGCTTGCCTGATCAAGCGGCCCTACAACCTCTTCCACCGGAGGAATCTCGCCGTTCGGACGCGGGACGTCGAGCGCTCCTTCGGCAACAAGACGACCTGGGACCGTCCTTTCGAAGACTACATTCGGCGCTTCGGACGTGAGCTCTCGGCAGCGGTCTTCAAGGGCCGGCGTCCCTGCACGGCCGTCTGCCGAGACGTTTCCGAGGTCGAGGGCGACTTCGATTTGGTGTACCTCGATCCGCCCTACGTTCCGCGCCGCGGCATTGGCGTCAACTATCGCAGGTTTTATCATTTCCTCGAAGGGCTCGCCGATCCGGACACCTGGGCCGAGCGTATCGACTGGAGCTCGAAGCACCGAGAGCTGACACGGACTCCCTCTCCTTGGTGTGATCGCGCGCGGGTCGCGGCGGCGTTCGAAAGTGTGTTCGATCGATATGAAGCGCCCAGACTAGCGATCTCGTATCGCTCCGATGGCGTGCCGAGCATCGAGGACCTCGAGTCTTCGCTCCGGCGTCGCGGAAGGACGGTCACCGTGCACCGCACGGAGCGATTCCAGTACGCGCTCTCCAAGAATCGGCGCTCGCACGAGGTGCTCTTGCTCGCTCGATGACGCCCGAAGGCCCGCTCTTCGATTGACGATCCGTCGGGGAGCGCGCTAGAATCCGCGCCCTGTGACCGGGCCCCATGCTTCGAGCGTTGATGGAATGATCCTCATGACGGATCGGGCAACACTATCCGCCGACATTCCGACCCCAGGAATCGGCCTGCCGGGAGAGCGTGATGAAGAGCCTGACCGCCCTCCTTCTGCCCGACATCCGGGAGCTGATCCAACAGCATCAGCCCTCTGATCTCCGGGAGGTCCTCTCGGACATCCACCCGGCGGACATCGCCGACATGGTGGAGACGCTCGACCTCGGGGACGCGACCGTCCTCCTGGCCGCTCAGCCGGCCGCCTTCATGGCGCGTATCTTCGAGCAAGTGCACGAGGAGCGCCAGCTCGCTCTGCTGCGGATGCTCGGCCGTGACCGCATCATCTCGCTCATCGAGGAGATGGCGTCGGACGACCGGGCCGACCTGATCAAGGCGCTTCCCGAGCGCACCGTCGACAGCCTCCTTCCTCTCCTCGCCCAGGTCGAGCGCAACGATATTCGGCGCCTCGTCTCGTACGAGGAAGGGACCGTCGGCTCTTTGATGACGACCGAATACGCGTCGTTGTCGGCTGATCTGACGGTCGCCGAAGCGCTCTCGAGCATCCGCAAGGTCGCCTCGAACAAGGAGACGATCTACTACGTCTTCATCACCGACAACGCCCGGCGGCTGGTCGGCGTCGTCTCGCTCCGTGAGCTCGTCCTGGCCCGGCCCGACGAGCGCATCGGCACGATCATGACGACCGATCCGATCTACTCCACGGTCGACGAGGACCAGGCCGAGATCGCACGCACGCTCGAGAAGTACGACCTCCTCGCCGTTCCCGTCCTCGACCGTGAGCACAAGCTCGTCGGCATCGTGACCGCTGACGACGTGATCGACGTGCTCATCGAAGAGCACACCGAGGACTCCTATCGGTACGGCGCCGCCGGTGAGCCGGTGCACTACGCCACGGCCAGTCCTTGGCGCATCGTTCGGGAGCGGATCACCTGGCTGGTGCTGCTCGTTCTGACGATGTTCGTCTCGACCTATGCCCTCGCGGGCTTCGAGTCGATGCTGCAGCAGGTGGCGGCGTTGGCGTTCTTCATCCCGCTCCTCATGGGGTCCGGCGGAAACGCGGCGACGCAGTCGTCGACGACGATCATCCGCGGGCTGGCGACCGGCGACGTCGAGGTCGGCCACATCAAGTCGATCATGAAGAAGGAAGCCGTGGTCGGTCTGTCCGTCGGACTGATCCTCTCGGCCCTCGCCATTCTGCGCGGCTTCCTCGTCCCCGCCAGCCAAGCCTCGGGCCAAGTCACGCAGCTCGCCTTCACGCTGGGCATCACCATGGTCGTCGTCGTGACCTTCGCCACCGTCCTCGGCGCGACGCTGCCCTTGCTCTTCAAGCACTTCGGCCTCGACCCCGCCTTGATGTCGGGCCCCTTCATCACCTCGGTGCTCGACATCCTGACGATCCTGCTGTACCTGACCGTCGCCTGGCTCTTGATGCGGTTCTGACCGGTCCGGGGCCGCTCCACAAAGAGGAGATGACCTCGCCGGTCGCTGGCCCGCTCCGACTCGAGCACTCCGTTCATCGCTCGGATGTCAACGGGCCTTCAGTCGATCGCGATTCTCGAAGAAGGTCGGCTCGTCGGGATGCTCGTTGGCGAGCTCCGTCCAGAGCTGCAGCGCTTCCTGAGTGCGGCCGATACGCTCCAACTCGACCGCGAGCTTGGGTCGTGCGAACACGTTGTCGGGGCGAACGCGATTGACGGCGCGGAAGTGCTCGATCGCCTTCGCGGACCGGTTCAGCCTGGCCGCGAGAACGCCCGCCCGGTTGTGAGCGCGAATCACGTCCGGGTCCTCCCCGACCCCGCGCCGGCAAGTCTCCTCGTAGGCCTCGAGCGCGTCTTCCAACCGTTCCATCTCCTCGAGCAGCCCCGCCAGCTCGTTCCGAGCGTCCAGTCGTCCGGGATGATCGGCGATCACGGCCTCGAGCACCTCGACGGCATCTCCCTGTCGACCGGCTCTGGCGAGGACGATGGCGAAGTTCTTCTCGGTCTTGGGCAGGCCCGGAGCGATTCGGCGCGCCTGCTGGTAGCAAGCGATTGCGTCATCGGTATTCCCGAGGATGAGATGGACCTCACCGAGATTGCGCCAGACCTCCTCGAGCAATGGGTTGATCTCGAGCGCTCGCCGATACTGCTGAAGGGCCTTTTCGAAGTAGGCGGGATCGACACTGCGGCCCATCTGCTTGAAGCACAGGCCGCGGTACTCGAAGACGCCGAGACTGAAGGGGTAGTCCGACTCGATCTGATCGAGCAGGGCGAGGGCTTCTTCGAAGCGCTCTTCGACGACGAGCGTGGCCGCGCGCTGGAGACCGGTGAAGGCGAGCATCGCGTCCTTCGGGTGGCGATTCGCCTCCTGAGGATCGGGGCTGGGTCCGATGTAGCCGAGCTGACGAAGGCTCTCGAGATCCGCCTCGGTGAGCGATCGCTCTCGCGAGAATTCGTTCGACGTCTTCGACTCGATCAAGCGGTCCAGCCTCTGAACCAGGTCCTGGACCTTGCCGGGCTCCGCCAAGGCGAGGTCGTGGAGCTCGGCGGGATCGGACACCACGTCGTAGAGCTCGGGCGTGGTGGCAGGAAGCGCCGTCGCCCGAATCATCTTGCGATCGGCGAGGACCATGCCTTCGAGGGGGCTCCAACCTTGGTGGAGCTTCGGCCATAGGGTCTCGAGATAGACCGGCCTCGGATCGGATTCTCTGCCCTGCCAAAGCGGGCGAAGCGATCGACCCTGTACGGCTTTGGGCTGAGAGATCCCGAGGAGATCGGTGACCGTCGGCACGATGTCGATCGTCCGAGCAAGGGGGCGCACGCGAGTGGCCGGGACCTCGGGACCCCGTACGATCATCGGGACTCGCATCGTCGAATCGTAGATCAGAGCGGCGTGGCTGCCCTCACCATGCTCCCCCAGCCCCTCGCCGTGATCGGCGACGACGACGATCAACGTGTCGTCGAGTCGGTCCAGTCGCTCGAGGGTCTTCACGAGCTCGCCCAGCGCCCGGTCCATCCCGGCGATCTCGCCCTGATAGGGATCCGAGAGCTTGCCGCGGAGATCAGCGGGCGGCTCGTAGGGCGCATGAGGATCGAAGAAGTGCACCCAGGCGAAGAAGGCGTCGTCCGATTCGGTCTTCTCGATCCATGCGCTAGCACGCTCCACGACCTGATCTGCCGGCCGCTCATCGAGGAAGACTCGCCTGGCGTCGTCAGTCGCTCCGAACTGCTCGTCGTAGACCTCGAAGCCTTGATCGAGCCCGAAGGCGGAGCTGAGCGGGTAGGAAGCGATGAAGGCCCCGGTCCGGTAGTCCTCCTCCTTGAGGATCTCCGCCAACGTCGTCAGTCGGGAGCTCGCGACGAAGCTCCCGTTGTCCCGGACGCCGTGAAAGATCGGGTACGTGCCGGTCAGGATCGAGGTGTGCGAGGGCAGCGTGATGGGCACCGAGCAGTAGGCGCGCTCGAAGAGAGCTCCTTCGCGAGCCAAGCGATCGAGGACCGGCGTGCCCGCCTCGGTCCGTCCGTAGCAGCCCAATCGGTCGGCGCGCGTGGTGTCGAGCGTGATCAGGAGCACCGAGGTCGGCCGGCTGTCGCTGCAGCCAGTCGCGAGGAGGGACCCGATCAGGAGCATCGCGCCGAGGACTCCCCGACCGATGTCGATTCGGGCCAGTGACCACGGGGTCTCCGGTCCGCGCGATGATCGATCGAGCCGTGCTTCTTCGAGTTGCCGAGGAGTCATCATCACGGGCATCAGATCGGGAGCGTACGAGACAGACCAGTCGGAAACCGGCGACCGGATCGGACGATATCAGAAGGTCCGTCGAAAATCCACGCGAGCCGAGAGCTGTGTCAGATCGGCCAGATGATCGGGATACCGATCGAAGCGACGATCCAAAACAGCAGGGCCAAGGGCAGGCCGACCCTGAAGTAGTCGCTGAACTTGTAACCGCCGGGGCCATAAACGAAGGTGTTCGTCTTATAGCCGATCGGGGTCGAGAACGATGCCGAGGCGGCGAAGAGCACCGCCATGACGAACGGCAAGGGATCGACAGGGCGACCGAGGTCGACGCTGACTCGACTCGCGACCTCGAGCGCCGCCGGAGTCATGAGGATCGCGGTCGCGTTGTTGGAGACGAGCTCGGTGAGGACGGCCGTCATCAAGTACAGAGCGCTGATCAGCAGCACCGGCTCGTGGCTGATCGAGCGAACGCCGGAGAAGAAGCCGTCGACGATCATGGTCAGTGCCTCGGTCTGCATCATCGCTTGGCCGAGCGCCAAGGTCCCCGCGATGAGGAACAGCACCGTCCAGTCCATCGCCTCGTAGGCTTCCTTGAGAGTGACGCAACGCGTCAGGACCATGAGCGTGGCTCCTCCGAGCGCCACGACCACGATCGGGGCGAGCTCAGCCGTGAGCGCGACGACCACGGCGCTCCCGATGACGATCGCCCACGGCGCCTTGCGGCGGCGCACGACGCGGCGAGCCACACCTTCGACCAAGATGAAGGCCTCGGCCGCGCGCAAGTTCTCGATGGCTTCAGGTGTTCCTTGAACGAGTAGCGTATCTCCCATGCGGAGCGGTGCGTCACCGATCTTCTCGCGCAGGTGGGAGCCGCGGCGCAGGATGGCGAACACGACCACGCCGTACCGGGCGCGGAACGAGATCTCGTTGATCGTCCGCCCCAGCAGACGCGACGTCGGTGTCAGCACGACCTCGGCGAGGGTCATCTCGACCCCGCGCACGCGCTCGCCGGACTTCTCCTCTTCGGCCTTCTCTTCGCTCTCCTTCCTGCGAAGCTCGGGCAGGATCTCCACCCCGTCCTGCTGATGGAGGTCGTAGATCGCGTTGACATTGCCGGCGACGAGCAGGAGGTCGTGATCCTCGAGCGTCTCGTCGGGATCGGGGTAGAGGATCGTATCCCCGCGAATGAGCTGGAGGATCTTGAGGTTCGCCGAGTCCTTCGCGGTCAGCTCTCCGAGCTTCTTCCCCACCCACTTCGACTTCTCGAGGATCTGGACCTCGGTCAGGTACTCCCTCAACCCCGCGCTGCCGGCGATCCCGGATACCGTCGCGCGGCTGGGCAAGAGGTGACGGCCGACGAGCACGAGATAGAGGACACCGGTCCCGACCAGTATCAGGCCCAAGGGCGTCATGTCGAACAGACCGAGCTGACGATCCCCCAGCTCCCGGAGCCGCTCGGCGATGAGGAGATTCGTCGAGGTACCGATGAGGGTGCAGGCGCCGCCGAAGATCGACGCGTAGGAGAGCGGGATCAGGAACTTGGAGGCCTGCTTGCCGGCGCGGTCGCAGACGAGGATCACGATCGGAAGCATCACGACGACGACGGGCGTGTTGTTGACGAAGGCCGAGAGCGGTATCACCACCGCCATGATCGCCAAGAGCAAGCTGGCCTCCCCGCGCGCGGCCAGCTTCGTCAGTCGCAGTCCGATGAAGTTGATGGCTCCGGTCTTGGTGAAGCCGGCACTGATCACGAACATCGCGCCGACCGTCACGAGGGCAGGATTGCTGAGGCCCGCGAGCGCTTGGCCGGGCTCGAGGATACCGCCGAACATCAGGACGACGATGATCAGCAGCCCGACGAGGTCGAACGTCAGGATCTCGAGGGCCATCAGGAGGACAGCGGCGACCAACACGCAGATCACGAACGCGATGTCGAAGTTGCTCGTCGCGGCGAGAGGCAGCATCAAGACCTTCGACTCCTCATGGCTTCGACGGATACCCGGAAGGGAGCGCCTGGATCGTCAGCTTCCCGATCCAGCAGCGACCCTCGGCGACCGCCACCGGCCTCGAGGCCCACGGCGGAAGTCAGAGCGATGTTCGACTCGGCGTCACGTCGTCACGATCGGGCTCGAGCTCCTTGGCGCAGGCCCCTATATCTGACGCGCTCGGGCCTCTCAAGCGAATTCGGGAATCCAGCACGCGAAGGAGATGGGGGCACCTCGACCGGCTGACCTCGGCGCTCGCGATACAGCGTTCTTCGCCCCGGCCTTGAAAGGGCAGCCTAGAGCGATGGAGTGCCCAAGTCGAGCGAGGCGGTGACAGAGTCGGTCTGCGAGGGCATTCTCGAGCGAGCTTGGGCCGGGGCGGCCGTGCGACGACAGCGCACTCCGTGCGGCCCCTTGCTCGGCACCTCTCAATTCGATCGGTGGCGACGTCGAGGATACGACATCCAGCTCGGTGACCGCTCCCCGTTTCGGTCGCGCGGGCTCTGGTTTCGGTCGCGCGTCGTGAAGCCGACACTCCGCCCCCGTTAGCATCGAGCCACGGAGTTTCGGATCTCAGGTCTGGGTCCACTCCGAGGCGCTTGGATGGAGGACACGGAGACCGGCTGAAGCCGGCGGTCCGAACGACGACGTGACTAGTTTCAGATCAATACCGAGTGATCTCGATCCGCTGTAGCAGGCTTCGCTCATCGGCATCCGAGGGCAAGTCGTTCAGCTCCTGCTTCGAGACGCTGATCACGAAGTTCCGCCTCTCGGCGATCCAGGCTGTGCCGGAGCGGTTGCCCATCCGGATCGTCACCCAGATCTTGTGGTCCGGTGCGATGCCTTCGAGGCGAGCCCCGTGACGGGCGAGGGCAGAGAGCACGCCGTCGCGGACGCGGTTCACCTCACCGGCGGGGAACCGGTGCGCCGTCTCGTCGGTCTGAGTGACTGCGAGGAACGGATTGTCCGAGCGAGCGGTCTTGCCTTCGACCTCACGCTTTGCCTCTTCCCACAGAGAGCCATCCTCGGAGTCCTCGGACACTCTCTCGAGCGGTAGGTCGACCGACACGACGAAGACGACACCGGCACCCGGGAGGAGATAGCCGCGGCAGCCGGATACTTGACGCAGGAACTGGCCCTGCTGGGATCCGATCGCGGCGAAGAGAGTCACGGCCGGGTCTTGGGTTAACTGGTGAGAGCGGCCGGTGCGTAGATCGCGCTGTTCTTG
>JAVJTD010000539.1:0-18938 GCA_040219065.1 Planctomycetota bacterium
CAGGGACGTCGAGGAAGCAGCTCCCCGCTCAGCAACCGCTCCCCGTTTCGGTCTCGCGGGCTCTGTTTTGGGAGGCATGTTTCAGATCAGAAGCGTCCCCGGGGCGCGGCGCCCGGTGCATACAGGGGTGAAACGCACACGTTGGAGTTCCCAAGCGAGCCCGAGACCGAGTCAGTCGGTGGGCGCTTGCACGAGCGAGCTTGGGCCGGGGTCGTTATCGCAGAGTAGGTTCAGGCCACGGAGCTTCGGACTTGAGGTCCAGGTCCCCTTCGAGGCGCTTGGAGGGAGGACACGGAGACCGGCTGAAGCCGGCGGTCCGAGAATGGCGCGCGGTGTTTCAGACTCGCCTCAGGGAAAGTACTTCTCCCACGGCTCGCCGGGGTAACCAGGGAAGTCATCGCCTTCGTCGTCGAGCAGGGCGAGGAAGTCGTCGGACGACATCGTCACGGCGCCGAGCTTCTTGCAGCGCCCGATGATCTCGCGATCGTTCGTCACGACGGTGATCGTCTGGCCCTTCGCCTCACGGCGCACGCTCTGGACGAGGTACTCGTCGGCATTCTGAGCGTAGACCTCGTACACGGCGCGAAAGCGCTTGATCGAGCCGACGCGCGGGTCGCGGTCGCCGCTGTCCCATACCAGGCGAATGCGATGCTTGCCTTCACAGAAGAGCATCAACCGAGTGCGCAGCGTCTCCCTCGCCACCTGCAGGTTGTGGGTGTCGAGCTTCTGCATCCTGTGCAGGACGTTGTACCCGTCGATGAAATACTGCACGCCGCCTCGAGTCGATCGCCAGAGGATCCCCAGCGGCCGGTTGTGGCAGAACGCCTGGCCCCTGTCCAGCGCATGCGACATCGAGGGGGTGCCGGCCAGCTCGAGCCTACTTGGTGTCGGGGTTGAAGTCCCGGCGGTTCTGATACCACCAGCGACGCCACTCGACGATCTGCTCGAGCCGATCCTTGGGCTCGCCTTTGGGGTCGAAAGGCAGGTTCGCGCCGCTCAACCGGCGAGCGTAGTCGACGGCGTGGGTGCGGATGGCCTCGTCGGTGTGGAGCAAGAGCTCGATGCAGAGCGGGATGGCGCAGCTCCGACCGTAGGTGACGAGCATCTTCGCGCAGCTCTCGTAGTGCCGCTTGTGCTCGGTCTTCAGCTTCAAGAACGCCTCGAGCAGCACCGGGCGGTCGGTGAAGACGTCCAGTCCCGCGCGCAGGTCTTCACGCTCGCGATCGCCCAAGTTGTTGAGATCGGCGATCGCCGCCTCGACCGACACCAGATGCGACAGCCTGTTGATCGCGTCCTGGTGGTGGTTCTTCTCCCACTGATCATGCGACTTTCCAACGCGCTCCCGGATCGCCTCCAACGCCGCGACCTCTCGGCAGCGGGCGAGCTCGCGCGCGGCGAATGCCCGATGCTGATGACTGCCGCTCTGGAGCTGCGCGCGCATCAGCGTCACCACCCGCTCACCGCCAATCCGACCGAGGCACTCGAAGACGTTGCCCTTGACCGCGCCATCCCCCTTCGAGAGGAAGGTCGCGATCCGGTCGATGGCCGACGGCGTGCCGATGTAGCGGAGGATCTCCGACAGGTCGCGCTCGAGCTCGACATGGTCGGCGCTCTCGAGCGCTCTCAGGACGAAGGGCAGGGCGCCGCTCCCGAAGTGCTCCTCGACCTCGCGCTTGGCGACCTCGCGATCGACGTTGCTCTTGGCGCTCTTGCCGAGGCGCGAGACGTACTCGTTCTGGAAGGTCTCCGCCCAAGAGCCGGTGAGCGGGAACTCGCGCACCTCGGGGAAGCGCTCGTAGCGGTAGTACACCTCGAGCGTCAGGATCGCGAGCGCCGTCGAGTAGATCCGCCCGCCGTGACGACCCCACTCGGTGTTCGGATCGAACGAGCCGATGTCCGGTCCGCGATCGCGCCTCTGCAATGAGAGCAGCGCCCGCTTCATCGTCCGATTCCATTCCGGCCAGAACTCGTCGCCCATCTGGAAGAGCGCGTACGAGCCGTAATACCAGTAATAGTAATCAGGCCGCTCCGGCTCGGGCTTGTGCTTGAGCAGCCAGAAGGCACCGGTTCGCAGAGGACCATCGCTGATGTGGCTGCCGCAGACGAGCTTGGAGAGCATGCCGACCGAGGTGAGACGCGGATAGGCCGTGTGTGGGTCGACCTTGCTTTGATACCCGGTGCGGAAGTACCCCTTCTGCGAGACCATGTCGATCCAGCGGCGGCCGCCCTGGAACCCGGCGACTCGCAGCTTGGCCTTCCAGGCGTCGTGCAGGGCGAGGAGCTGCCAACCGGTGGCCGAGGTGTCGGGCCATTCGCGAGCTTCGTAGCGCCAACCGCCGCCGGTCGGATGCTGCGCGTAGACGATGAAGTCCACCGCACGCTGGGCGACGATCTTCAGGTCGGGGTCGCCCGTCAAGCCGTATGCTTTGCACAAGGCCTGAGTGCCGAGGGCATGGCTGTACATGTAGTGCGAGGCACCGGTGCGGAACTTCCCGAAGTCCTGGAGGTGGGACTTCAAGTATTCCAAGCCCTTCGAGATCGCCTGCCCGTACTTCTCGTCATCGGGAAGGTGATGCCTCGAGAGGAAGCACAGCAGCACCATGCCGGTGATGCCGATCTCGTGGTCCTTTTCACCCGCGCCGCTCGCGCCGGTGCCGAGATCGACGAAGTGCTTGCCGCGCCAGGCACCGTCGGGATGCTGATGCGCGATCAACCAGTCCAGGGCCCGCTCGATGGCCTTCTCGGTGTCGTCACCGCCGCCGTTCTTTCGGGCGATGCGCAGCCGATCCTTTTCGCCCATGAGCGGCACGAGCGCCTTCGGCGTCTCCACCTCGACCCGCGGCGCACGGACATCCTTCAGCAGCGCGACGCCGAGCTCGAGATCCGTCCCGTCCGCCGACTTCGCGACCTGCTCGAGACGCAACTTGCCTCGCTCGCGCATCCACCAGTCGTTCCAGTGACCGACCGTCTCCGCCCGCACCTTGGCGTCCCCCTCCGCCTCGTAGGCGAAGGCCTTGCTCGTCAGCCGACGCAGGGCCGCCACCGACTCGCCGCGCACCCGCGGATCCCCGTGCTCGAGGTTGCGGAGCAACAGCTCGACGCCGAATTTCGCGAATGGATCGGCGCCGGGAGTGACGAGCGCGGAGCGCACCAGGCCGTCGGCTAGCTGGCCAGCCTGCCCCGTCCACCTGGGATCTCGGCTGGTCGCGCCCGAAGCGGCGAAGCGGGCGAGGGGGTGGAGCAGGTGGGCGACGGGGATCTTCGGCATCGGCGCTTTGGCGCCCGCAGCCTTCACGAGCGTCTGCGCGAGGTCCGTCTCGGCACCTTCGAGGTCGGCGTGGAGCGCTCGCCAGGTCGTGTCCGACGCGCCGAACAGCTCGGTCCACATCGAGCCGCCGCGGTCGTGTCCGACGCCGATCTGCAGGTGACCGCCGATCATGTTCCGATGATGGCCGGGGCTGTTGTACCAAGCGTCGAAGGCCCCTTGTCCCGACGATGATCCCGCGAAGCAGTTCTCGGCAGCGCCGCCGTCGTAGCCCTCTTGCTCAACGCGGTCCGCGGGCCACTCGTTGTCCTTGACGGGCGATTGGTGACCGAAGTAGCCCAGGTCGGTCATCTCCTGGCTGTGACGCCGGGACGCTCGGATCAGTCGGGGCTCGATCAGGAGCGGGCGCAATCCGAGTAGGCCGCGATAGGCATTGGTCACCTCGGTGCAGACCCACTCCTGCTGGGTCATGTCCTCGGCGACGCGCTCGGCGTTGTAGCGGTCGAGAGAGCGGAAGAGGCCGTCCATCAAGACGACGCGCTCCCACTCCGAGAGCTCGTCGGACGAGCGCAGGATCTCGCCGATGCGCGAGACGACGTGGCTGAGTCGGCCGGCGCGGAGCTGGAGCAGCGTCCAGATCACCTCCTCGAGGTCCGTCTCCTCGCGGCCGGGCAGGATGCGCTCCTTCGCATCGAGGCCGCCGGGCAAGAGTCGCTCGGGCCAGATCCCGAAGCCCGGCGGATCGAATCGATCGAGGTAGGCGCGCATCGCCGCCAGGGTCTCTTCACCCGCGGTGATCACCTGCGAGCGCCGGATCGCTTCCTCTTCGCTGAGCTGCAGCAAGCGCTTCTCGTCTAGCCGGGCGATCAGCCGGTACTTCTCGTAGAGTGGCTCGAGCGCGTTTCGCTTCGCATCGACGTCGGGCTGCTGTGGCTTCTCGTAGCTTTGGATCAACGAGATCAGCTCGCGGCGCGGGCCTTCGAGCGCCTGATGGGCCTCGAGCCGCCGGCGCCGCAACGCCTCGTCCTCGGAGCTCGCGACCAGCGCACGCGCCTCGGCGTAGTGCTGGCGCAGCCGATCGCGGACCGGCGTCTCGAGCCCACGAATCCAGGTCGGTACGCCCCCCGACTGCGCTGCGATGCGATCGTCGGACCAGTCCTTCGCCGGCGCCTCATCCCCGAGGAATGTGCTCAGCCCTTCGCGAACCCGGGAGAGGGCCTCCCGCTGCTCGGCGGCCAGGTCATCGTCGGCGCGGACCGCAGGGGACAGGGCAGGGATCGAGATCAGGACACCGATGAGGGTCCAGTTGAGCATTGGGGCCGGCTCTCTCTGTGAGGCGAAGCGCCCGAGCGAGGCGCAAGGTGGGTTCTTGGATCCATTCCGCTCGACGATCACCGTAGCCAAGGATCGTGATCCACGCAACGCCTCGGCCTAGCGACGAATCGAGTCCCTCCCCTTCCTACGAGCACATCGAGGAGCGGGTTCCCCTTCGGCCCGATTCACCTGTCCGTTGCCGGTCGAGAGGGCGGCCCGTAGTCTGTCGGCACTCTTCCACCCGAGGCTGCCATGCTCCGACTCCTCCAATCCCTCCTCGTCGTCACGACGCTCGGCGCCGCGCCTGCCGAGGAGCCGACCGAGATCACCTTCATGCTCGGGGTCGCCTCGACCGAGGAGACGGCGATCTGGCAGGAGCGCCTGGCGGAGTTCCATGCCGCGCACCCCGACCTGCGTATTCGGCTGATCAACGTCCCCAACTTCTACGACGAGAAGCTGCAGATCATGATGGCGGCCGGGACGCCGCCCGACATCTTCCGGGTCGAGGCCTACGCCCTCGGCGAGTGGGTCGAGCGAGGCGCGTTGCTCGACTTGAAGCCCTTCTACGAGCGCGATCCGGGCGTCTCCCTGGACGATTACGTCCCGATGGAGGTCGAGAAGTGGTCTCACCGAGGCGGCTTCTACGGCATCTCCGGCGCCACCGAGACGATGGCGATCTTCTTCAACAAGGACTGCTTCGATCGGTGCGGTGTCGACTACCCGCCGACCGATCGCGTGTGGACCTGGGACGAGTTCGTCGAGACGGCGAAGGCGCTGACCCGCGACTGGGACGGCGACGGCGAGGTCGATCAGTGGGGCCTGCGCATGAGCCAGTGGTGGGCGAGCTGGTCGCCCTTCATCTGGTCGAACGGAGGCGCGATCTTCAGCGAGGACCAGACCCGCTGCGTGATCGACGAGCCGCCGGCCCAGGAGGCGATGCGCCGCATCTGGGAGCTGATGTACGTCCACGAGGTGCTGCCGACCGGCACCGAGATGCTCCAGATGAAGAGCATGTCGGGCGATCAGATGCTGGCCGGCGGGCGAGCGGCGATGCTGCTCACCGGGCAGTGGGTGCTGCCGCAGATGGCGAGCGCGGGCTTCCCGATGGACATGGCGCCGTTGCCGCAGATGGACGCCGGCCCCTCGAACATCGTCGTCTCGACGAACTACGCGATCTTCTCGGGCACGAAACACCCCGAGGCGGCGTGGGAGGCGTACAAGCTGATCGTCTCGGAGGAGACGCAGATCGCGCTCGCGCGCGGCGGCGTAGTCATGCCGTGCAACAAGAGCCTGTTGCGGCCCGAGGGCCTGTCGCGCTGGACCACCGAAGGCATCCATCCGCCGGGCCATTACCGCTCGGCCGTCGCGCCGATGATCGAAGGCACTGCGCGCGTCTTGCCGTCCCTGGTCGGCATGTCCCGCATCCAGGAGGAGGCGCTGAGCCACGGCTTCGATCGGCTGTGGCACGACGAGATCTCCATCGAGGAGGCGACGCGCCGGGTGGCGCGGCAGATCGACGGCTTCCTCGAGCAGAGCGCGATCGACCGGCGCGAGCGAGAGGACACCTGGCTCAGCTCCCTCGGCGGATTCCTCGGCGAGCATTTGAAGACGATCGCGTGGGGGCTCCTGGCGATCGCGGCCGTCTTGGCAATTCGGTTCTACCGCGGCTCCCTCGACCAGCGCCGCGGACAAGAGCATCGCGAGAAGATGCTCGGCTACCTCTTCGTCGCGCCGTGCGTCCTGGGGCTGCTCTTCTTCTCCCTCGGCCCGATCGTTTACTCCTTGTTCCTGAGCCTGTGCGATTGGGACCTGCTCCGTGCGCCGCGGTTCGTCGGTATCCAGAACTACCGGCAGATCTTCACCACCGACCCGCTCTTCCCGCAGGCGCTGAAGGTGACAGCGATCTACACCGCGTTGACCGTCCCCATCGAGCTGCTCGCCGGGTTCACCGTCGCTTTGCTCATGAACGTGCGCGTGCGTGGCATCGGTGCCTTGCGCACGATCTACTACCTGCCCTCGATCGTGCCGAGCGTGGCGACCGCGGTGCTCTGGCTGTGGATCCTCAACCCCGAAGGGCTCCTCAACAGCTTCCTGGACGGCATCGGCGCCTTCGATCTCTTCGGCATCGGCCGCGTCGAGTGGCTGCGCAACAAGGACACCGTCCTGCCCGCCATCGTCCTCATGAATCTCTGGAGCGTCGGCCGCGGCATGGTCATCTACCTCGCCGGGCTGCAAGGCATCCCCAAGGAGCTCTATGAGGCGGCCCAGCTCGACGGCGCTGGCGCGCTGCGGCAATTCTGGCACGTGACTTTGCCGCTCATGTCGCCGGTGATCTTCTTCAACCTCGTGATGGGCGTGATCTTCTCGTTCCAGGTCTTCAACGCCGGCTACCTGATGACACAGGGCGGCCCCGATCACGCCAGCTACTTCTTCGCGTATTACCTCTACCAGGAGGCCTTCAAGTACCTGCACATGGGCTACGCGAACGCCCTCGCGTGGATCCTCTTCGCGATCATCCTCTTCTGGACGGTGATCGTCTTCCGCGTCTTCGGGCGCCGGGTGTTCTACGGATGAGACCATGCCGAAAGCCAGTCCCGGCCGCCGCCTGACCATCTTGCTCGTCCTCGGCGTGGGCGCCTTGGGCATGGCCGCACCGTTCTTGTGGCTGATCCTCAGCTCCCTCAAGCCCGAGCACCAGGTGTTCGATCCGAGCCGTCTCTTGCCGTATGCACAGTACGTCACGGTCGATGACGAGGAGTATCGCGCCGAGGTCGAAGGGCGAGAGTACGGCACGTCGCGGATCCGGATCGAGGAAGGGCCAAGAGCCGGCGAGGAGCGAGTCGTCCCCGCGCAGGGCATCGTCGCAGGGCGCATCGATTCGGAGAGCGGCGAGCGCTGGCGAGTGATCGTCCTCGAGGAAGTGGAGCCGACGCGCGTGACGGTGCGACTGGTCTCGGACGGCCCTCTGGAAGGAGAGCGGGTGACGGTGTCGGCAGCGGGGCTGAGAGAAGGCGTCCGGCCGCGCTTCGAGAACTACCTCGAGGCGCTGACGACGTTCGACTTCTTGCGGTACCTCTTCAACACGCTCGGCGTGGTGGCGCTGACGATCCTCGGTACGGTGCTCTCTTGCTCTCTGTGCGGCTACGCCTTCGCCCGGCTGGAGTTTCCCGGGCGTGGGACACTCTTCGTGCTGCTTCTCAGCACGATGATGCTGCCGGCGGTGGTGACGATGATCCCCTCCTTCAGCATCTTCAAGGGGCTGGGCTGGCTGGACACCTACTTGCCATTGGTCGTGCCCGCCTTCTTCGGGAACCCGTTCTTCATCTTCCTCTTCCGCCAGTTCTTCAAGACGATCCCCGGCGACCTTTTGGACGCGGCGCGCCTCGACGGCTGCAGCGAGATCGGCATCTACTGGCGCATCGTCTTGCCGCTGGCGAAGCCGGCCATCGCGACCGTCGTGATCTTCACCTTCCTCGAGACCTGGAACGACTTCCTGCGACCACTCATTTACCTCTTTGATCCGATGAAGTTCACCCTCGCCGTCGGCCTCGCCAGCTTCCGCAGCTACTACCAGACGCAATGGCATCTCCTGATGGCGGCCGCCGCGATCATGATCCTGCCGGTGCTGGTACTCTTCTTCGTGGGGCAGAAGTCCTTCAAGGAAGGCGTCAACGTCAGCGGGCTGAAAGGGTGAGACGATGATCGAAAGGGACGTCCATGAGCGATGAATCGCTGCGTTGCTCGAAGTGTGATTCGGAACGAGTGCTTCCCGGCGGAGCGCAGTTCGGGCTGGCCATGTTCTCGCCCCTGCCCGGCAAGGCACACTCCCTCGACGATGTCGGTGTGCCACTCGAGGTCCGAGTTTGTCTCGACTGCGGGCTCGCGGAATTGCATGCTCCTCAGCGCGCCGTCCTGGAGCGCATCTGGAAGCGTCGCCAGGGCTGACGTTCGAGCCCGTCACCCGGAACGACCCGATTCGAGCGGCCCCTCCATGTCATTCCCCGCGGACGACTATCCGCCTCACGGTTATCTGAGAAACCCGGCCCATGCCTGGGTCACGCATCCCTCGGGCGTCTTGCGCTCACGGCCGCCGCTCGGCTTCGAATGGCGAGCACCGAAGGCACAGCGCCCGACCTGGATCGGTGGCCTCCGCGTCCTGCTCGGCCACGAAGGCCATTGGCTGACGGAGCCCGATCGCCTGGGCGGTACTCTGTCCGCCCCGATTCACTCCTGCGAGCGCTTCGTCTACTCGCTCTCACTGGACGACATCCAATGGGAAGTCGAGTACGTCCCCGTGTCCAAGGACTGCCTCGCCGTGTGTCTCACTGCGCGCAATGACGGCTCGTCCGACCGGTCGATCGACCTCGCGCTCGCCGCACATCTCGAGCTCGACTTTCAGCGGTCGCGCCGCTGGAGCTACCGGTTGTCGGCAGGACGAGACGCACGGTCTCTTTGGCTTCGGCCCTTTGCCGAAGGGCGCGGCATTCGCCTGACGCTATCGGAGCGCGCGGCGAGCACGTTCGCTCGCAGCGTCGACACCTTGCCGCTCTCCAAAGAGCAAGGCGCGCCGGAGGACGTACCGGTCGACACCGCGACGCTCGTCGGCGCCTTCGTCCTCGAATGGAGCCTGGCCGCGGGTGAGTGGCGAATGATCGAGGCGACGCTGGAGCGAAGCCACTGGGTCTCGGATGCGCCGCGCCCTTTCGATCGGAAGGCCGTCGACACGGCTCGCGGTCGAGCGATCGTGCGCGACGAGCTGTTCTGGGCAGAGGCCCCTCGCCTCGAGGGCGACTGGCCCGCCCATTGGCGACGCGGCTGGGTGATCGACTTCGAGACGCTGCGGCTGTCTCGGCGTGATCCGGCAGGCATCTTCCGCACGAGCTGGGACGGCATGCAGATCCAGGTGCCACGCTTCGTCCTGGCCGAGACGATGCTCGACATGGCGACCTACTCCCTCGCCGATCCGTCGGCGGCCCAGGCGCTGGTCTCCGGCTCGCTGCGAGACGCAGCGGCCCTCGGCCCGCAGCTTCCGTGCGTCCGGGAGGACGGCTCCCCGAACATGGTGGCGCGCGATGGCACGATTTGCGGCACCAGCCCGGCTTGGTGTTGGCCCTTCGCCTGCCTCGACCTGATGCGGGCTCGCGGTGAATCCGATGAGTGGATCGATGAGCTACGGCCAGTCCTCTCCGACTACCTCGAGTACTGGCTCAGGCGGCGGCGCGATGCGGACGGGTTGCCCTTCTACGTCTGCTCTTGGGAGAGCGGTCAGGACAGCTCCGAGCGCTTCGCCTGCCATCAGCCGACCGGCGGCGAGTGCACTCGGCACGTGCATCCGGTCGACCTGCACGTCGGGATGATCCAAGCGGCGAGTTTCCTGAGCCGCTTTTCGAACGGGGATCGCTGGCGCGACATCGCCGAGGAGTTGCGGGCCAGCCTGACTCGTCTCTGGACGCGTCACGGGTTCTACGATCACGTTCGAGGCAGCGATCGCCACGACCCGATCGAGGATGTGACCCACCTCTCTCCGGCCCTGTTGGGCGATGTGAGTGCGGCCCAGCAGGAGGTGCTGCAAGAGCAGCTTCGAATGCGCATCGCCGAGCGGTCACCCGGGCTGGAGTGGGCTTCTTTCTTTTTCCAGCTCTGCGAGTGCGGTCATCGACTGGAGATGCCGTTCGAGATCGCCGAGGTCGTGGCGTACAACGCCGACCGCATCTGGTCCGCCTGGGACCGGCGCGATTGGAGCGGCTCCGAGCCTTTGCCCGGCATTGCTCTCGAGCACTGGGCGCTGGACGCCCCCCGCGGCGGTGAAGGCTACGGCTGGGGCGCGACGATGCCGCTGCATCTCGTCCGGGGGGTGATCGGTTTCCGCGACGAGGGGGACACGGTGCGATTCCAGCCGACTCTTCCCGAATCCCTGTGGATACCAGGCCGAGAGTACACGGTCACCTCGCTCCCTCATCGAGGCGGCCGCTTCGACGTGAGGATCTCTGTCGCGAGCGAAGACGAGCTCGAGGTGCATTGGAGCGCGAGAGACACCTTGGCCGAGAAGCGCCTCGCATCGCTCACCGCTCCGGAGTCGGCGCGACGTGACGAAAAGGCACTCCACTGGCGTCAACCCAACGGCGTGTTGACCGAGCTGCGAGACGGACAGGAATAAGATCGTGTGTCCTTGAAAATCAGAGCCCGCGCGACCGAGGCGGCGAGGCCTGCTCGATTCGAGACCCCGTGCTCGTCAGGACCACCTTCCAATCGGTCAGGGCCGGAGCAAGGGTGCTTCGGAAAGTGGGCCATTTGTGCCGGGAACAGATCGCCAAGAAAAACAGAGCCCGCGCGACCGAGCCGGCGAGGCCTGCTCGATTCGAGACCCCCGTTCTCGTCAGGACCACCTTCCAATCGGTCAGGGCCTGAGCAAGGGTGCTGCGGAAAGTGGGCCATTTGTGCCGGGAACAGATCGCTCACTTTCGGAGCTCGAGCGGCTCTTGGCCGGCCTTTCGGCGCATGCGGTTGAGCAGGCGGTGGGCGCCGGTTCGGAGGACGATGAAGCGTTGGAGGCGGTGCTTGCCCGGAAAGTCGATGAGGGCGAGGCCCGCGACGATGGAGAGGATGCCTTGCCCGGGCAAGACCAGCATGGCGATGCCGGCGATGACGAGGATCACGCCGAGCAGATTCTTCGCGATCACGCGCGCGGGATGCGAGGACTTGCGATGCTGCTTCCTCTGTCTTCGGTCGGCGATGAAGTAGTCGGCGGGCAGCCTGACCGCGACGAGCGGTAACGCAAACGCGCTTCCGACGAGCATCGCGATCGAGACGAAAGTCAGGATGAGGATCAGATACGGTTCCAAGAACGACGCCCTCCTGCACCTTTCATTGCCGATGACCCCGGCGAGCTTCGACTGGAGGACACCGAGACCGGCTGAAGCCGGCGCTCCAGCGCAGCGCTCCGAGCGCAGCGCTCCGAACAATTGAGCGTCACTCATCGGTGAGGATTTCGTATCCTCTCAGGATGCCTGTCAGATGAACCAGCCTGACCCACACTGCAAGTCTCGAACGCAAAACCCAGGGGGGTCTCGTGTACCGCACGCTCTTCGCGACGCTGCTCTTTTCGGCGCTGGCGGCTTCCGCTGGCGAAGCCCAGATCTACACCTTCCACTTTCGCGACGAGAAGGCGATGCGACCCTACGGGAAGTACGTCTTCGATCGAGACGGCCAAAACGTGTTGGCCGGTGAGGTCCTGACGGGCGTGACCTTTCGGGACAACAACATCTCCTGGCCCTCGAGCGAGTCACACAAGATCCGAATCGTGTTGCTCGATCCGAGCTCGCCCGTACCGGCTCCCTACAAGCTGGTCGGCGGCCAGAAGGCGGGAATGGCCGGCTCTCGCCTCGCCGAGCTCACGGGCAAGGACGTCGGCTCGATCAAGGTGCTCACTCGAGACTACGACCTGTTCACTTTGGCGAAGGCCTTCGAAGAGAAGCTCGCCGAGCTCGACGATCTCCAGTCGGGCCTGAAGGAGTACAGGCGTGGCACCGATCAGATGGAGCGCGCCGAGAAGCGACTCGAGCTTCGCAAGGCGCGCCTGATCCGCTGGATGTCGGAGCTCGGCTTCGGCGATCGCGCCGTCAAGAACGTCGACAAGAAGCTGCGCAAGGTCGACGCCCCCAAGGAGATCGTCAAGAAGGCCGAGAAGATCGAGGTGCCCGAAGGCCTGGACGCGCTCGGCAAGGAGCTGCTCGGAGAGTCCGATCTGTTCGCGATCATGGAGAGCCCTCACTGCCGCATCACCTTCAGCAAGCAGGTCATCGACGAGGACCGGGTGAAGGCGCTTCTCGAGTTCGGTGAGCAGGTGATCGCCACCGTGCGCGCCGACTTCATCCTCGCCTACGACGACGAGAGCTACGAGGACTGGATCCCAGATGAGTGCTTCCAAGAGATCTACTTCGGCCCCGACGACGTGAAGGCCTACGAGCAGATCTACGAGCGCTTCTACCGGATGAGTTGGGGCCCGCAGAAGGAGCAGATGCTCAAAGGCAAAGGCACGGGCGTCATCCGCCGCAAGAAGGGCGACATCCCGTACTTCTCCTATTGGCGTGCCGAGGATCTCGACTTCGAGCAGATCATGGCCCATCGCCTGGGTCACAGCCTGGCGGACCTTCACTTCAACAAGTGGCGGCGCCGTGAATCCCTCTCCTGGCTCTCCGAGGGCTTCGGTTACTACCTCACCTTGATCAACCTCGGCAGAAGCACCACCTTTTGCCGCGCGATGCGGACAGACCGCTACGCAGGCGAGGAGAAGTCGGGCGGCGGCGCGGCTTACGGCGGCGAGGACGCGATTCATCAGATGGCTCTCGAGCGCGATACGCCGATCGACACGCTCTCGGGCAAGGACCTCTCCCAGATGGACGAAGGGGACGTCGCCAAAGGCACGAGCTTCTTCATCTACCTCATGGACAACGAAGGACTCGCCGGACAGAAGTTCCTCCGCAGCGGCTGCGAGCACGCCTCCTCGACCGACAAGGACTGGCTGGAGCAGTGGCGCAAGGACACCCGCGAGATCTTCGGCCTGCCCGAAGGCGGCGATCCACTCCGAGTCCTCGACGAGCGATGGGAAGAGTGGGCCAAGGCCAAGCTGAAGACCGATTGAGGCGGTGGCCGGCAAGTGAGTCGGCCGGTAAGGTCGTGCGCTGGAGTGCCCAAGTCGAGCGAGCCGGAAGCCTTCCTTCCATGAAGCGACTTCCACCGAGCGAGCTTGGGCCGGGGACGATCGTCGACTGAGAAGAGGACACCCAGAGCGGCTGAAGTCGGCGCTCCGAGCCTCGTCCTGCCGCTTGCCCACTACCTCGCGGCTCGAGGCCGCCGTTGCGGTAGAATCTCGGCCTGGCTTCCGGTGGGCGGAGGCTTCGGATTCGTCTCCAACGATGAAACGTGATGCCCGGGTACGACGAGACGCCACAGGAGCAGCTTCCGCCGCTGCCGACCCGTAACCGATCGTTCCTCCGCTTCCTCGGCACGCAAGCGCTCGGGGCCTTCAACGACAACGTCTTCAAGCAGCTCGTCCTGCTCCTGAGCCTCGGGTACATCGCGGCAGGAA
The DNA here is from genome assembly GCA_040219065.1 of Planctomycetota bacterium. Classification (GTDB taxonomy): domain Bacteria; phylum Planctomycetota; class OFTM77; order OFTM77; family OFTM77; genus OFTM77. Next base: position 13,668 of record JAVJTD010000539.1, read on the forward strand.
CCGAGTTCCAGACCGTCGTCCAGTTCCTCTTCGCCCTGCCCTTCTTGATCTTCTCGGGCTTCGCGGGTGACCTGTCCGACCGGTTCAGCAAGGGCAGCTTGATGGTCGCCTGCAAGGTCGCCGAGATCGGCGTGATGGTGCTCGGCCTGTTGGTGTTCGCGACGATGGTCGTCGACACGAGCGGGGAAGTCCCCTCGTACCTGTGGCTGCTGGCGATCGTCACCTTCTTGATGGGAACGCAGAGCGCCTTCTTCGGCCCTCCCAAGTACGGTGGCCTGCCGGAGCTGGTCCGCGAGCGAGACCTGTCGCGGGCCACCGGCCTGACGCAGATGACGACGTTCTTCGCCATCATCCTCGGAGTCGCCTTGGCCGGTTGGCTACTCGACGAGTTCAGCGATCGCCTCTGGCTGCCGGGCGGCCTCGCGGTGCTGATCGCCGTGGCCGGCACGTGGATGTCACTCGGCATCGCACGTCGTCCGCCGAGCGATCCCGATCGACGCCTGACGGCGCGCTCCTTCGTCAGCATCTGGCCGACACTTCGAGACGCGTTCCGCCACGACCGGCTCTTGTTCGACATCCTGCTCGTCTACAGTTGGTTCTGGCTGGTCGGCGGCGTCGTCCTCCAATCGCTCAATGTTTACGGTCGGCTCCAACTCGGCTTCAACAACTTCGAGACCAGCCTCCTCGTTTCGACGATGTCGATCGGCATCGCTATCGGCAGCATCGCCGTCGCCCGCTTGTCGAAGGACAAGGTGCGCTTGAAGCTGATCGTTCCGGGGCTGATCGCGATGGTCACCCTGCTGATCCTCTTCGTGGCCATCCCGGTTCACGCACCCACCGGTCCCGAGCTCGAGCGCTTCGCCGAGCTGAAGAACGCGCCGCGCGAGGTGCAGGACAGCGTCGAGCTCATCCCGCAGGCCGGGACGGGTCCGATCGTGGCCGCCGTTCTCCTCTCCCTCCTGCTCGGCGCATCGGCCGGCTTCTACTCGGTGCCGCTCCTCGCCTTCATCCAGGCGAGGCCCGACGCCGCCGACAAGGGCCAGGTGTTCGCTTCGGCGAATTGGCTCAACTGGGTGTTCATCCTCGGCTCGTCGGCTGTCTACGGCACGGGCATGAGCTGGACGAGCATGCGCGCGAGCTTGCTCCTGCCGGGGTTGGGCCTATTGACGCTCGTCGTCTTGCCCTGGCCGATGTTGAAGATCTTCCGCCGTCTGCACCGAGAGCGTCCCGACTTCGTCGCACTGAGCTGAGGAGTGACCATGCATTACACACGACTGGGTGATACCGGCCTCGAGGTCTCGGAGATCTGTCTCGGCTGCATGAGCTACGGCGATCCGGGCTGGCGGCCGTGGGTGCTGGACAAGGAGGCGGCCGGCCCCTTCTTCCGCCGCGCGATCGAGCTGGGCATCAACTTCTTCGACACGGCGAACATGTACTCGAACGGCGTGAGCGAAGAGGTCACCGGCTACTGGCTCCGGGAGCTCGGCAACCTCGACGAGCTCGTCATCGCGACCAAGGTCTACTTCCCGACGGGCAAGGGCCCCAACAGCCGTGGCCTCTCGCGCAAGCACATCCAGCAGGCCTGCGAGGCCAGCTTGCGGCGGTTGGGTGTCGAGACGATCGATCTCTACCAGGTGCACCGCTTCGACCCCGAGACGCCGATCGACGAGACTCTCGAGGCGCTCGACCAGCTCGTGACCCAGGGCAAGGTCCGCTACCTCGGCGCGAGCAGCACCTTCGCTTGGAAGCTCGCCCAAGCGCTCTCGATCTCCGACAACCGCGGCTTGTCACGCTTCGTCTCGATGCAGAACCATTACAACCTCCTCTACCGTGAGGAGGAGCGCGAGATGCTCCCGCTCTGCGAGGACGAAGGCCTCGGTGTCATCCCCTGGTCGCCCCTCGCTCGCGGCTTGCTCGCCGGTGGCCGCACCGCTCCCGACGACGCAAAGTCGACGAAGCGGGCCGAGTCCGACGACTTCGCCCGGCGCCTCTACGATCACCCGAGCGACTTCGAGGTGATGAAGGCCAACGAAGAGCTCGCCCAGGAGATCGGCGTCCATCCCGTGCAAACGGCGCTCGCCTGGCTCCTCGCCCAACCAGCCGTCACCGCTCCGATCATCGGCGCGACCAAGCTCGAGCATCTCGACATCGCCGCCGCCAGCGTCGAGCTCGAGCTGCGGGACGAGGACATCGAACGACTGACCTCCCCCTATCAGCCACACGCCGTGCGGGGTCACGAGTGAAAAGGCCCGAGAGCCTGCCCATCGATCCGTCGCGACTGCGTGTCACCGACCTGATCATCGGGCTGCTCTCACTCGTCTGGGGCACGACCTACTTCGTCATCCAAGAAGGGCTCTCCGATCTTCCCCCCTTCACCGCGGTGGGTGTACGCTTCGCCATCGCCGGGTCCATCTTCGCCCTGATCGCCCCCGCGATCAGCCGCCGCGAGGGCGGAAGGCGGCCCGGTCTCCGCATCAGCCTGGTGCTCGGCCTGGGCAACTTCACGATCGCCTACGCGATCGTCTACGTCGTCGAGACCAAGCTGCCGTCGGGCCTGGTGAGCGTCTTCTGGGGCACGTTTCCCCTCATGCTCGCGACCTGCGTGCGCATCTTCCTTCCCGACGAGGTCATGTCGCGTCGCCAATGGCTGGGCTTCTCGATCGGCTTCCTCGGCATCATCATCCTGTTCCTGACCGACCTGCGAGAGATCGGCGAGGACGGCATGATCTTCGGCGCGCTCCTGCTGCTCAGCCCGCTCGTGACGTCATTCGGCCAGGTCTACGTCAAGAAGCATGGCGGCCATGTCAGCTCGGTGCAGCTCAATCGCAACGGGCTCCTCATCGCCTCCATCGTGTTGCTCGCCATCGCCGGCATGCGCGAAGGCGACGCCCGGATCGTGTGGTCCGCCACCGCCATCGGCAGCGTCCTCTACCTCGCGATCGTCGGCACGGTCGTCACCTTCGGGCTGTACTATTGGGCCCTGCGTCACGCACCGGCACACCGGCTCGGAGTGATCGCCTACCTCACGCCGATCCTCGCGTTGACGATCGGGACGGTCTTCGGCCAGGAGCCTCTGAGCTGGCACACCCTACTCGGCACGGCGCTCGTCTTGGGAAGCGTCGGCCTGGTCATGCGCCGCGGGCGACGTCCCACCGCCATGCCTGCGAGCGTGGCCCGCACCTCGGATTGAAAGGACGAGCTGACGTGAAACCACTGGGAACGCGGGCGTCCCGCCCGCTTGGATCGCGGAATAGGCTCGCTGCTCCAGTAGGTTCACGGCGAGCCCCCGGCCCAAGCTCGCTTGGGAGAGCCTTCACCAAGAGACTCGGTCTCTGGCTCGCTCGGCTTGGGCACTTGAACGTTCTGCAAAGTCTGGCTTGCCGAGAGGCATCTCTGCTCGAGTCTTGGAGGTTTGAAGTTGGACGTTGAGCCGTTGAACGTTCGAGGAGGCCCAAGCTCGCTCGTGCGAGCTCTCACCGACAGACTCGGTCTCTGGCTCGCTCGACTTGGGCACTCCCGCGGACTCATGCGCAGTTTGTCACCCGATATGCTCCGGCGCCGCGCCGCTGCTCTCATGCGAATCGCCGCTGCCCTTCTCATCGTCTTCCTCGCCTCCGACGCGGTGGCGCAGACCGAGCCCGAGTCCTTTCTCGAGCCGGGCTCGCATGACGTCGGGTTTCGCTGCAGTTGGGCGCTCGATGAGACTCGCACGTACCGCACGGCCTTCGATGACGGGGAGACCTACGGCGCGAGTAAAGCCCCTCGGCCGATCCTGGTGAACTGCTGGTACCCGACCGAGGCGGAAGCGGACGCGCCGCTCATGTCGCACGCCGAGTACTTCGAGATCGAGCCCGCGAACGAAGCGCTGCATGCTCTCGCCAGCGAGCTCACTTCCCTCGCCCGCGGCATCGCCGCCGAGGAGATCACCGGAAAGCCGGAGGCGGAGCTGACTCCGGAAGAAGCGGTGAGCCTCGACCATATCCTCTCGTCACCGACGCGGGCGCGGCGCAGTGCAACGCCGCTCGAGGGTCCGTTTCCAATCGTCGTACACCATTCGGGTGCGGCCTCGTCTTACGAGGACAATGCCGCCTTCTGCGAGATCCTTGCGAGCCACGGCTTCGTCGTCGTCAGCAGCGCCTTCTGCAAAGGAGACGGCAGCTCGCTCCACATCGACGGGCGAATCGACTCCGGGCTCGATCTGGCCTTCCTCGCGACCTGGGCCGCGAGCGAAGCCCATGGCGACTGGCAACGAATCGCCTATGTCGGCCACAGTGCCGGTGCCCAGGCGATCCTACGAGATGCCCTGCGCTCGTCCTCGCCCGCCGATGTCCGCGTCCTGCTCGACACGACGCTCGACTACTACGCGCTGCGCACGCCCGGCTGGCGAGAGCTGACCGACCGAGTGCTCGAACGGGCCGAGGCGGTGACTGGGCCGATGCTCGTGACGGCAGGACCGGCCGCCTCGTTCGAGCTGATCGACCACCTCACGGGTTGCGAGCGCACCTACCTCACGATCCCGGATCTCGATCACAACGAGTACATCGCCCAAGGTCACCAGCACAACCGCTGGCTGATGATGGCCCAGCCCGGCGACGGCGATCTCCCTCGCGCCACCGCCGCACACCGCGACTACGCAGCGCTGGTCGCCTTCGTCGTCTCCTACCTGAAGGCCCATCTTCTCGGCGAGCCGGGACCACTGGCCGAGGCCAGCCTCGCGGCGAAGCGCTCGCGGCTGGGCGACGCGATCCACCTCGAGGTCGCTAGGCTCGGTGAAGACGGACCCGAGCCGATCGACCCCACGACTGCGCCGACTCCCAGACAGCTCCCCCATCTGCTGCGCGAGCAGGGTGTCGAGCGCACCTGTGAGATCCTGCTCCGCACGAAGGACTCGAAGAGCCTCGTTCATGAGAGCTCGATGCTACTCGCCTCGACGATCTTCTCATTGATGGAGGACGGCCGGCGAGAGGAAGCCAAGCAACTCTACGAAACGGTGCGGACGTTCCGCCCGCAAGTCATCGGGACGATCACGTTCCTCGCCTTCATGAGCGAGCTCACCGGTCGACTGGACGACGCGAAGCGCCTCCTCGAAGCCGCCGTGTTCCTCGACCCCGAAAACCGGGAAGCACAGGCAAAGCTCGAGAAGCTGAACAGGATCAAGGACGACTGAGCGCCGATCGGAGCGGCGACCTTTCAAACCAGAGCCCGCGCGACCGATACGGGGAGCGGCTGTTGAACCGGAAGCCGCTTCCTCGACGTCCCTGACGATCGAGC
>JAVJTD010000542.1:0-12910 GCA_040219065.1 Planctomycetota bacterium
GCTCGATCGTCAGCAGCGTCGAGGTAGCCGCTGATCGCTCGGCGGTCACTCTCCGTCTCGGTCGCGCGGGCTCTGGTTTCTAGAACGACGAGGCGCTCTCCGAGTAGCCCCTTGCTCGGCACCTCTCCGCTCGATCGTCAGCGGCGTCGAGGTAGCCGCTGATCGCTCGGCGGTCACTCTCCGTCTCGGTCGCGCGGGCTCTGGTTTTGGGCTCTGGCCTCTAGAACGACGAGGACTTCACGAGGTCCTTGATGAACGAGAAGATCTCGGGGGAAAAGAGGGCGAAGGCCGCGATGAGTAGGAGGGCTGCGACGATGACGATGCAGCCCACCACGCAACCGTTCTTCTGATCGCTCAATCGCTCGTCCTCGCTCCTGCCCGTCACTCGCCGTCCGTAAGGCCCAGAACGTGCCGGAAAGGCAGGGCCCGCTTCAAGAGCCAATCGTCTCCGGCACGTCTGCAGGTCGTCTCAGAAGGGAGCGCGATCGAGCCATCCTTGGACGAAGTCATTGATTTGCGGCCAGAACACATACCCCGCTCCGGCCAACCCGACCATCAGGACCAGGACCACCAACGCGCCCCCGCTCTTCTTCTCTTTCTTCTTCTTTCCCATCGCATCGACCTCTCTGGAGTTTTCGGCGTTCAGAACCCTTCCTGTCGCGCCCTATCGATCCGAGCACCGCAGCGACTCAAGTCGATTCGAGAGCGTGCAGGGTGGAGCGAAGATCACGGCTTTGCGCCTCGAGTCGCTCACGCAGATCTCCGGGGATTCGGACTCTGGACACATACCTCAGAGATTGATACATCTGGTGCCGAGGTAATCACCCGACGAACCGATGGTGGAGCCCATGGACCGATTCGACTCCGAGCTCATGAAGGGAACGGGCGCCACGCTCATCCTCGCCCTCTTGGCCGAGAACGAGCTGCACGGCTACGCCCTCATCCAAGAGCTGCGTCGTCGCTCTTCGGATCGCTTCCGCATGAACGAGGGCGCCTTGTACCCGCTGCTCCACCGACTCGAGCGCGAAGGCTGGCTCGCGAGCCGAACGCGTCAACAAGGCGCGCGGTCGCGTCACTGCTACCGCCTGACCCAGGCCGGTCGCAAGGCGCTCGACGAGCGACGGAGCGAGTGGCGCGCCTACGCCGAGTTCGTCGAGGACGTGCTCGAAGGCTCCGAGAAGACCTGAGGAGACACACGATGAAGCGACTCGTCGAGCAGATCGATCGTCTGCTGCGCCGCATTCCCCCCGACTCCCACTACGGGCGTCAGGTCCGCAACGAGCTCTTGGGGCACCTCGAGGAGAGCGTTGCCGAGAAGGTCACCGAGACGAACGATCTCGACGAAGCACTCGATCGGGCGACCGCCGCGATCGGCGAGGCCGGTGATCTCGAGCGCGTGTACTACCGGGACTATCTCGCGAGCCGGTACTGGCTGGGCTTCTTCGATCGCGAGTGGCTCCTCCGCCGCGAGATGCTGGGCCTCCGCGTCGGTGCCTTCGCAATGATCCTTGGGCTCTGCTTCGGCGCATTGCTTCCGGGCCTGACAGCGTTCGTCCGCTTTCGAACGGCCGTCGGGCAGGTGGCGGCGAGCACCGAGTCGGGGGCCAGCCAGTTCTGGCTGTCGGCGCTCCGCGATGTCTCCGGGGGAACGACGCTGTTCAGTTGGCTCGACGGAGGCCTTGGCTTTCGCTTGCTCGTCGTGCTCGGCCTGTTGGCCTTCGCCCTCGCCGGCTCGAGCCTCTACCGGTCGCTCTTCGACTCGGAGCGCCGAATTCAGGGCCGCGCGCTTTGGCTCGCCCCGATCGCGGCCGCGGTCTTGGTGTTCACCTGGCGAGCGGAGGATTACGCGATCGCGCTGTCGACGATGGTCCAGTCGTCGCCGACCTCGCAAGACTTCGACCTCGCTGCTGGCCGGCTCGCCTGGAGCATCGCCGCGACCGCCGTCCTTGCCTTGATCTTGGGAGCGTGGGCCGTCGTCCTCACCCGCCGGGCCCGTCGCGATGACGTCAGCGCCGAGCCGCGGCCGCTCCTGACAGCGCTGGTGCTGCTCGGAGCCGGTGGCTTCCTCGCGTCTCATCCTCTCTTGTGGTCGACCTTGCAGAGAGCGCGCGCCGCGGTGTCAGGAGAGCCGATGCCACCGCCCGCCGTCCTGGCTTCGAGCATTCACCTGGACTTCGTGCTCTTCGTGATGGGCGGCGCAGCGGTGATCTTCGCGCTCTACGTCTTGATGCGACAGCTCCTCGAGGTCGAGCGGGTCTACCAGAGCCGCCGTCACGGCGAAGTTTGAGTTGCTGGCCCTCGGGCCAGTAGCTCCCAGGGCTTTCGCCCTGGGCTTCCATCTACCGGCCCATCGGGTCTGAGCACCTAGTCCACCCGCTCGGGTCGGACCGCGACAGTCAGGGTCTCCGAGCCGCGGCGCACGCCGATTCGGAAGGGCGTGCCGGGACGGAGCGCGTCGTCGATCTGCGCGAGCACGTCGGCACCGACGGGTCGAGAGGAGATGGAGACGAGCACGTCCCCCGCCAGTAGACCCGCCTTCTCCGCAGGGCCTCCGGGATCGACGCCTTCCACTCGGGGCTCGCCGTCGCTCAAGGCCAAGCGCAGGCCCAATCGATATGGCGGCCTCGCCCGATCGCGGGCCGCGGTCGGATCGATGAGGGCCGCGATCTTGGGGCGAAACTCCTCGGCGATCTCGGTCGCAGCGAGGTCGATGTTGGAGAGCACGGCCAGGACGTATCCTGAGCCCGGGAAGAAGGTCAGCTCGCCATTGATCCCGGGTCCGCCGCCGTTGTGCCCGTAGAAGTGCACCGGGCCGAGGTGCGAGTCGTCGAAGAGGTAGGCGTAGCTCACTCCCGGGCCGAGCTCGACTTTGCCTTCGAGCAGCGTCTTCGTCATCTCCTCGCCGAGCAGGCGGTGATTCATGATCGCGAGCGCAAAGCGCTGAAGATCCCCCACGGTCGAGTAGCCGCCTCCGGCCGGACCGCCGCGCACGGAGTGAGCGAAGAGGTTGCTTCGAAGCGGTGCGCTCGGATCGGGGCGACCGTCGGCTCCCATTCGCATGTACCCCATCGCCAGGTTCGGAACCGGGTCGTCGGTCTCGTAGCAGTCGGTGCCCTTCATGCCGGCCGGCCCGGTGACGTGCTTGCGGATGTAGTCGTAGTAGCTCTGCCCCGTGACGACCTCGAGGATTCGGCCGAGCAGGACCGGCCCGGAGTTGCTGTAGCCGAACCGTGCTCCGGGCTCGAAGCGCAGCGGATCCTCGGCGAAGAGCGGAATCAGATCGACGACGGTGCGAAGCTGCGCCCGCCGCGCTTCGAACTCCTCGTTCCAGTAGCTGCCCAAGCCGCTGGTGTGAGTCAGCAGGTGATGGATCGTCACCTTCTCGCGCACGTCGGCATTGGGATAGTCGGGCAGGTACTTCCCGACCGGATCGGCAAACGACAATCGCCCTTGCTCGACGAGCTGGCAGATCGCGACACCGGTCATCATCTTGTTCATCGAGCCGATGTTGAGCTTGGTGTCGATCTGCATCGCCACGCCGTAGCGCCGGCTCGCCAGACCGTAGGCGCCCTCGAACAAGACATTCTCCCCCTTGGCCAGGAGAACGGTTCCCGAAAAGCGCTCTGCCGCGGCGCGCTCCTCTACTCGGCTCTTCAGCTCGGCGGCAAGGGCAGCTTCGGCCGGTGTCCAGGAGTCGACGTCCTGAGCGTGCGCCGATGGGACGATCCAGCCCGGACCGAAGACCAAGGCGAGGACCAGGAGGATTCGAGGAACGGGCATCGTTGTGCTCCAGAGGTTCGAGAGATGCTTCGGGTCGGGCTGCTTCGCCCTCGCACCGGAGTACGCGAGCGCAATGGGCATCGTTGGTGACGACTAAAAATATCTCGCATCTTTTAGTCGTAGCCCTCCGACTCCCTCTGGCAAAATCGCGGCCATGAGCCCCCGCCGCCGCGATCTCTACACCGTCTCCGACCCCGCGCAGCTCGCCGAAGTCGTCTCACCCGTCCGCCATCAGATCCTTCGCCTCTTGAGCGCGTTGGGCGCGGCGAGTGCTCGGGAGTTGGCCGAGCACCTCGGTCGTCAGGCCGAGTCGCTGTACTACCACCTGCGCGCGCTCGAAAAGGTCGGCCTGATCGAGATCGCCGAGGTGCGCCGGGTCGGACGGCACAAGGAGAAGACCTACCGGCCGATCGCTCGCTACCTGCGCACCGACCCGGACCAGGTCGACCCAGACTATCTGGCGGCGATGCAGCGCTCGGCCGCCGCGCTGCTGCGCCTCACCGAGAGGCAGCTCCAGTCCGCACTCGAGCACCAGCGGGACGCCGGCGTCACCCGTCATCCGGCCTTTCGCATCCAGCAGCTCCAGGTTCGCTTGAAGCCCAAGGTCGTCGCCGAGCTCAACCGCCGCTTGAACGACCTGCTCCAGTTCATCGCCGAGAGCGACGATCCCGAAGCTCGAGAGCTCATCGCCGTCACGATCGCGGCCGCGCCTCTTCACTCGGATCTCGCTTGAGCAAGCGTGGTATCCTCTGAGCGCGGGGCCTGCCGAAACCTGCACGGTGATCCCATGAGAATCGTCCATGACGCAGAAGGCGTGCTCCGCTTGTGCGGTCGGCGCATCGAGGGCGAGCAAGGCGAGGAAGGCCTTTGGCTCGTCTGGCTGGTCGGGATCCTGATGTGTGCCGCCGGCATCGCCTTCGGCTTCCTGCTCGAGGCAGAGGACTCCGGCTTTCGACTGGCCGGCTTCGCCGCGATCGCCTTCGGTGTCCTGCTCCTCGGCTGCGGCGTGAGCTGGTCCTTGCGACGGGAGTCCCTCACCTTAGAGGCCGCGAGTCGGCAAGCTACCTACTGCCGCTACCTCGGCGCCGGCTGGCGCACGAAGCGCGTCGACTTCGACTTCCAAGACGCGAAGGAGGTGCGGCTGAAGACGAAGCTCGAGAGCCCGAGCACCGGCCGAGCCGACGGCGCCTCGGTCTCGTACCGCAAGCTCGAGGCGAATCTGCACGTCCGGCCGCGGCTGGTGATCCTCCTCGAGCGCACTCGGAACGAGGAACGCGCTCGCGCGACAGCGACTCGGGTCGCTGAGATCCTGGGTGCTCCGATCGTGGAGTGAGGCTCGATGGCCGGAAGAGTCGCTCTGCTTCGCATCCGGATTCTGAACGGATTCGGCGCGGGCATCGGCCGCGGGCGATGTCGGCGCAACACTTCCAAACTCCTGCAATCAGCCGACCTGCGAGATCGAACGACTCGCGGCGGAGTTTCGTTTCGGAGATGGCCCCCGGGTTGCGATTCGCTCCGCACCGTTGCACTGCGTCCGTGCCAGGCCTGCCATCACCGCCCAGAGCACAGAGCGACCGAGCGCTCGAGGAGCCAATCATGACCATCCCGAAGCCGCCTTCCGCAGCCCTCGACTCCGACCCGGCAGAGTCCCCGACCTATCACGATCGGCCGGCCATCGCGAGCCGAGCCGCCCGGATCCCTTTCCTCTCGACCCTGCTCGCCGCGATGCTGGCGACACCGATGGCCACGGCCCAAGTCGACTTCCGTGAGAGCTTCGAGAACGTGGGGCCCGCCGATCCCGCGGGCGAAGGTCCGCAGAATCTCATCGCGGCCGGCTGGCTCTTCCGCAACCAGAGCGACCAGGAAAGTGGTCCGGCCTGGTACGACGGCACTCAGTTCGGCGGCACTCCGTTCGAGGGCAACGGCTACCTCGAGGCGAGCTCGCAGGCGACCGACTGGTTCGGCGGTGCGATGAGCACATGGGCGATCCTGCCCGATCTCCCCGGCCTCCAAGCCGGCGACATCTTCTCTCTCTGGGTCTACTCCGGCGGGTCCACCTTCGCCGACACCCACATCGAGATCCGCTTGTCGCCGAGCGGCCAGACGAGCACGGGTCAGAACGCGACCGACGTCGGTGACTTCACCCAGCTCCTATTCAGCGCCGAGCTCCCGATCTCCGAGGCTGGCTATCGCCAGATCGTGATTCCGTTGCCTCGCAGCGGACGACTCGCCTTTCGTTACCGCTCGCCTTACATCATGACGGCCTTCGGTCGCGGCGCGATCCTTTCGGTCGACGCGCTGACGGTGGGTCCCGCTCCCGGGCCGCCTTGCGGTGTGCCGATTCCCTTGCCCGGCCAGATTGCGAGATGGACGGTGGCGGACAGCCCATACACGATCTGCCAGGACCTCACGATCCCCGAAGGCGGCCGCGTCATCGTCGAGCCAGGAGTGACCGTCACCTTCGGGACCGACAACGAGCTGCACGTCGAGGGTGAGCTGTTCGCGCTCGGGATACCGGGTCAACCGATCATCTTCAACGGCGTGAGCAGCTCCCAAACGGGCATCGTCACGACCGGCGAGACGTGGATCGAGGAAGCGCTTCTGTCGGTGCCCCACCGATTCAGCGCCGGCCAGGGTAACCTCCAGCTCCGGCGCGCCTTGGTCCCGGCGGGCGGACTGGTCGAGGGATACGGGCGACTGGCGGTGATCGAAGACTGCCTCTTCCGCGGCGGCCTCCTCGGCGGCACCTTCGGCCTCGCCGCTAGCCTGCGCGTCGCGCGCTGCGATCTCTCACAAGGCTCGCCGGCGATCCTCCAGGGCCTCGTGTATCTCGATCAGGTCACCCTCGAGGGTGCGCCTTTGGTGATCGAGCGCGAGAACGTCTCGCAGCCGACCTTCGTGAACCGCGTCTCGGTGACGAACTACACCTCTGGCGCCGGGCTCCGCGTTCGCGGCGCGAACTATCTCCTGGGCCCCGCGGTCACCACGCAGGGCAACCTCTATCCGCTGGAGATCTTCCTCACGGGAGGTGGTCTCCTCGAAGGCTCTCAGCTCCCGAAGACCGGTAACCAGAACAACGAGATCCTCGCCGGCGAGCTGCTACCGGGCGCCGGGCGCTACTGGGCCGACACGGGCGTCCCCTATGTCGTCTCGGGATTCCCGGACAATCGCGGTGGCTCGCTCCGAATCGGACCGGGTGCCGAGGTCCTCTTTCAGCCGAATGCCGGTGCGTTCTTCGTCACGGACGGCGCGCAGCTCTTCCTGGACGGCACCCGTGAGAATCCGGTGCGCCTCGGCGCGAAGCAGCCCGGATTGCCCTGGTTCGGATTGAAGCTCGTCGACAACTTCCGAGCGATGGCACGCAACGCCGTCTTCGAGCACGCGCAGATCGCCCTGCAGTCAGACGGCGGCCGGATGCGCCTCGAGGACTCGATCTTCCAGAACTGCGAGATCGGAACCTTCAGCGTGACGGGCGGCCTGGTCCGAGCTCGCCACACCCAGTTCCTCGGGAACGACGTCGGCATGACCACGACGAGCACTGGGCGAATCGACGGCAACGGGACGTTGGCAGCCAACCGCTTCGTCGGCAACGGCATCGCTGTCGACAACCACGGACCCTCCGCCGACCTCGACCAGAATTGGTGGAACAGCCCGACCGGCCCGACCAGCCCGAACAATCCCGGCGGAACGGGCGATCCCGTCGACGGCCTCCCGGCGTCCTCGTTCACGCCCTTCCGGACCAGCGATCCTTCCTTCGCCGACGAAGCGCCGCGGGTCGAGCTCGAGCCGATCTTCTTCACGGCCCAAGTCGGCGATAAGATCCTGCTCCGCTGGTCGGCCGAGGACGACTCGTCGATCGCCGCGCAAAGGATCGAGTTCGCGCCCTACGGATTCACCTTCCAGACGATCGCGTCGCTCGGCCCTCTGGACCGCAGCTTTGAATTCATCGCGCCGATCATTCCGCCCTCGAGCCTGAGCACCAACTCCTCGGCGATTCGCATCGTCGTCACCGACGACTCGGGACAGGATTGGTGGAGCGAGCGCCGCTTGTGGATCCCCTACCAGGAGGACTGGACTTCGATCGAGCGGACGATCGCACCGATCGCTCCGGTCGTCGACCCGGCCGCGCGATTGGAAGTTTGCTGGAGCCCCTCCGGTACCGCTGACGCTTTCCTGTTGTTCGAGAACGAGGACTTGACCAGCGCCGCGGGCGGATCGAGCGACTGCCTTCCGATCGGCGCGAGGATGCCGTGGATGAGCACCGACCGAGCACGGGTAGCGCTGCGGGTCACCTTCGGCGCAGGCGGCCGCGAATCGTGGTACTTCTCGAACTACTTCGCCGTCCGGCCGGATGAGCGCTACGGCGATGCACCGCCGAAGATCGAGCTGGTCAGTCCTCGTCCCGGCGAGAAGTTCGTGGGCGGCGGCACGATCCCGGTGGCCTGGGAAGCCTCGGACGATGAGGGTCTCCGGAGCTTCCGGATCCAGGCCTCCTACGACGGTGGGCGCACCTGGCACTCGGTGGCTCGGGACATTCCGTCCTTCCAGCGCTTCTTCGAGTGGAAGCTGCCGGCGAGCTCGGGGATCGCGGACGTGCGCGTCCGCGTGGCTGCTGTGGATCGGCGATTCCAGACCAGCTCGGACACCATCGCCGCTCCGATCTCGATTCGGGCGGGTGACTGCGAAGACTGCGGCCACGCCGCCAAGAAGTGAGCCAAATGAAAGGAGGGGAGGATCGGTCGATCCTCCCCTCCTTTCATCAAAGGCGCTCATGAAGCGATGAAGAGGGTCTCGGGTGGCGGCAACAGGGCGGCAGCTAACCGCGGGCTCGAGCAACCGGCACAGTAGTAATCGAGCTTCGATCAGCGCCGAACGTCACGCGCACCCGAGAACCCTATTTCGTCATCGATCGTCGACCTCGAGGCGCGACTCGCCCTCTTGGAGGACTTGAAGCGTCTTCAAGAACTCGATGATGTCGTCCTGCTGCTCCTTCGAGAGGCCGGCGAACTGATCTCGGGACTCCTGCCCCTCGCCACCGTGGAGGAGGATCGCCTCGGAGATCAGCAGCGCGCGACCGTGATGCAGGAACGGCGGCTCGTTCGACATGCCCCAGAGCTTCTTGGTCAGCCACTGCTCGGTGGGGATTCCGCCCTGGACCTTCTTCTCGGTGTCGAGCAAAGGGCCCATGTCGTGACGCTTGAGGTCGGTGAACGCCGGCACCAGCACGGAGCCGTCGGCCTCCTTCTTCAGGCGCGGGAGCTGCCCTTGGGTGGTGAGATCGAATGTGTAAGGTTGCGGGACGTCACCCGGCTGGAGGTTACCGGCCGGATTGTAGGGGTTCGGCTCGGAGAAGATCGGGCTCTCCAGCCGCAGCGCGGGAACGTGGCAGCCGGCGCAGCCGATCTCACTGAAGAGCTGCTCACCGCGAGCGACCGCTTCGCGAGCGGCCTCGCTCTTGGGTAGGACGCGGCCGGGCACGGCCAGGGCCGCTTGGTAGATGGTGGCAGCCGTGATGTCGCCGACGGTCAGCTCATCGACGAAGCCGTCGACGTCGTGATCGACGCCCGCACCGAAGCGCTCGCTCGACTGCATGCCGTGGTGATGGTTGTAGGCATTGTTCGAGAACTCACGCAGCGAGATGACGGCGCCCTTCTGGTGGAACGGCTTGACGATCAGATCGGCATCGACGCCTTCGACCTGGTTCGTGCCGATGCTACCGTTCGGCCGACCGACGATGCGTCCGAAAGAGACGCCCTTGGTGACCAGATCACGCGTCACATTGCTGCCACTGGACATTGCCTCGCTGACGGCCTGGTCGCGAATCGCCTGCAGGTCGGCGGTCATCTCGCGAGCCAGCAGCTCGATGTAGCCGGCGCCGAACATGCCGAGCGTGTTGCGCTCATTAGCGACCTCGCGGAGCGTGTGTTCCTCGAAGTTGTCGCCTGCGCCACCATCGAAGTTCACGAACGGCAAGGCCTGGCCGAGCACGAAGACATTGGCGACGTTATCACCGCCGCCGCCCGAGCGCGGAATGTTGTGGCAACCGGCGCACGAGTTGGCGTCAGGCGCGGAGACGCGATTGAATCGATCGTTGCCCTCGCGGCGCGGACGCGAGGCGCCGGTACCGGTGGCCTCGGGACGCCCCTGACCATCGAGCGGATTGAAGTTCGCGTCGAAGAGATTCTTGCCGTGCAGGAACAGCTCGTCCTGAGACACCAAGCCGGCGTCGATGTCGGCCTGAGCCATGTGGAACGGCACCGCCGGATCGTCGCCGGGCGTCGAGGAGTCATTCTCGTATTCGACGATCGACGTCGCGTCCTCGGGGAGCACGCGCAGCGTCTCGAGGAACTCGATCACCGCGTTCTGATCGTCGACACTCGCCGCAGCGTACGCGTCTCGAGAAGCCTGGGCATCGCCGCCGTGGCAGTCGATGGCCTCGGAGATCAACAAGGCGCGACCGTGATGCAGGAACGGCGGCTCGTTGGCCATGCCCCACAGCTTCTTGGTCAGCCACAGCTCGGTCGGGATTCCGCCCTGCTCGAGCTGCTCGTTGTTCATCTCGAACTCGGCACCCGTCCCCATGTCGTGTCGCTTGAGATCGGAGAACAGAGGCACCCAAACCGAGCCATCCGACTCCTTGGTGAGGTGCGGGCCATCGCCGACCTCGGTGAGATCGGCCGCGACCGCGTTGCCCGTCAGGCTCTCCTTCAAGTTGCCGTCCGGGTTGAACGGGTTGGGCTCGGTGAAGAGGGAGCTGTCGAGGCGCAGTGCCGGAACATGGCAGCTCGCGCAGTCGAAGCCACCATCGGCGATGCTCTTGGTGAAGAGATCCTCACCCAGTGCCACGACCGCCTGATCCGCGGGATCGTTCGGCAGCACGCGCCCCGGAACCGGCAAGGTCGCCTGCCAGAGCGAGGCCGCCGTGATGTCACCCAGTGTCAGCTCGTCGACGTAGCCGTCGCCGTCCGCATCGACGCCCTCGCCGAAGCGCTCGCTCGACTGCATGCCGTGATGATGGTTGAACGCATTGTTCGAGAACTCACGCAAGGAGATGACCGCGCCCTTTTGATGGAACGGCTTGATCACCAGGTCCGCGTCAACGCCGTCGACGGCGGACGTGTCCAAGGACCCATCAGGGTGGGCGGTCAGCGTTCCGAAGTCGACGCCCTTGGTCACGAGCGCGACCATCACGTCGCTGCCACCGCTCTGAGCGTCGGCGATCGCCTGATCGCGCAGCGCGTGGAGGTCGGTCGTCATCTCGCGGGCGAGGAGCTCGACGAATCCGGCACCGAACATGCCGAGGGTGTTGCGCTCGTTCGCGACGCCCTTGAGCGTCTGATCCTGATTCCCGTCACCCGGCCCACCATCGAAGTCCACGAAGGGCAGCCGCTGACCGAGCACGAACACGTTGGCGACGTTGTCGCCACCACCGCCCACGCGCGGCAGGTTGTGACAGCCGGCGCAGGAGTTCGCATCCGGCGCCGAGATGCGATTGAAGTTCTCGGGCGAGTCGTGCGGATCGCGCTCCGATCCGGTTCCGGTCGAGCTCGGCCGGCCGGCACCATCGAGCGAGTTGAAGTTCGCAGCGAACAGATCGCCGCCGTGATCGATGATGTCGCCTAGAGGGACCTCACCGTTCTCCAGCGCAGCTTGATCGAGATGGTTCTGGATGACCGGAGTCTCGCCGATCGCCTCTTCTTCCTCGGTGGGCGGCGGCGCGAAGCTCGAGCTACTGGACTTGCTACAGCTCACGGCCAGGGCGATCAACGCGAGGGGAAGGAAACTCTTCACGAGTTTGTGGATGCTCATCATGAACTCCTCGAAACGGAAGTGCCGGGTTTGCAGGGACGCGGTGGAGAGAGGTGAGGAGGTGAGGCTCAGAATCGGAGGACGAGACCGACAGAGAACCCTTCGACGTCGCCCGTGTTCTTGCTGCGGACCAGGACGCCGCGCACGGTCGTACGCCAGGAGGCGGAGAGGCCGAAGTTCTCGGTGATTCGGATGAAGGTCGCCAGGCCGAGGCGCTCGTAGTCCTCTTCGATGCCGGGGAAGGAGCCTTCGCCGATGTTGTAGCCACCGAGGCTGTTGACGTTTTGATAAAAGGGCATGATCGTCACGAGCTCGGCCACCGTCACGCCGGCGGTGATGTTGAGCGGGATCTCGTCCTTGGGACGACCGTCGCGGATGTCGTAACCGGACTCGACCGAGACGAAGATGCCATTGTTGAAGCCGTAATGGGCGATGATGCGGGCGCGGTAGTCCGACTGCCCGTCTCCGATCGCCGTGACCCCGTCGTCCTCGTAGCTGGCCAAGGGAAGCTTGACCGCCGGCGCGAAGAGGACCGACGCTTCGCCCGGACCGGCCTCGAAGGACAGGGGCCGAAACTTGAAGCCCGCCGTCAGGTCCTGGAAGTCGTCCTCGCGCGAGTATCCTGCAGCACTCTTTTCCAACGGGTGCGCACTCGTTGTCGAGCCCGTGTAGCTGGCGCTCGCCTGGAAGTCGAGATCGTCCAGGATTCCCACAGCCGTGAAGATCGTGTAGCTGTCTCGCGTCACGCGACCCACAGCCGACATCTCCCTTCTCTGGCGCGATACCCAGAAGTCGCGGTAGGTGTCCCGGTTGAACGAGAGCGCGATGTCGACCTTGCCTTGACCGCGCAGGAAACCGGTGTCGCCCTGGGCGAGCGCATCACTCGACCAGAGGCCGAGAACGGAGAACAGGATGATCCATCGACGGAGCTGTGCCTGAAGAGGACGCACGCGGGCCTCGCTTTCTCGTGTTGGGTCAGGGGTGCTGGGCTCTGCCGACTCCCGAACACGAGCGATGACTCGCGAGTGGGTGCCGGCGGCCTGCGGAACACAATCGGCGTGCCGCATACCCCGAGAAAGCGTAAGTCCTTGTGTGACCTGCCCCGAGAGCGCGATGTGCGAGGTCGTGCGCCCTCCGAGAACTCGCCATCGTTATGATCACGCGCACAGAATCTATGAGGGCCCGAGCGAAAAACGATCGGAGCCCGAACAGGTCCCTGGCGCGGGGTTGGGAACACGCTGGCAGGCACAGAACTCATGATCGATTCAGCGGGGCCTCGTGAGGGACGACGGGATCGGATCCCTTGCCTTCGTCTGCGGGA
>JAVJTD010000545.1:0-17808 GCA_040219065.1 Planctomycetota bacterium
CGCATCGTCCGGCGCGCATCGAACCGCAGCTTGCGGTTGCCCTCCTGCTGCAGCGTCGATGTCGTGAACGGCGCCGCGGGCGAGCGCGTGAACGGCTTCTCTTCGGCCGACACGATCTTGAAGATCGACTGGCGCAGACCCTCCAAGAGGCGCGTCGCCTCGTCCTCGCCCAGATGCACGACATCCTGCTTGGTCAGGAGGCCAGTGTCGGGATCGAAGTCCTTGCCCGTGGCAAGGCGCTTCCCGTCGATCGTCTGGAGACGGGCGGGGAAGGACTTCTGCTCTTCGGTGACGAACTCGGCAATGAGGTCCCAGTAGGTCGCCGGCTTGAAGCGCATGCGCTCGCGCTCGCGCTCGACGAGCATCCGAATCGCCACGCTCTGCACGCGACCGGCCGAGAGGCGAGGGGCGATCTTTCGCCAGAGGATCGGCGAGATCTCGTAGCCGTAGAGGCGGTCGACGATGCGCCGCGCCTCTTGGGCATGCACGAGGTTGTCGTCGATGGCACGCGTGTTCTGGATCGAGCTCTGAATCGCGGTCTTGGTGATCTCGTGAAAGACCATTCGCGCGACCGGCACCTTCGGCTTGAGCAGCTCGAGGAGATGCCAACTGATCGCTTCGCCTTCGCGGTCCTCATCGGTCGCGAGCAGGATGCTCTCGACCTCTTTGGCGAGGCGCTTGAGCTCTGAGATCTTCTTCTTCTTGTCGGGGTGGACGATGTAGAGCGGCTTGAACTCGTCGTCGACGTTCACGCCCAGGCGCGCCCACTTCTCCTTCTTGAGATCGGCCGGGATCTCGGACGCGCTAGCCGGCAGGTCACGAACGTGACCGACGCTCGACTCGACGATGAACTCGGAGCCCAGGAACTTCTTCAGCGTCTTGGCCTTGGTCGGGGACTCGACGATGACCAGTTGCTTGCCCATTCTTCGGTGCTCCGTGCTCAGCTCGGCAACGTCCGACGGGGACGCGCCCTTCTTGAACGAATCGGCTCCTCGATCGGCGAGTTCGATGCAATCACCAAAGCCCGATTCTCCTGCAAGTTCCCAGAGCCGCTTTCGGCTGCGGCAAGGCGTGGGCATAAACGATTCGCCCCGAGAAGTCCAGGCTCCCCATTTCGCCTCTCCTCGCAACCGGTCCGACGGCCAGAGGGCTGCAGAGCGGAGCGGCAAGCACCGGAAGGCGCCCCATTTCCCTCTCGATTCGGCGGCTTTCGAGCGCAGGTCACCATCAAAGGCCTACGCCCGCCGGGCGACGCTTCCCGGTCTCCCGGCGATTCTTCCTCCCGATCGGTCGGCCGGGAGAATCGTGCCGGAGCTTCGGCGATGCGCTCACCGGCCTTGACGGCTCCGGGCCCCCCGAACATGCTGGGGCAAACGAGCCCCGTTTCCGAGGAGACCCGACATGTCGCGCGCCCGCCTGCTCTGGATCCTGCTAGCTGCTCTCCTTCCGATGACGAGCTGCAAGAAGAGCAGCAGCTCGGGCTTCGTCGCGCCTGGCTCCTCGTCGGAAGCTCTGCTCGTGAGGGAGACCGTTCCGCCGGATGGCTCGAACGACGTCGCAGTCGATCGGCCGGTGGCGGTCGCCTTCTCCGCCGAGATCGATCCGGACACGGTGAGCGCCGACTCGTTTCGGGTCCTCCAGGGCGATGATCCCGTCGACGGAGAGATCACCTCCCGCGGACGGGAGGTCTTCTTCGAGCCCGAGCGCCCCTTCGACGAGCTGTCGGACTTCCGACTCGAGGTAGGCACGGCCATTCGCAGCCGGGACGGCGCCGGGTTGGCCGCGCCTTTCGTCGTGGGGTTTCGGACCGGGCTGGGCGAGTCGTTCCGAATCGTCAAGCTGACGCCGCCCGATGGCGCGGCGTCGGTGTCCCCGGACGTGACCGTCCGTGTCGAGTTCTCGGTCGAGGTCGAGCCCGGCTCGGTCACGGCCGACACGCTGGAGCTCCTCGAGAACGGTCAGCCCGTCTCGGGCTCGGTGTCCGTCGACGGCGAGCGGATCGAGCTGATCCCGGCGAGCGCGCTCGGCTCGGAGGAGGACTACTCGGTGCGCTTGGCCGGCACGATCCGAGACCTCTCCGGCCGTGAGCTCGGCGACGACAGGACCTGGTCCTTCCGCACCCGGGAGACGGTGCCACCGACCGTGGTTCGCATCTCTCCCGAGGACGAGTCGATCGACATCGAGCGCGAGGTCGTCGTCGAAGCGGAGTTCAGTGAAGACCTCGCGACGGCCTCGATCCGCGCCGAGACCTTTCGCCTCGTGACCCCGGTCGGAGACACGGTGCCAGCGAAGGTCGAGTACCAAGACCGCGTGGCGACGTTGACACCGAACGAGGTCCTCCTCCCGAACACCGTCTACACGGCGAGGCTCACCGGCGACATCACCGACACGGTCGGCAACCCCCTCGAGCCGATGAGCTGGAGCTTCACGACCCTGTTCTCCGGAGTCGGGCCGGCCGACTTGATCGAGGACGACGACTCGGGCGACGTCGGCGAGCCGGTGCTGACGGTCGCCGACGAGGAGAAGGCGATGGCCGTCTGGGTGCAGACCCGGACGAGCACGGGCGACATCGGCGACGGATTCCGGAGCATCTACGCGCGTCCTTACGACTTCGTGCAATCCCGCTGGGACGACGTCGGGCCTGTCGAGATCGATCGCTGGAAGGAAGACCATTGCCACGCGCCCGATGTCGGCTCCGACGCGAGCGGCAACGTGATCGCGGTCTGGCTCCAGGATGTCGAGAAGGGCACCTACACCTGGCCGATGGCCCGCCGCTGGGACGTGACGAAGCGCGCCTGGGAGTCGACCGAGGTGTTGCTCCAGGAGACGAAGGAGGTCCGGGCCGACGAGATCCAGATCGCCTTCGACGGACTGGGAGACGCTCTGGTCGTCTGGCGGGACCACTTCAAGGACGACACCGCGCTCTTGTGGGCCAGGCGGTACGTGGCGAGGAGCGGCAATTGGGACAAGCCGCAGCAGCAGTCTCCGGCCGATGTGTCCACGACTCCGCGGAACGTGCGCGTCGCCGGCAATCCGTCGGGCAACGGCGGATTCTTCATCGCCTGGGAAGCGGTCGAGCCGAAGGGGCACTCCGATATCTACTGGGCGCAGTTCACCTCCGGCTGGAAGGCGTCCGAGCTGCTCGAGAGCGACAAGCGCTCTGCGCACGACGTCTCGATCGCGTTCGCTGGCAACGGAGACGCCTTTTTCACGTTCCTCTTCGAGACCCCGTCGGCCAATGGCTTCTCCATCTTCGACGACCTCGTCGCCAGACGTTGGGCGGCGAAGGGAGGCTTCGACACGAAGGCTCCCGTCGAGATCGACACGATCGACGAGCGCAGCGCAGTCACGCCGAGCCTCGCGGCCGACGAGCAGGGCAACGCGGTCGTCACCTGGATCCAGAACATGGAGAGCGGTCCCGGTGAGGCCTTCGAGGATTTCGTCCTCACTCGCCGGTACTCGATCGACCAGCTCGCCTGGGAGCCGAAAGTGCCCGAGAGGATCAGTGACAGCGGGGCCGCTCCGAGCGGCGCTCCGACACTGGCACTGCGGCCCGACGGCATCGCCTGGGTGTCCTGGCCTCAGCGGGGCCCGGACGGGAAGACCAACCTGTTCGGCTCGCGATACGACCCGAAGAAGGGCTGGATCCTCCCGCTCTTCGTCCAGAGCGACCTGAGCCAGCCCGCGGGCCTGCCGGTCGCAGCCGCCGGCACCAAAGGCGCCAGCTTCGTCATCTGGCCACAGCAAGGCCCGAGCGTGCTCAGCCTCTGGGGCGTGCGGTTTCCGTGAGAAGGGCCGAGGGTCTATGGGCCCTCGACCTCGATCGTCCAGACCTCGCCGGACTCTCGATCGACGACGCGAAGCGCGTGGTTGTTCGTGTCCGCCACCAGCAGGAAGCCACGCCAGAGCGCCAGGCCTTCGGGCTGAAAGAAGCTGGCGGTCTCGAGGGAGCCGTCCTCGGCGCCGGGTCGACCGCTGCCGGCGAGCGTCCGGACGGTTCGCGTGAGGGGATCGAGCCACTTGATCTTGTGGTTGTAGCTGTCGGCGAGGAGCAGACGGTCTCCCTCCGCATTGGCGATCCCGGTGACGTGCTGGAGGCGGACCGTGTCGCCGGATCCGTCGATATCGCCGAAGTCGAAGAGCCCGACGCCGACCAGCGTCCGGACACAGGCGGCGCCGGCTTGGTCGATCGCCCGAACCGCGCTCGCCTCGGCATCGGCGACGTACAAGACGTCTCCTTTCAAGGCGAGGTCGCTCGGCTGGTTGAAGCTCGCCTGATCGAGCGGCCCGTCGACGAGCGCTTCGCGGCCGTTGCCGGCCCAGACGCCGAGACGGTCCTGATCGAGGCACCAGATCTGATGGCTTCCGGCCATCGCGATGAAGAGTCGCCCGCGGTGCAGAGCGACGGCCCAGGGGGAGCGCAGGTCCACGACCGCCGGATCCATCCAACCGGTCACGAGGCCGTGCCCCATCTGTCCGGAGCCGGCGATCGTCTCGATCCGGCCACTGTCGAGATCGATCCTGCGGATGACGTGATTGTCGGTGTCGGCGACGAGGAGAGAGTCTCCCTCGAGGGCGATCCCGTGAGGCGAATGGAACGAGGCGAAATCGGCGTCTCCGTCTCTCAGGTCGGGCCGGCCGTCGCCGAAAGTCCGGTGCACGGTGGCCCGCCGCGCGTCGTCGCTCAGAGTGAGCTCGAGGATCCGGTGGTGTCCGGTTTCCGCGACCCAGAGCCGATCGCCCGAAGCCGCGAGGCGAGTGGGGAAGCGGAGGCCCCGGGTAGTGGCGTCTTCCTGCACACCCGGAGCCGGAGCCTCGGCGGGGACGAGACCGGGTGAGTCGGCCATGAGCCTCTCGATGGCGTCTCCCAGCCGGTCGGCGTCGATCTCACCGGGCTGTGCCCCCACGACGTAGCCGTCGGGATCGATCAAGACGACGGTGGGCCAGGCCCGGATCGCGTAGCTCTGCCAGATCGCGAAGTCGCGATCGTTGACGATGGGGTGCTCGATCCCGTGCTTCTCAGTGGCGCGGAGTATCGCCTCGGTCTCCCTCTCGGCGGGAAACTTGGCGGAGTGGACACCGAGGACGACGAGCCGCCCTTCGAACCTCTGCTGGAGTCGACGCAACTGCGCGACGTTCTGGTGGCAGTTGATTCAGCAGAAGGTCCAGAATTCGAGGAGCACGAAGCGTCCTCGGAGGTCGGCCAGGCGGATCGGCCCTTTGGTCTGCAGCCAATCGAGATCCTTGGGAAACTCGGGGGCACGTACGAAGCGGCGGTCTTGGGGCATTTCGAGCCTACGTCGGATTTCAGTGAGTCGGCGCCCTTGCCGATAGGTTTGAAGGTCGCTGACGCCTGTCTTATCGTCCCGCGACCCATGTGGCCAGCGCGACCCTCGCCAGCCCGTGCGAGGACGTGCCGGTTATCGAAGGAACGTCGACAGCGTGGCCCAAAAGTACTGGGCAATCGCGACTTCGACATGGTTTACTGTCGGGCGACTTGCCGATAGAGGCAGGGCTAAAGAAAGCTGCGACCCCGACAACACCTGTCTCGAACAAACACCCCGCTGCGCTTCCCGCGGACCAGGCGGCGTCGTCGTCTACGATACCGTCTCGGCAAGAGGGCGTCATCGCCTCCTGGGGAAGTGACATCGGAGCCTGGCGGAGGATTCTGCTCATGCTGGCGAAGAGAGTCACCCCGAGCTCGCTTTGTCTCTTGCTGTTGATGTTGCTGGCGCCGGGCCTACGGGCCCAGCACTCGGCCGAGGTCCATCATCCGACGGACATCGTGCTGACCAGCTCCAAGTCCTACTCCAACCCTTTCATGGATGTCTCGGTCCAAGCGACCTTCCAAGGTCCCGGCGGCCGATCCCTCACGATTCCCGGCTTCCATGACGGCGGCGATCGCTGGATCGTCCGCTTCTCTCCCACCGTGACCGGATCCTGGTCGTACGCCACGAGCTCGAGTGACACCTCGAACTCGGGACTGCACGGTCAGTCGGGAACGGTGACGGGCACCGCGAACACCAATCCGCTCGTCCGTGGGTCGGTGCACCGCGATCCGGATCACCCTCATCACTTCATCCACGACGACGGCTCGCCCTTCTTCTTCTTCGGCTTCGAGGTCGACTGGCTGTGGGCGATGGACATGGGCAACCCGAGCCTGCCGACAATGCGGCCTTTGATCGACCAGGTCGCCGATCACGGCTTCAACCTGTTCACGATCAACGTGTACGCCCACGATACGAGCTGGTCACCCGGCCGTCAGAACCAATGGGATTACGGCCCCCCCGCCCAGTACGCCTTCGGCGGCTCGAACGACGCCCCCGATCACTCGCGCATGAACCCCGCCTTCTTCCGTCACTTCGACGCGATGATGGATGCGCTCCTCGAGCGCGGCGTTCAAGCCCACCTGATGATCAAGGTGTACAACAAGCTGGTGAACTGGCCGGCGCGCGAGAGCGCCGAGGACGACATGTTCTGGAAGTACGTCGTCGCTCGCTACCAGGCGTACTCCAACGTGATCTGGGACACCGCCAAGGAGTCCTACAACGTCCAGGCGAGCTACAGCCTCGGGCGCATTGCCCTGATTCGCGCCAACGATGCCTACGGACGCCTCATCACCGTGCACGATCCGGGCAACGAGGTCTCCGACGACGCCGGTGACTTCAAGAGCGACCAGGTGCACTACACGCACTACGGCAACGCGCTCTGGAACTACGACACCTACGACCGGCCGTTCGTGAACATCGAGTACGGCTACGAGCGCGGCGTCGAAGACCTGCCGACCTACGGCGTCAAGCAGTCCTGGCAGGAGAACCTCTTCCGCACGTGGCTGGTCACGATGGGCGGCGGCTACACGAATTACTACTACTCCAACTCCTCGTGGGATCTGATCAAGGTCGATCCCGAGCCACCCGGCTGGGATGCCCACCAGCGCTACTTCGAGATCTGGACCGGCC
Organism: Planctomycetota bacterium; assembly: GCA_040219065.1. Taxonomy (GTDB): domain Bacteria; phylum Planctomycetota; class OFTM77; order OFTM77; family OFTM77; genus OFTM77. The sequence goes on from JAVJTD010000545.1 coordinate 6,960, forward strand.
TGCCGTTCTGGGAGATGGCCCCGCGTCAGAACCTGATCGTGTCGGGCAACACCGACGACATCCTCTGCCGCGCCAAGGAGGGTGAAGCGTACGTCGTCTACGGCGCCGGTGCCGGTGACTTCACCCTGCGCATCCAGGGAGCGGCGACGCCGCTGTCCGGCGAGTTCGTGCACACCGAGACCGGACACCGGACCCCGCTCGACAATCCGTTGGGCAATGGCGACCACGCGTTGCACTTGCCGAATCGCACGGCCCTGATCCTCCGCGGTCAGGCCGGACCGGTGGCGCGCTTCACCATGTCGACCGAAACGCCGCAGCCGCACCAGCAAGTCGTCTTCGACGCCGGCACGTCCTCGTCTCCCAACGGAAGCCTCGTCGCTTACCGCTGGGACTTCGACGGAGACGGTCAGTTCGAGACGCAAGGCAATCGCGTCAAGCGAAGCTTCGCGCAGTCGGGAACGCGCCCGGTGAAGCTGCAGGTCGAGGACTCGAGTGGCGCGCGCGACGAGAGCTCCCGCGATCTGACCGTGGTCTTGCCGGGCGCCGGCCTCCTCGGTCAGTACTTCGATGACATCTCGTTGTCCCACTCGATGTTCATGCGCGTCGACGAGTCGATCGACTTCAACTGGGGCAACGACACGCCCGACCCGCGCATCACGCCCGACGGGACCTATTCCGAACGATGGATGGGCTTCGTCAAAATCGAAAACGCCGGAGATCAGATCTTCTCGACGGTCTCGAACGACGGTGTCCGGCTTTGGGTCGGGAACACCGGAATCGGCGCAGCACCGCTCATCGATCAGTGGAACCGACACGCGAGTCAGGAGGACTTCGGCACCGTCTTCCTCCCCGCTGGCTGGCATCCGGTTCGTCTCGAGCACTACCAAGACGGCGGCTCGGCCCAGATCCAGCTCATGCTCCAGGGGCCAGGGTTCGCCAAGCGGGTCCTCGATGGCTCGCACCTGAGGACCGATCTCTCACCCAAGATCCTCGCCGTCGACGTCACGCCACACAAGTTCACCTCCGGCGTCGATACTCGCCTGACGATCCAGGCGCACATCGAAGATCCCGAGGGTGGCGGAGACATTCGAGTCGTTCATGCGCACTTGATCGATCCGACCGGTCAGTATCACGGTGCTTGGCAGCTACTGCCGCGAGGCGGCGATCTCTTCGAGCTGGTCTTCGACAACCTCGGAGCTCCACAGCGCGGAGTCTGGCGCTTCGGAATCGCCACGGCCGACTGGAGCGGTCGCCTGGATGTCGAGTACCCGCTGACCTTCCGGGTCCGCTGATTCGAAGCCAAATAGGACTCACATGAGAAGCGCGGATCGCCGGCTTTCAAACCGGCGATCCACGCTTCGTCGTTTCGAGGCACTTCGAGGAAGAGGTGCCAGGGTGATCGTGTGGTCGAGTGGTCGAGTGGTCGTGCTCATACGTCGGGCACGTGGTCACCTGAACACCTGAGCACCTGAGCACTTGAGCACATGGTCACCCAGCCTGGTTCACTGGTGACCGTGTGATCATGTCACACCCCGATCATCCTGATTCAAATCCCGCCACCCAGTCTCCCAAGCACCCAGCCATCCAAGCACCCGACCACCCCCGCCAATGACCCATTTTCGGTCGATTTTCGGAGTCGAGCCGCTTGCCATTCCGGATGAGACTTGCGAACATGCGGTCCGACGCCCGGGAACGTCGATCCTCTCCTCCGGCGACAGACCGAATCAGTCTGGCGAAATCCCAATCCAATTCGGGAAGCACGTGCGAACCCTCCTGGGTGATGTGCGATCCAAGCGTTCGTCGTCTCTCCCGGGCCACACACCCCTGACCAGCCGCGACTCGACGATCCGAGGAGTTCCCCCATACCGATCCTGCGCACCGCCGGATGGCTCGCCGCCCTCGTCTGTCTCCTGACCCTGCCCGCCCGAAGCCAAGAAGTGATCTACCGGATCAACGCGGGCGGTCCGTCGTACCGAGACGCGCAGAGCCAGCTCTGGTCGCGGGACACGGGCTACTTCAACACCGGAGTCGCGCGTCGGCGCCAGAGCCTGGGTGGCTCCCCCGGGGATCCGATCTACCACAGCGAGCGGTACGACACCGCCTCCGCCCCCGAGATGAGCTACCGCTTCCCGCTCGTTCCGGGTCTGTACCAGGTGCGGCTGCACTTCAGCGAGATCGTTCCGCGCTACGGCTCGGTCGGAGCGCGCGTCTTCGACGTGGCTCTCGAGGGTCAGGTCCTCCTGCCGGCTTTCGATATCTTCGGGGTCGCGGGCTTCGACGTGCCTCACGTGGTCCAACTCGACGACGTGCGTGTCGACGATCAGCTCTTGGACATCGACTTCACGCGCATCAATGGAGATCCGAAGATCTCCGCCATCGAGATCATCCAGACCGTGCGCTTCGAAGGCAGCCTGTCCGCGTCGCCCGGAGTGCTCGACTTCGGCGCCTTGTTCCAAAACGACAGCTCCTCCCCGCAGACGATCACTCTGCGGAACGACGGGGATCTCCCGATCACCATCCAAGACATCGTCATCGAGAACACGGTCGATTGGCAGCTCGGCGCAACACCGCCCATCGCGATTCCCGCTCACTCCGAGACGACGATCGACGTGACCTTTGCGCCGGTGACGGTCGGGGAGCTCGACACGACGCTGGCGCTTCATTGGGAGGACAGTCAGTCGTTGACCGGCGAGCTGGAGGTCGCGCTCCAAGGCGAGGGACGCGAGCCGCTGCCGAGCTACACGATCCTCTCGCGCTACAACGCCGGTGGCGCGTCACTGACCGATCCGGGCGGCAAGTTCTGGGAGTCCGACAGCGCTTTCGCGAATACGGGCAACAGCCGCGACCTGGGCGTGATCGGCGGTCCGGCTCAGGACGACATCTACAAGAGCGATCGCACGGATCCCGCCGGCGGCCCCGAGCTGAGGTACCGCTTCCCGGTCGAGCCCGGTCAGTACGTGCTGCGGCTCCACTTCCTCGAGCGTCGCGCCGCCTTCGCCCAGGAGGGTGCGCGGGTCTTCGACGTCTCGGCGGAAGGTGAGCCTCTCCTCACCAGCTACGACATCTACCGCTGGGCCGGCTTCGGAGCGCCGATCGTCGAGGAGTATGTCGTCGATTGCTTCGACGGACTGATGGAGGTCGACTTCGGACACGTGACGGGCGACCCGGTCGTCTCGGGGCTCGAGATCGGACTGGCGCGGCTCTTCCACGGCGAGATCGTGGCGAGCCCCGATCCGGTCAGCTTCGTGGACGTGTACGTCGGAGACCACAGCGCCGAGCGCACAGTCCAGCTCATGAACACGGGCGACATCGATCTGATGATCACTGGCATCACCAGCTCCGATCCGGTCGAGTTCCCGGCCAATTTCGTCGAGGCGCTGCCGATCGTGCTGCCCGCTGGCGAGAGCACCGACGTGCTCGTCTCGTTCGCGCCGCAGCTCAACGGCGAGCGGTCCGGCAGTCTCACGATCTTCTCGGACGATCCCGACGGCGATCTCATCGTCGGGCTCGAGGGCTTCGGTGCCATTCCGCAGGACCCGGTCACGATCTACCGCGTCAACGCAGGCGGCTCCGATTGGACCGATCCCTCGGGCAACCTCTGGCTCAACGACGGCGGCTTCTACAACTCGGGATCCGTCGCCTGGACATCGAGTGAGATCGCGAACACCGAGCTCGATACGCTCTACCAGTCCGAGCGCTGGGATCCGCCCGGAGCGCCGGACATGACCTACACGTTCCCGCTCGATCCGGGACGCTACCGGATCCGTCTCCATTTCGCCGAGATCTACCACGACACGAGCGGCAAGCGGGTCTTCGACGTCCTCCTCGAGGGTGATGTCGTCTCGCCCAGCCTCGACGTGCTCGCCCAGGCCGGCGGCAAGAACACAGCGCTCGTCCTCGAGCTCGAAGAGCAGATCGAGGATGGGGCTCTCGAGCTGACTTTCGGTCGTATCGTCGACAGCCCGAAGATCTCCGCGGTCGAGATCGCACTCTTGGCGCCCTTGGCCCAGCTCGAGGTCTCACCCAGCGGCATCGATTTCGGACACGTGAAGACGGGCGAGCAGGCGACGCCGCGCACGCTGGTCCTGAGTAACCCGAACCCCGAGACGATCCGCCTCGACTCGCTCACCTTCCACGTCGAAGAGGGCGGCGGTCAGGAGTTCTCCGCCGAGGTCGACGGCCAGGTCTACTGGGGCGCTCCTGTCGACGTCGAGTATCCGCTGAGCTTGGACCTGAGACCCGGCGGCGAGCTCGAGGTCCCTGTTATCTTCCGGCCAACGGTCGACGGCGAGAACCGTGTCCATCTGATCTTCGGTGGGAGCTTCGATGCGAATCCCGTCCCCCTCCACGGAGCCGGCGGCGAAGGTCATCCCTTCCTCCATGTCGTGATCGTCGCCGACGAGTACACCGTCGACTACGACCAAGATGGCCAGGCTCCCGTCGAGCTGGTAGGCAGTGACTCACACACGCACGAGGTCGGCCATGTCCTCACGGCCTTCGAGTGGGCCGAGAACGGGATACCGTTCGCCCAGGAAGACAACATCGTCGCAGTGTTCCCGACCGGCGAGCACGACGTCAGCTTGACGATCTGGGACGACAATGATCCTCCAGAGTCCCTGACCGGCTTCGGCTCGTTCTCGGTGGTGCCGCCGACCGACGTGCCCGGCGTGCTCGTCCAGTACTACGACGCGAGTGCCAGCTCGCCAGATGCCCTGCTCGATGCCTTGCCGCCGAACGCCGACTGGATCGAGACCAAGTCCGGCTTCTCGATCGACGACTCGGTCGACCCGTTCGCCGGTCAGCTCGTCGTCCAGATGCTCGGCCGAATCGATCTGGCCACCGACGACACCTACGACTTCCAGGTCGTCGCGGGCGGCAACTCTCGCCTCTATCTGGACGGGAGCCCGGTCACCGGCCCTCAGGCGCTCCTCGCCGGCATCCACACGCTCGAGGCTCGGTTCGCGGTCAATACTTGGGCGGACCTGCCGCTCGAGGTGACGATGAGCGTGGCGGGCGGTGAGCAGGTCTCGATCGACTCGGGCATCCTGACTCACGATCGCACGACGATGCTGCCAGTGATCAACACGTATCCGACGGAGGGATTCCCGCAAGGTGGCTACGGCGCCACGTTGAGTGGACTGGGCTTCTTCCCCGATGACCAGGTCGTGGTGCACTGGGGCAACGAGATGATCCAGGCTCCGGCGCTCTCGGTCGAGGCCGATCAGCTCGATTTGGTGGTGCCCCCGGGCACGGGGACGGTCACGGTCTTCGTGGCTACGCCGAACGGGACGAGCAACAGCTTCGACTTCACCTACACCGAGACCGGTCCTCCGCCGATCCAGTTCGACGTCTCCGAGCTGGTCACCACGACCAATCCCACGGCCATCGCTTGGGGTCCCGACAGCCGCCTCTACGTCGCCAACGTGTACGGGACGATCACGGCCTACAGCTTCGACGACGACTACAACATCACCGGCACTCAGGTGATCCCGACCATCGCCGGCCTGACGAACACCGCGGTCCTCGGCCTCGGATTCAATCCTCACGAGCCGAGTGATCCGGTGCGGCTGTACGTCGCGCACAACGAGATCTACGCCAACGGTGGAACGTGCTTCGAGGGCTTCTCCCCCTACTCTGGACAGATCTCGGTCCTGACCGGTCCGAGCTTCGACGTGGTCACCCCGGTCGTCACGGGCCTCCCCGTGTCGAACCATGATCATGCCATCAACGGACTGACGTTCGACAACGCCGGCGACCTGATCTTCCTGAGCGGATCCAATACCAATGCCGGTGTGCCGGCGTGTCCCCACGGCGGGCTCGACGAGTCCCCGCTCTCGGCAGCGGTGCTCAAGGCGTGGATCACGCGCCAGAACTTCAACGGGGCCGTCACCTACGTCGAGACCGGAAGCGGGCTTCCCAACGACGACCAATCCTTCGGGCACCTGGTCGATGTCGCCCCCGGGGTCGATGTCGAGGTGTTCGCACCCGGTGTGCGCAACCCATTCGACCTCGTCTACACGACGAAGGAGCGCATCTACGCGACCGACAACGGACCGAACGCCGCCTTCGGCGAGCAATCGACCGGGCCCGACTCCCAAGACGTCGGCCCGACCGACTGGGACGAGCTCCTGCTCATCGAGGCCGATGAGTACTACGGCGCGCCGAATCGAAACCGTGGTCGGACCGACCCGCGGCAGAACGTCTACCACTGGACGTGGGAAGGCTCGATCCCGGGCACCTACACGCGTCCGCTCTCGACGTTCCACTCGTCCACCGACGGGATCCTCGAGTATCGGGCCACCTCCTTCCAGAGCGCGCTTCGCGGCAAGCTGCTCGCCCAGAAGTGGAACGGTCAAACCTACTTGATCGAGCTCTCCTCCGACGGTCGCTCCGTCGTCAAGCAGTCGAACGTGCTGACGAACGTGAAGGGGCTCGACCTGGTCCAGGTGCCCGGAGGCTTGTTGATCGCCTCGGACTACTCGAACAGCCGCCTGATCATCGCTCGCCCCGTCGATGTCGCCCAGACGCCGTTCTCGGTGGTCGACGTGTTCCCCTGGCGAGCTCCGGCCACGGGTGGTAACAGCTTCGAGATCGCCGGGACCGGCTTCGGCTCGCTGCAGGACACCTCGGTCACGATCGGCGGATTGAGCGCGACACTGACCGAAGTCACACCGACGCGCATTCGAGGCACGGTGCCGGTCAACGCCTCCCCCACCGCGGCGCTGGTCGATGTCTCGGTGACGGTGGCGGGACAGTCGCGGACCATTCCCGAAGCCTTCCGGTTCCTGTTCTGAGTTCCGGGCGGGGACCCCGAGCTTGGCCCGGGGTCAACCGCTGGAAGCCAGGCGGCCTGTGCTGCTGACTCTCGGGAACGAAGACCTGGCACATGACAAGGCCCCAGGGCATCCGCCCCGCTCGCCACGAAGACCCGGGGCGAGCATCGGGGGCGAGGTCCTTCTCCACTTTCTCTGCCACATCGGTCTGGTCACTTGCGCTCGAGGAGTGAACTGACGAGCGGTCGTCACCGCTCCCCCACTCCGAGAGAGGCTGAACCGATGACTCAGACCATGCCCAAGCGCCCCGCACCGATGCAAATGAAGCTGGAGAAGTGCTGCCTCGAGACCCTCGAGCAGATTCGCGACAAGCACCAGGTCGGCAAGTATCTCCAGGGCCTGCTCACTTCCAGCCCGTTCCTGTTGATCTTCGCCTCTCATCCGATCGACGCCGCACTGACTGTGACGACGACCGACTTCGATCTGCTGGGCCGATCGATCCTCAGCGTTCCGAACATCGTGCGGAACCGCTGTCAGTACCTTTGCGGCGTCGAGCTGATGCGCCACAAGGGCGGCGATCTGTATCGCTTCTGGCGAGAGATGTACAACGCGTTCTCGCCGAAACGGCTGGCACCTGGACGTTGAGCACCAGTCGTCCTCGAGGATGACGCTTCGGTCCTTCGGGCCTGAGAATCCCTTCGTAGGACGCTGAAGCCTGGCGTTCCGAGCTCGCCCCCGGCTCGGCGCCTTTCCGATCGACGGACGGCGCTGTCGTGAGGTCGCTGGAAGCTCGGTGGCTACTTCCAGTCTCGCTCTTGCGGGCTCTGGTTCTCGAGCGCGCGGGCATTGGCTTCTCTCGGGTCGGCCCCGTGACATCGATGCTTGCCGATCATCGGCGGCACGCTGTGTCAATGCTTTGGTGGCTCGCCAAAGGACGGGCTCGCGAGACAGACGACTTGAACCCTCTTTGCAGCGGGAGGTACGATTCGCTCTCCCCCAACAGAAGCGCCCCATGCGTTGAGTCGACGCGGTCGGACGCCGATTTTCAGACGGAGCTCCCTTGATGAAGCTCATCCTGATCTCGGTCTTCCTCCTGATGTTCTCGAGCCTGCTGGTCTCTTGTGCCGCTGAAGGTGCTGAGAGCACTGCCGGCATTCGCGGCCGGATCACGGGCCTCGATGCGGACGCGGGAGCTCAGGTCCTGCTCAAGAAAAAGGAGCTTCCCATCCCCGAGGCGATGATCCTCTGCGAAGCGCACTTCGGCTTCGAGGGTCTCGCGCCGGGACAGTACGAGCTGGTGGTCAACAAGAACGCCTGGAGCACTTGGCCACAGCTCGATAGCTCCCAATCGGTGAAGCGGACCGTTCATCTCGAGAACGGCAAGATGCTCGAGGTCGATATCAATTTCGACTGAGCCGACCTGCCCGCGCGACTTCAGCGCTCTTCGAGGATCACGCCGGCCAGCGCGTCGAGATGGACACGCATCGGCTTGCGGATCTTGGCGAGATCGCTCGAGTTGCCTTGCAAGGCGAGGCTCAGGTCGTGGTCTCGGTAGTAACCGAGCTCGGAGAGCGTGCCCGGGTAGAAGCCGCTGTGACCGAGGACTTCTCCGTGCGGGGAACGGCGGATCTGGAGGCCGATCGCGTACCGGTCCCCCGGTCCCGTCTTGGCCGCCACGCCGTCCCGGTGGGTCTCCTGAAGCGACTCGGGAATCACGTCGCCGGTGAGCAGGAGACGCCCCCATCTGGCAAGCTGCCGCGGAGTGGTCACGATACCGCCGCCGGTCCACTCGAACTGCGGATTGATGACGAAGGCCCCGTCCTCGACCGAGTCCTCGGGGAAGCCGAAAGGATTCTGGGCTCCGACATGTCCACCGGCGAGCCCTTCGAGGCGGCGCTTCAAGGCAGGCTCGGTCCGATCGAGCCCGCAGGGCTTCAAGAGGCGCTCTCTCAGCAGGTCCTCGTAGGGCTTCTTCGCCGCGGCCTCGATGACCATGCCGAGCACGATGTAGTTCGTGTCGGCGTAGGACCAGCCTTGATCGGCTTCGAAGTGAGCTGGCTGATCGAGAATGAAAGCGACGAGCTCCTCGGGCTCGAAGGTCCGATCGGGATCCTCGAGGAGCGCCTTCGGCAGACGCGGATCGTAGACGTGCTCGGGAATGCCGCTGGTGTGCCGAGCAAGGGACCGGACGGTGATCGTCTTCGCGTTGGGCAACTTGGAGTACCAGTCGAGATCCCCGAGCCACTTGGAGACGGGATCGTCGAGCGAGAGCACGTCCTCCGCGCAGAGCTGGAGCAGGATCGCAGCGACCCAGGTCTTCCCGATACTGCCCGACGGCATGCGGTGCTCGGGCGTCAAGCGGTCTTCGCCGCGACGATCGGCGAGGCCGACGGCGAGGGCCAGCTCGGTGCCATCCGAGAGGGAGGCGGCGAAGCTGAGACCGGGATAAGGTGTCTCGGCGAGGATCTTCTCGAGGCGGTTGCGAAGCCCCGCCTCGAGCTCGCTGGCCGCTTTCGCTCGGGTCTGGGCCGAGACGAGCGATCCGAGGAGCAGGAGCATTCCGAGAACGAGGACGCTGAGCTTCGAGGTGCGCATGAGACCGGCTCCCGAGTGAAGGGTGGGACCGTCCCCACTCCGGCAGCGAGGACGGCAGATCCTACGGACGATCGGCGCCGGGTGGTGGATCCTCTTGCATTCGATCGAGGAGCGGCTCTTTGATCCACCCGATGTCGGGCCGTTTGACCGAAGCGGTTCCGTGTTCCAATTCCCCTTCGATCCTGCCGGGGAGCGTCCTGGGCAGGCTCGGCCTTTCTCCCTACCGCAAAGGAGCCAACTCGGATGTCGGACAGTGTGTACAAGATGGTCGAGATCGTGGGAACCTCACCCAAAGGTGTGGAGCAGGCCGTGGAGTCCGCCTTGGCGCGAGCGGGGCAGACGATTCGCAACATGCGCTGGTTCGAGGTCACCGAGACGCGAGGCCGGATCGAGGATGGCAAGATCGCGCAGTGGCAGGTGAAGATCCAGGTCGGCTTCTCGCTGGAGAGCTGAGCCGATCTCGCAACCAACGCTGACGGCCGCCTCCGGGAAACCGGACGCGGCCGTCTTCGCTTCGATCGGAGATCGCCGTCAGACGGCGTTCGTCTCGAGGTTCCAGCTACCCGCGGTGCTGCCACCGCCGCCGCCGTCGGCGCGCTTCTGCTGAGTGTAGGTCCACTCGATCTTGCCGTAGTTGAAGCAGACTTCCTCGATCGGGACGCCCTCGCCCTGGGAGGAGCCACCCGGTGCGACGCTGGAGACGACGACGTTGGTGAGCTTGTACTCCATGAAGGGGACCTTGTCGCCGCCGGCGCGGCAGAGGGTCAGCTTGACCTCGGGGATGTGGGCACCTTCGCTGCACTTCTGCGCCAAGACCGGGCTGGCCTTGTCGAGCTCCTTGACGATCTTGAAGTCGTCGTGATTGCAGCGGCCGCTCGTTCCACCGCCGACGCTGCTCGCCGTGGCCGTCGTGGGCTGGCTGACGCCGTGGGTGTAGGAGAGGATCTCGATGTGATCCGCGAACTGGGAATCCGTGCTCTCGCCCGGGACGCCATCGATGAAGAGAAACGCGTCGAATGCCATGGTTCTTGTTCCTTTCGACTCTCTCGGCGGCGCCCCTTGCCGGGTGCGAGCCGACACTATTCTTCCCAAAGCCTTGTTCGTTCAGTGAAGGAACCGAGTCCGCCTGATGATCTTCGAAGGTTTCGAAGAGCAGGCTCGGTACACCCTCCCTGAGCGCCGTCGAGCCGCCGAGCGAACGCGCATTCAAAAATTAGGGAGCGTCAAGTACCGCAGCTCTCTCCGGTTCCATCTCTGCCACGGAGCGCGCCATCATATCGCGAGGACGCCCCGAGAGCTGCTCGGAAGTACGGATTCAGTGCGGGGCTCAGCGAAACCGTACCACCACCCCGCTCGTGATGACCGTGAAGACTACGAACCCCGAGGTGTCCATCTGGATGCCGATCGCTTGGCCGAAGACGCGAAGGGGCATCAGGGGCGGGGGCACGGTCACCGCGGACAGGTCCAAGGGAATGGTGTTG
>JAVJTD010000566.1:0-34741 GCA_040219065.1 Planctomycetota bacterium
TCCTCGCCCACCGCGGCGCTCGCAGCGGCGACGACCTCGAGCACCGACGACCCGGTGCCGGTGCCCACGTTGACCGCCTCGCACCCCTCGATCCGATCGAGCGCACCGAGCGCCGCCAGGTGAGCATCGGCGAGGTCGACGACGTGGATGTAGTCACGGATGCAGGTGCCGTCGGGGGTGTCGTAGTCGGTCCCGTAGATGTCGATCTGATCGCGCTGGCCGAGGGCCACCTGGCAGAGCAACGGTAACAGGTGCGTCTCGGGAGCGTGATCCTCGCCGAGCTCACCGTCGGGATCGGCACCCGCGGCGTTGAAGTAGCGCAGCGAGATCGAGCGCAGCCCGTAGGCCGCGTCGAAGTCGTTCAAGATGCGCTCGACCATGAGCTTCGTCATGCCGTAGGGATTGATCGGTGCCTGCGGATGGGTCTCGGGGATCGGGACCTGCTGCGGCACACCGTAGGTCGCGCACGTCGACGAGAAGACCAGACGGTCGATGCTCGCCCTTCGCATCTCGCTCAACAGGCACAAGGTCCCGACCACGTTGTTCACGTAGTACTTCTCGGGATCGGACACGGACTCGCCGACGTAGGCGTAGGCCGCGAAGTGAACGACGGCTTCGGGCCGATGCTCCTCGATCACCTGGCGAACCTGGTCCTGGTCGGTGAGGTTGCACTGGATGAGCGGCGCTCCGAGCGCGGCCGCGCGATGTCCGATTCGAAGATCGTCGATGATCACCACGTCGCGGCCACGCTGGCGCAGGATCTTGCACGTGTGGCTGCCGATGTAGCCAGCGCCTCCCGTCACCAGCACCGGGCCCCTGGACTGATCCGTCATGTCTACTTCGGGCTCCTCTTCTACTCACCAACTCGCCGGGAAGGATACCAGCCGCGCTCGGATCGAGAGACGCTCAATCCCTCGGCGGCTTCCCCGACACCCTTGCCCACCAAGCTCGCCATTGAGCAGCGACCTCTCGACGCCGCTCGTCGCTCATCGATTCGCCGCTACCGATCGCCATACGCTCACCGGACAACCGGATCAACCCCTCACGCGCAGCCGAGAAGACCTCGGGCTCGTCGTTCAGAGCCTGGATCAACAAAGGGATCGACCGGGGAGAGGCGATCCGCGACAAGAGGTCACACGCCCCCTTGCGCACCCAAGCACTCTCGTCCCGGCCAGGACCGATGAGGACCGATTCCAGCAGCGGCAAATCTTCGGGTCCGGTCACCAGGCTCTGCAGCGCGATGCGACGCACGCGATCGTCTCGGTCGCCCTCGAGCGCACGGCGCAGATAGGCCCGAGCCGCCGAGCCCGGGATCTTCCCGAGAGTCGCGGCCGCCTGACGCCGAGGGATCGCTTCGTCCGTCTCCTCGAGGATCCTCACGAGCTCACCGGGACCGGTGACGCGATTCTGAGCGATCTGCTCATCCGTGGCGCTGCGGACGAGCCGCATCTCCTCACGAATGCGCTGCACGTCGATCGGAGAGTCCTGTGACGAGGGCAGTGACAGCATCGCCTCATAGGCTTTCAAGACACCTTCGCGATCCCCCGACAGCATCTCGGCCTGGGCGAGCAACATCAGGGAGCCCGGGTCGTCTGGATGCTTCTCGAGGTGCACGATCGCCTTCTCGATGAACCCGCTATCGAGCCACAGCGCACCGAGCCCCCGGTCGAGGGCGAGTGCGTCGGGATCGAGCGCGAGCCCCTCTTCGAGCACCCGAACGGCAGCGAAGAAGTCGTCCTCTTGGACCAGGACCTGAGAGAGCAGCGCCCGGGCGTCCGTCAAGTCCGGCTCCAGCTCGAGCGCGCGCTCGAGAGCCTGCCGCGCTTCCTGGACGTCCCTCATTTGAACGAGGATCTGGGCGAGGCGGAAGTGCGCGGGAGCCGATTCCGGTCGCACCTCGACCTCCGTCTGGAAAGCCGAGCGCGCCCGAGCCATGTCTCCGAGCTGATAGGCGACCTCGCCTTGCAGCCGGAGGGCGATCCAGCAATAGGGATGGTCGCGCACGAGCTCTTCCAGCTCGGCGGCCGACTCCTCGAGCCGATCCATCGCCCGGAGCACGCGGGCGTACTCGTAGTGTCGCCAGAGGTTCTCCGCCGACTTGCGGAGTCGCGCCGCTTCGAGGAGATCCGCTAGGGCAGCATCGTCTCGCCGGATCTCGATCAGGTGCTGCTCGAGCTCGGCGCTGCGGCGGTCCCAGTCCTGATAGCGCTCCCGCGCGGCTTCGACGCCTTCCCCCTCGATCGCCGTTGCCCCGAAGAGATCGGACTCCGTCCTCGCCAAGGCGCGACCGAGTGGATCGAGACCCGGCTCCTCGGAGAAGCGCGGAGACTCGCAGGCAGCCATGGCGAGGAGTGCGATCGCCCCTACGATCGCGGCCCGGCCTTTCAACTCACACCTCCCGGTAGGGACTCGATCTCGACTCCCAGCCCTTCGAGACAGTCGAAGAACCGCCGAAAGCTCTTCGAGACGCATCCCGGCTGCCAGATGGTCATCGGTTCCGAGTGGAGTGACAAGACCGAAAACGCCATGACCATTCGATGATCGTCGCGCGTGTCGATCTCGGCGCGCTCAGGGTGCCCTCCTTTGATGCGCAATCCGTCTTCGAGCACCGTGGCCTCGATGCCTGCCGCGCGGAGACCCGTCGCCACCGCTTCGAGGCGATCCGACTCCTTGAGCCGCAGGTGCGCCACGTTGCGAATTCGCGTCGTCCCCTCGGCCACGGCCGCCAGGACGGCGACGGTCGGCACTTGATCCGGCATGGCGTTGAGATCGACGTCGAGGCCGTGCAATCGGTCGGGCCCGATCACGCGGACCTCCCCCGTGCCTCGCTCCACCCGGCAGCCCATCGTCTCGAGGACCTCGAGGAGCCCGAAGTCGCCCTGCGCCGAAAGGTCCCCGAGCCCGAGAACGGTCACATCGCCTCCGGTGATGGCAGCAGCGGCGAAGAAGTACGCCGCCGAGGATGCGTCCCCGGGCACGACGTAGCGCGCCCCACGATAGCCGGTCGGAGGCACGTAGAATGAGCCAGCGTCGCGGGAGGACTCGGCCCCGAAGGCGCGCATCACCTCGAGGGTGAGCTCCACGTAGGGCGCCGAGGCCAAGGATCCGGACAGCTCGATGCGAAGCCCACGCGGAAGCACCGGTCCGATCAGCAGCAAGGCGGAGAGGTACTGGCTGCTCTCTCCGGCATGGATCGTGACGGCGTCGCCCAAGTTACCGGAAGCCGAGACGCGCACCGGCGGATAGCCATCGATGCCCAGGTAGTCGACCCGTGCACCCAAAGCGCGGAGAGCATCGGTGAGCGGTCCGACCGGGCGCTCGCGCATGCGCTCGGTGCCGTCCAAAGTGATGGGGCCGTTGCCGAGGGCCGCCAGACCCATCGCGAATCGGAACGGCGTCCCGGCCGGGCCGAGGTCGATCACCTCGGCCTTCGGCGAGAGCTGCCCGGACGAGCCTTCGATCGAGAGCTCGTCGCCCGGATCGATGGTGATGCCCAGATCGCGAAGCGCCCGGACGAAGACATCGACGTCGTCACAGTCGGCTGGCTGAGCGATCACCGAGCTGCCGCGGGCGAGGGCCGAGGCTTCGAGCGCGCGTATCGTCAAGCTCTTCGAGCCGACCACTCGCGTGCGGCCGACGAGCGGGCCCTTCGGAAAGATCCTGCATCGATCCATGTTCCCGTTCGTCACTCCGATCGTCGAGGTGATGACGGGGCCCTCCGGCCCGGCGTGTCGACCTCCGTCCAATGGCTCCCGGCACGGGAGGTTTTCGGATTCTCACGATCGGGCCGGTTATATAGAATGCTTCACCTAAAATCCATTGCGATTGGGGTTTCGGAACGCTGGCCGGGTCGAGGAGATCCATGACCAAGGTGCTGCTTCGCAGTGAGCTGGAGGGCTTCGAGCTCGCGCATCGCGGGAAGGTGCGCGACATCTACGCTCTCGGCGATCGCCTGCTGATCGTGACGACGGACCGCATCTCGGCCTTCGATGTGGTGCTCGACTGCGGCATCCCCAACAAAGGCCGTACGTTGACCCAGCTCTCGGCGTTCTGGTTCGAGAAGTTCGAGTCGTTGGTGCCCAACCATCTGATCACGACCGATCCAACCAGCCTCGGGCTCGATCTCGGATCCTCGGCGGTGGACCTCGAAGGACGAACGATGGTCGTCCGGAAAGGGCGCCCATTCCCCTTTGAATTCATCATCCGCGGCTACGTCACGGGCTCGGCGTGGAACAGCTACCAGAAGACCGGCTCGGTGTGCGGCATCGAGCTGCCAAAGGGCCTACCGCGGCACGGGCGACTCGAGCGTCCAATCCTCACTCCGACGACCAAGGCGGCCGCGGGGCACGACCAGGACATCGAGCCGGAACGCGTCGCTGCCGACATCGGAGAAGATGCCTACCGGCGCATCGAGGCCGTTTGCCTGGAGCTCTTCGAAGCCGCTTCGGCCCATGCGCTCGAGCGCGGCATCCTCATCGCCGATACCAAACTCGAGCTCGCCGAGATCGACGGTGAGATCACGCTGATCGACGAGGTGCTCACACCCGATTCGTCGCGATACTGGCCGGCCGACGAGTACGAGCCCGGCATCGAGGCCGTGCCTTCCTACGACAAGCAGATCATGCGGAACTTCCTGCTCAGCACCGACTGGGACATGACGCCTCCGGCACCTCCCATTCCGCAGGACATCATCGACCGCACATCACAGCGGTACACCGAGATCTACGAGCGCCTGACGGGCCAGCCACTGAAGGTCGGCTCCTGAGTCGGAATCTCTCGCCCCTCTGACATCATCGAGGAATCCATGGAACCGGTCGATCTCAGCACCGTCGGCAAGTCGCCCGTCATGACCATCGCCTGGAAGGGCGAGCTACCGGGTGAGCTCGTTCTACTCGATCAGACCAAGCTGCCCGCTGAAGAAGTGTACCTGGATTGCCGCACGGTCGAGGACGTCTTCGGTGCGATTCGGCGCCTGTCGGTTCGAGGGGCGCCCGCCATCGGGGTCGCTGCCGCCTACGGCGTGCTCGTCGGCATTCAACACGCGAAGGATGCCGAGCTCGGGTCCGCATTCGACGCCACCGTCGCCCGTCTCGCCGAGTCCCGCCCGACGGCCGTCAACCTCTTCTGGGCGCTCGATCGCATGAAGCGCACCTTCGAGGCGACCGCAGGCGACGAGCCGTCTCGGCGCAAACGGCGCCTGCTCGAGGAAGCTCAGACCATCCATGAGGAAGACCGGCGCATGTGCGCCGACATCGGTCGTCACGGCGCCGAGCTCCTCGCCGACGGGCACCGGGTGCTCACGCACTGCAACGCCGGTGCTCTCGCGACCGGTGGTCTCGGCACGGCATTGTCCGTCGTCTACACGGCGGCCCGCCAGGGCAAGAAGCTCTCGGTCTATGCCGACGAGACGCGGCCGCTGCTCCAAGGCGCTCGGCTCACCGCGTGGGAGCTCTCGAGGGCCGACATCCCGGTCACCGTCATCTGCGACGGCATGGTCGGGACAGTGATGCGCCAAGGCCGGGTCGATGCCGTCATCGTCGGCGCCGACCGGATCACGGCGCGCGGCGACGTCGCGAACAAGATCGGCACCTACACCGTCTCGGTGGTCGCGGCGCGACACGGCGTGCCGTTCTACGTCGCCGCTCCCGTCTCGACCTTCGACTTCGACATCGTCAACGGCGACGACGTGCCCATCGAGGAGCGCTCGGCGGAGGAGATCACCGAAGGCTTCGGCTCACGGACCGCCCCCTACGGCGTCTCGACGTACAACCCGGCTTTCGACATCACGCCGGCCGAGAACATCACGGCCATCATCACGGAGCGAGGAGTCATCGAGAATCCGAGCGAGGAGAAGGTCCGCTCTCATTTCTCGCGAGATTGAGCGGGTCGCGCCACCTCAGCGCCGGTGAGCGTTCTCAGCTCGAGAGGTCGCGCGAATCGAATGGCCACTCCGACCAGGTCACCCGACAACCGCGGGTCCTGTGCGACGCGAACGATCTCGCCACGGCCCTGCAGGTGGAAGGCGAGGAAGTTCTGCGCCGAGGCGTTCGGGGGAGCATCGAGGACGAAGTCGACGACGCTCGTCGCGGGGACGAGATCCGGGCGAGTGACGTAGTAGAGTCCTCCGGCTCCGACGTTCCAAGTGCGCTCGACTCGTGCCTCCACCGCCAACCCTCCATCGGGATCGGCCCACTCCCAGGAGAGCCGAAGCGGCAACGAGAGGCGAGGCTGAGCGCGACGCTCGGAGCGGCTCGTCATGACATCGCTCTCCCGTAGAATTCGAGTCGAGTGCGACGATCATCGCCCGATGACCTGCCGATCGCACCGGGCCGGCGGCAGGAGCAAACTGGAGACCCGCTCGGCCATGGTGGGAACGGTGTATTGCAGACTCGACCTCAAAGCCAAGCGAGAGTAAGACTTCCGAGTGAGCGCGCGATTGCCGGGGGAAGCACCAGTCAGCGGCCGCTCGCCTGAACGGGCTGAATAACCTCAACCGGATGTCGAGCGATTCCCTCGCCCGTCACCATCGCGCGCTCAGCGCGCTCCGGCGCTCAGCTCGTCGCGCACCTCACCGAGGTCTTGATACACGCGCAACACCGAATCGAGTCGAGTGAGCTGCATCAGGCGAGTGGCGAGAGGGTTCGCTCCGAAGGCGGCGAACCGAGAGCCGGCCTTGGAGAAGACCATCAAGCACTGCACGAGCACCGAGAGTCCGCGGCTGTCCACGTACTCGATCGCCGTCAAGTCCATCAGATAGAGACCGGGGCGCTCGCTCGCCAGCTCCTCGCACCGGCGTCGGATCCCCTCGCTCTCGAACGAGCCTCCGTCCCCCAGCGCCGTCGTTCGAGGGCGCAGAACGGTGAAGCCCCAATCGGCGTGGTACTCGGTATCGAATATCAAGGGCGTCTCCGTTCGAGGTGGCGAAGCTCTGAGGAGGGCTATCGACCGCGACCCGGGCATGCCTGAAGGTCCCCCCTGGGAGAGAGCGGAGAACCGAGCGAAAACGCGCGATTGGGCGGGCGCTTTCGCTCCCTTGCGCCGCGTCGCTGGCGCTTATGATCGTTGTGCTATGATCGGCCGGTACTTGCGAGCGTCTGAAGCATGCCGCCGCACCCGGCCTGGGCTTTGCACCCTGACTGCGAGAACTCAGACCTCGAAGAGCCTGCAGGAGACATCAGGTCGATGAACATCAGCGAGCGACTCGCCGCCACGGCCGCACGCTACGCCGCCCGGTACTACCTCAAGCGGCCGGATCAAGAAGAGCTGATCCGCATCAAGTTCCCGAACCTGCGCTCGGTCTGGCGGCTGGCTCGCAACGAGCTAGCCTTTCGCCGCAGAACCCTCGACGCGCCCTTCCTCACCTCCGTCAACATCGAAGTCACCAACACCTGCAACCTGCGCTGCACCATCTGCCCGGTCAACAACGGCATGAAGCGGCCGAAGGCGTTCCTCGACTTCGAGGTGTTCCGAAAGATCATCGACGAGAACCCCGGCCTCGACTTCATCTTGCCGTTCCAATGGGGCGAGCCGCTCTTGCACCCGCAGATCTTCGAGATGATCGAGTACGCCAACCGGGCCGGCGTGCGAACGATGATCACGACCAACGGCACGCTCTTCACCGAAGAGAAGATCGAGAAGATCGTGCAGAGCCCTTTGACGCGGATCACGTTCTCGATCGATGGCGACGACGAGAGCCACGAGCGCATTCGCGGCTTTCCTTTGAAGGAGCTCGAGCGCGGCTTGATCGCCTTGAAGAAGCGCCGTGACGAGACGGGCAGCAAGCTGCGGATCGATGCCTCGATGGTGATCGACGCCGAGACCGAGCCGCACTTCGAGGCTTATCGGCAGCGCTGGGAGGAGATCGTCGACCGCTTGCAGGCGATCCCCAAGTTCGAGAGCAAGCCCCGCACGCGCACCTGTCGTGAGCCCTGGCGCGGCTCGATCGTGGTGCTGGCGAACGGCGACGTCACCGTGTGCTGCGCGGACTACGAGGGCGACGCCGTCTTCGGTAATGTGCGTGACAGCTCGCTCGAAGAGCTCTGGAACGGTGAAACGATGCGAGAGTTCCGCCGTCGCCATCGCGACCGGGACTTTCCGGACTTGTGCGCGAACTGCGGCGAGTACGACACCGACGTCGTCAGCCCTCGATTCTCCTGAGAGAAGGACTCCCGATCCGGCCATGTTGCTGCAGAAGTATCTCGATCGCTACGTCGGCATCCCGCTCTGCTACGGGCTGGCCGCGGTCGATTCCTTCTGGCACCTGTTCCATCATGACGATGACGCCGTCCCGGTGCGGAGGATCCTCCTCATCAAGCTGTGGGGCGTGGGCAACGTGGTGATGATCCTGCCGCTGGTCGAAGCGGTGCGACGCCGCTTCCCCGATGCTGAGCTCCACTTCCTCACCTTGCGCGCCAACGCCGATCTCCTCGCCGGGCGGGACGACCTCGCCGCGGTGCACACCTTGCCCGAGAGGCCCTGGTTCCGGTCGTTGGGCGCTCTCTTGGCGATCTGGCTCCGCTTGCGCAAGCGCTTCGACGTCGTGCTCGACTTCGAGCAGTTCGCCCGCACCTCGACAATCCTCTCCTACGCCCTCGGCATCCCTCAGAGAGTCGGCCTCGACACCCCGGGGCAGGGACGCGGCCTCTTGTACAATGCGCGCATCCCCTATCGAAACGACCGACACATGGTCGAGACCTTCGCGGACGTCGTGCGCGCGGTCGGTGTCCGGATCGAGAACCCCGCTCCCAGCCTCTCGGCGGACTCGGCAGGACGGGGCGAAGCCGATGCCCTGGTGGCAGAGCTCGGTGAGAGGCGACCGCGGGTCTTGATACACCTGGGCTCGGGGGACAACTTCCCCGGGCGCCGCTGGCCGGGCTCTCGCTTCGCCGAGCTGGCCGATCGGCTCGCGATGGAGCGCGGCGCCCAGATCGTGTTCACCGGGACCGAGCGGGAGCGGGCGCTGATCGCGAGCTGCCGTGATCAAATGAGCTCTCCCTCCTTTGATGCCGTGGGCCGCTTGTCCTTGCGCGGTCTCGTCGGGCTCCTCGAGCAGACCGATCTCCTCGTCTCCAACGACACCGGACCGGTGCATCTCGCCTCGGGCGTTCGCTGCCCCGTGGTCGCTTTGTATGGCCCGAACACTCCGGTGCTCTACGGCCCGCGCGGCGGCCCGCACCGCACCATCTATGAGAACCTCCCCTGCAGTCCGTGTCTGACGAACTTCAACTCGAAGACCAGCACGTGCCGTCTCCCCGAGTGCATGCGCTCGATCGAGACGCCCCAGGTCTTCGCGGCGTGTACCGACCTCCTCGACGAGCAGGAAGGCCGAGGGCGACGGTTGAGGGTACTGCCATGATCGCGCCACGTCACTGGGGACGGCTGGCCGGGCTGGGTTGGGACATCGCTCGCTCGAACGTTCCAGGCCGTCGTTTTGCACCGTACCGGATCACCCTGATCCTCAACGGCCGGTGCAACTGCCGCTGCACGATGTGCGACATCTGGCAGAAGAAGCCGGCCGCGGAGATGACCTTCCATGAGATCGATCGCTTCTTCGAAAGGAACCGCCGCTTCTCCTGGATCAATCTCTCGGGCGGTGAGATCTTCCTGAGGCCCGATCTCGAGGAGATCTTGGCCCTCATCCTCGAGCGCTGCCGAAGGCTCTTCCTCCTCGACTTCCCGACCACCGGCCAAACCCCCGAGCGCATCGAGTCGATCGTCGCGGCCACCCTGAAGAAGCGGCGGCCACCTCGCTGGTACGTGACCGTCAGCCTCGACGGACCGCCCGAGGTGCACGACCGGGTCCGCGGCCGTGAAGGCGCTTTCGAGCGCGCCGTCGAGACGTACCGGAGACTCTGGAAGCTGCGGGACGCCGGATTCCGCCCCTTCTTCGGATACACGCTCCAGGCCGCCAACGAGGGTCGACTCGAAGAGGCGCTGGCCGCTCTCCGCCGCGCCGTTCCCGGTCTCACGGCCGATGATCTTCACGTCAACTACGCGCACGTCTCGCCGCACTACTACGGCAACGACGCCTCGGCGCTGCCTCACGCGGAGCGCGCCCTGGGCGAGCTGGAAGCCGTCACCGAGCAGCGAACGGGACATTGGCACCCCGTCGCCTACCTCGAGCGCCGCTACCAGAAGCTCCTCAGACGCTACCTCGATTCGGGACGGACTCCATTGCCCTGCGCGGCCCTGACCGCCTCGTGCTTCATCTCCGACGACTGGACGGTTCATCCGTGCAGCATCGACGGCCGAGTGCTCGGCAACCTTCGCGATCACGACTTCGATCTCGAGACCCTCTGGCGCTCTCGAGACGACCTCCAAGAGCTGCGCGACGGGATCCGCCGTGGCGAGTGCCCGAACTGCTGGACGCCCTGCGAGGCGTATCAGACGATCTTGGGGTCCTTGGCGAGGAGGTCGACCGGATGATCCGCCGCCAATACCTCGAGCACCTCGCCCGCTCGCTGCGTCCCAACCGCCTCGCCTGGCTCGCCAAGCAGGTCTACAGGGCCGCTCGCCTTCGCGCGAGCCTCGGCAGCGATCGGGCCGTCACTGGCCCTGTCCTGGCGACGGTCGTCTTGACCTATCAGTGCAACCTCCGTTGCTTCATGTGCGACTCCTGGCGCCGCGGCGATGACCGCCCCACCTGGGACACGGCCGAGATCCGACGACTCATCGACACCTTGGCCAGAATGGGCACGACGGGCCTGGGCTTCACCGGCGGAGAGCCGCTCTTGCGCAAGGACCTCGACGAGATCCTTCGCCACGCCGTGCAGGCCGGGCCGATCGTGCACCTGAACACCAACGGGACGCTGCTCACGAGAGAGCGGACCGAGCGACTCGTCGATACCGGGCTCCAGTCGGTCAATCTTTCCCTCGACGGCGCGATCGCCGAGACGCACGACGAGATTCGAGGGGCCAAAGGCGCGTTCGACAAGGTGCTCCGCGCCGCCGAGAACCTGCTCGCCGTCCGTTCGGAGCGCGGCACCGGGCCCAGAGTGCACTTCGTGACGGTGGTGTCCGGGAAGAACACTGGCGAGGTTCGCGCTGCTCTGGAGCTGACCGAGCGAGCCGGCGTCGACGGGCTGGGCCTTCTTCCCCAGCACGCCCGGTTCTTCGAGGCGGCGACCTTGCCCGCTTCCGAGGCCGGCCAGCTCTCCCGGGAGATCGAAGGGGCGCTCGCGTCCCCTCAGGCGACGAAGCTGGACAACAGCCCGGCCTACCTCCGAGGCATCAGCCCGTTCCTTTCGGGGGAGGTGCCGGAGAATCGCTGTAGCGCCGGACACGCCTCGCTCGTCGTCGACGCGTTCGGGGACGTGTATCCCTGCGTCCCTTGGAGTGAGACTCAGCGGCCCGTGGCGCATGTGACCGATCCCTCGGAGCTGGCGGCGCTCTGGTACTCGGACGCCTATCGCGCAGTTCGCCGGGACGTGGCCGCCTGCGAGGGCTGCTGGTGGAATTGCCACCGGGAGCTGGACCTGTTGCTACGGTCCGGTCGCCGAGAGGTGGATCCGGTCCCCGGTCCAACGGCGGTGCAGGTGCCTTGAGCCGAGCGCCATCGGATCGCGCCCTCGGCGCCGGGCTGGTCCTCTTGACCCTGATCGCCTGGATCCCGGCTCTGGGTGGCGGCTTCGTCTACGATGATCATCGCTTCATCACCAGCAATGAGCATCTCGAGACGATCGATCCGCTCACCTACCTCACGTCGCGAGAGGCCGTCTCTTCGGCCTATGACCAACAGGCTGACATCTACCGGCCGCTGCGAACGCTCAGCTATGCGATCGATCGGGCCTTCTTCGACCTCGAGCCCTTCGGATACCACCTGAGTAGCTGCCTGCTCCATGCGCTGAACGTGGCGATGGTGCTGGCGCTCTTGCGGGCTTTGACGGTCCCTCCCGGCCTCGCGGCCGCGGCGGCGGCGGTCTTCGCCCTCCATCCCGTCCAGGTCGAGGCCGTCGCCTGGATCTCAGGACGCGCCGATGTCCTCGTGACCTCCTTGGTCCTCGCCGCGACCTTGACCTTTGCGAGGGCCCGCCGGGGTGATCTGCCCATGGCCGGCGCGTTCATCGTCCTCGCCGGAGCAGCGCTCCTGGCCAAGGAGAACGCCCTGGTCCTCGTGCCGCTCCTGCTCGTGACCGAGCCCTTCTGGCCCAAGCCGGCGAGCGCGAAGCGCACGCGAGCCGCCCTGTGGCTCACCGGGATCGCAGTCTCGGTCGGCTACTGGATGCTCAGGGCGAGCGTGCTCGATCGAGAGACCGTCTCGCAGAGGCCCCTCTTCGGCGGCGACTGGCTGACCCACCTGGGATACGCGGTCAACGGCTGGGCCCGATACGTCCAGCTCCTCGTCTGGCCGTCGCCGCTGGCGACGAGCTACCCGACCGATACCTTCGCGCCCGAGGCCAGCAGGCTCCTGGGCTCGATCCTGACGCTGATCGTTGCGGGAGGCGTGATCCTCTGGACGGCGCGGCAGAAGCGGATCGCGCTCTGGACCGCGTCATGGTTCGCCGTGGCCCTCGCCCCGGTCTCGCAGCTCGGTGTGGTCCTGCAGTCGGTCATCAACGAGCGGTCGCTCTACCTGCCCGCGGTCGGTGGCGTGTTCGCCGTCGTGCTCATGGCCGATCGCCTGCTGGCGCGCGCCTCGATTCGACCGAGCCAGAGGGCGGTCGCAGCATCGCTCCTGCTACTGGTCGCGCTCTGGCAAACCTGGGACCGCGTCGAAGACTGGCACTCGGACCGGACGCTCTGGTTCGCCGAGATCGAATCTCACCCGAACGACCCGGCCGCCTTGTTCGGCTACGCAGCCGCCCTCCTCGCCGAGGATCGAGACACCGAGGCCATGCCGGCTCTCCAGAGATTGGTGAATGAGCCTCGCTTCGAGGGCACGCCTCAGGGCGCTTTCGCGAACTACGAGCTCGCCTGGCTCGACCTGGAGGCCCGACGATTCGACAGCGCGCTCCAGCGCTACGAGCGCGTCTACCGGACGTGGAGTCGGAGCGGTGCTCCGGACCCGGCGGTCGCCGCCGAGCTCGCCGATCGCCTCGGGCGCCTCGCGGAGCGCCGGCTGGCTGCCGAGCCCGTCGGCTCGAGCCGCGGCGTCGCATTGGCCACCCTGCTCACTGAGCTGCAGCCCAAGGTCGCGCGTCACTGGACGAATCTGATCGCTCGCCTGACGGCGACGGAACGTTCCGATGAAGTCGCGGCGACCTTGGATCGGGCCGGAATCAGCGGCCTCACGGCCGAAGAGTTAGCGGCCCTTCGAGAGCTGGCCGAAAGACAGTGAAGCGGGTGGCCTGGACACGAAGCGACCCCGCGCGCGGCGCTCGGCCGCTGACACGGGGTCTTCAGCTCACTTCGGATCAGTTGCCGTCTTTTCTGCCGTCGACCTGCTTGTCCTTTCCGGACTCGCCGCCGTCCTTACGCTTGACGGGCTTGAGCACCTTGGCCTTCTTGATATCGCCAGGGTGCTTGCGCGTCTTTTGCAAGGTGGCTCGGGCTTTGATCCGCTGGGGCATCTTTTCGTTGCTCGCATTGGTCGGCTGCCAGCGAAGCTGCTCGACGACGATGTTGCCCATCGTGTCGCGGGTGCGGATGAAGGTGGGTCGTCCAACCTCGGGGTTTTCGAAGGTCGCCTTGACCAGAGGCTGGTCCTCGGCCGTGATGAGTGGCTCTTCATCGGGGTCGAGGAGCTCGGCCTCTTCCTCGTCGGCGGACAAGGTCGGAAGGGCTTTCGAGGACGCGGATTTCTGGTTGTCCTCGACGTGGACGACATCGCTGTCGGTCGCACGGGCGGAGCCGTCATCGAGCAAGAAGAGGATCGTGGCGACGACGGCGCCAACCACGACCACGGCAACGACCAAGAAGGCCTTGTTGGTCTGCATCGCTTCTCCCTGTGGGGAATCGCGGGGGGTGAGTCTGTCTGGATTTGGGCTTTGAGTCTTCGGGTTTGCACCAAGTATATCCACCGTTTCCCGAGGCTGACAACTCCGAAAAAATGCGCGGGCCGGGAGAAGACGGCCTGGCGATCTTTCGCCTGGAAACGTTCGAGAAAGGTGCCTTCGTATTCCAGAATGAGTTTCGAAAGGGAACCGGCTCTCGGGGTGGAACCGAGCGGTCGGTCCTGGTGAGGGCCGATCGAGGCCGCATCGATCATCGAGGAAGGATTCGAGATATGAAGACGATTCACTGGCTGGCCGGCGCTGTGTTGCTGTCCGGGGCCCTTGCCTGCGAGCGCGTGAACCTGGCCGAGCCGTCAGAAGTCGGAGACGCGGCCGAGACGTCTTCGACGGCCGTGAGCAAGACTCCCACCCCCGACATTCAGGATCGCATCCAGGCCAGCGGCTACGCGACCAGTGTGGACCGGGCGCCCGAAGCCCTCCGCCAGCCACCCGAATCGGGTCATCAGCACGCGGATGGCACCACACACGCCGATGAGAATCCCCTGGCCGAGCTCGCCGACGCCGCCAGCGGGCCTCCTCCCTCCATCGTGTTCGAGTCGCTCGAGCACGACTTCGGCCGGATCTATCAGGGTGAAAAGCGCGAGCACACCTACCAGTTCGTGAACGAGGGCGAAGGCGACCTGATCATCAAGGACGTCCGCCCCACCTGTGGCTGCACCGTCGGCGATGTCTCTTCGAAGTTCCTGCGCCCGGGCGAGAAGGCAACGATCGACATCGACTTCGACTCGACCAAGTTCAGTGGCCCGGTCACCAAGTTCATCAAGGTCTTCTCCAACGACCCGCAGCGTCAGGTGCTCGACCTGAAGTTCACCGCCGAGATCGTCCGCCTCTTCGAGACCAATCCCCCCCTCGTCAACTTCCTCGACGTCTACAAAGGCGACACCCCCGAGAAGTCCGTCACGATCACCGCGACCGACGGCAGCGACTTCGAGGTCCAAGAGCTGGTGCCCAACTCGCCGTTCCTCGACATGAGCTTCGAGAAGACCATGGACGGCGAGAACCACGCGGTTCGGGTCGACATCACCGTCAAGAACACCTCGGTCGTACAGAACCTCCTCGCACGCCCGGTGCTCAAGATCGATCACCCCCGGATGAAGGAGGTCACCTTCGCGGTGCGGGCGAACATCCAGCCGAACGTCGCTTTCGAGCCGAACGGCAACCGTCTCACTTTCGGGGACATCCCGCGCGGTCAAGCCAGCGAGCAGACCCTCACGATTCGGAACCTCGAGAGCGAGCCTCTCGAGATCACCGACCTGAAGATCGAGAGCAACCTCGATGTCCGGACCAAGCTCGAGGACGGCACCTACAAGAAGTACATCCAGGCCGAGCTCGAGGAGGTCAAGCCGGGTCAGGAGTACCGCATCGTCCTCCGCGCGTCCGACGACATCCCGGATCGCTACTTCCACGGTCGACTCACCTTCTCGACCAACAACCCCGACGTCCCCAACAAGATGATCGCCTTCCACGGCTTCATCCGGGACGACAAGTAATCATGCGATCAGGCCCCCGCCGGCTAGGAGCTCCCTCCGAGCCGGCCCGTGCGGCGAGGCCTCGGCTCGAGGGCCGGGGCCTCGCGCTCCGTCGGGCGATACTCGCCCTGTCTCTCGCGAGCCTGGCCTCCTGCGAGCCGGGTCCGGCCGACTCGGCTGCCGAGTCGAGCCCATCGGTCGCCGGGACCGAGACGGTCGCCTCGAAGAGCCCCTCGTTGCACCTCCCTGAGGCGAGCTTCGATCTGGGCCGGACCTATCGAGGTGGCCGCCTCGAGCAGGCCGTGCGGATCGTGAATCTCGGTGAGACGCCCCTTCGGATCGATGAGATCGAGACGAGCTGCCGTTGCACGGCGACGACGAGCCTCGACGACCCGATCCCGCCCGGGGAGTTTCGTGCCATCGAGGTCTCGATCGAGACCGATCGCGCCTCCCCGGGCGCGCATACCGAGGCTTTGAGGATCCACTCGAACGACCCGGAAAACCCGGTCGCCGAAGTGCCGCTGCAGTACGAGGTGTGGCACGCTTTCCTCGCCACGCCGTTCCGAGCGCGCTTCCAACCCTCGCGCCGATTCGAAGAGCCCACGACACAACTGTCGGTCCTCTCGATGGGCCAGACCGATCTCGGCACGGTCCAAGCGGAGGATCCATCGGGGCGAGTCGCGATCGAGTCGATCGAGCCTCTCGAGACCCAGGCTCCGGGCTTCGTGCTCGTCCTGAGGTTGAATCCCGGCTTGGAGGTCGGTGAGCATCGGGGTGAGATCCTCGTCCGGACCGACGATCCCGAGAGGCCCCAGGGACGCTTCCTCTGGCACGCGACGGTCCTCCCGGACATCGAGTTCTTTCCGAAGCGTCAGGTCGATTTCGGGGAGCTCGACGCGGGTACCGGATCGGCTCGCACCGTTACGGTGAAGACGTCGTCGGGACAAGCCGTCGCGATCGAGTCCGTGCACGTCGAGGTCGAGTCCCACCAGGACAGCTTTCGAGTCGAGTGGACGACGGGCGAGCCGAAGGCCGAGTGGGAGCTCGTGCTGCGGGTCGAGCCCGGAGTACCCGAGGGACGATTCAGCGGAATCTTGGTCGTGAAGACCGGTGACGCGGATCTGCCCGAGAGGAGGCTACCGTTCGTCGGAATCGCTCGCTCTCGATGAGGCTCGACTACGAACATCGATCACGAGGCAAGAGGCACAGAGCACCCCAGCACCCGATCACCCATCCCGAAGGCGCCTGGCGCGATTCAGCAGCTTCTTGGCCTCTTCGTGATCGGGTGAGACGATGAGGATGCGCTCGAACTCCTCGATGGCGCGGTCGTAGTCTCGACGCTCGAGGGCTGCTTTGCCGGCTTCCAGGAAGATCGTGCGTTGCTCGCCTTGGCGGCGGAGCTCTTGCTGGTTTCGCTCGCGGATTTGGGTGTGCAGAGCCGCTTGGCGCTCGGCGTCTTGCTCGCGGCCGAGCTGACGATAGGCAGCCGAGAGTCGGAAATGGACCTCGGCGGCTGCAGTCTTGCCGCCTCGCACCGGAGGCTCGAGCACTTGGAGAACGCCCTCCCAGTCGCCGCGTCGTCCAAGAATCGTTGCGATCTCGAGGCGAGCGCCTTCGTTGCCGGGCTCGATGGCAAGGGCTCTTCGGAAGGCGTCGAGTGCGGCGTCCTCTTCGAAGAGGTCGAGGCGAGCTCGGCCGAGCTGCATCCAGCCGCGGAACCGCTTCGGCGCACGGGCGACGAGCTGCTCGAAGATGCGGGCGGCCTCGGCATGGCGTTGGAGCTTGGAGAGCGTGAATCCCTTCCAGTAGAGATACTCGAGGTCGTCGGGAGCGAAGGCCAGCGCCAGGTCGATCTGCTCGAGGGCCGGCTCGAAGCGCTTCAACACTCGCAGGGCGCGGGCGTAGCCGTGCCGGAGCTCGGCGGTGTCGTAACCCAGGGCGAGGGCGCGGTCCCAGGCTTCGAGGGCGCGGTTGACTTCGTCGATTTGGCTGTAGGCCATTGCCACGAAATGGTGACTGATACCCAGATCGGAGAACTGCTTTGCCGCTTTCTCGAACACGACGATCGCGTCTTGCGCCCGATCCTGCTGCAGGAGAGCAATGCCCTGCCCGATCATCCGCTGAAGCGGCTCCGGGTACTTCGAGATGTCCCTCGAAGGGGGCCCCCCACTCGAGCTCGAAGTCTCCGTGGATTCGCTGCAGCCCATGAGGACGACCCACAGCAGCGCGATCGAGGCAGTTCGAGAGCTCACCAGCGCACCTCCAGTCCTGGCGCCCCTTCCTCGA
This sequence comes from Planctomycetota bacterium, assembly GCA_040219065.1. Lineage (GTDB taxonomy): Bacteria > Planctomycetota > OFTM77 > OFTM77 > OFTM77 > OFTM77. Next base: position 17,708 of record JAVJTD010000566.1, read on the forward strand.
TGCGGAGGCAATGATCGACCGCGACCTTCTCGAAAAGGTCTTCGTGCCCACTCGGCCAGTGGACCGTGAGGCGGTCGATCTGCTCGCTGTCGCCACAGCCGACGTGGAGCCTCGGCGAGCTCGAGGACAGGTAGGAGCCTCCCCCTCGCCATTCGACGGTGACCGATCGGCCGCCCATCTCGGCGATCACGCGGGCCCCGATCGCGTCTCGGGGGCTTTGGGTGCCCACGAGCTCCAAGCTGATCCAGTGCCCTTTGGGCTCGGTGTCGTTCCGCAGCAGCTCGATGCGGTTCCGATTGTTGGAGACCACGAGATCGAGATCTCCGTCATGGTCGAAGTCCGCCGAGGCGACCCCGCGGCTGACGCCTCGGAAAGACAGGTCCAGTGGGACCTCCCGGAATCGGCCCTGACCATCGTTCTCGAAGAGCTGGTTCGACTGCTCGAAGGCGATGCCGGGACGAATCACGGCGATGTTGTCCAGCACGTGACCATTCGCGACGAACAGGTCGAGGTCGCGGTCGTCGTCGGCGTCGAAGAGGATCGTCCCGAAGCCCAGCCAGTCGAGGCTCGCGTTGGTGAGCCTCGATTGATAGGTGCGATCGGAGAACATGCCGTCTGGCCCGTTGCCGTAGAGAGTGTTGGTCTCCTCCTGGTAGTTGGTGACGATCAGGTCGAACCGCCCGTCGCCATCGACATCACCCGCGTCGACTCCCATCCCCGATTGCGGTTGACCGGCGTCGCTGTAAGCCGTTCCCGAGCTTTGGCCGATCTCGGTGAAGCGACCGCCGTCGTTGCGGAAGAGGAAGTTCGGCTCAGTGTCGTTGGCGACGTAGAGATCGAGGTCACCATCCAGATCGAAGTCCGTGGCGACGACACCTAGCCCCTTGCCTCTCGGGTGGTAGAGACCCGCTTCGACGGACTCGTCCCGGAAGCGCCCCTCTCCCAGGTTGCGATAGAAGACGCCACTGGTCGGACCATACTTCGACGGCGGGCAGTAGATCGGGAACATCTCGCCACGCGCCGGCTGAAAGCACTCTTGATGCGCCTCGAGGGTGTAGTCGACGTAGTTGACGACGTAGAGGTCGAGATCGCCGTCTCGGTCCGCATCGAAGAACGCCGCACTCGAGCCCCATTGTGCGTCGCCTGTCCCGCTCTCCTCGGTCACGTCGCGGAACGTGCCGTCGCCCAGGTTCTCGAGCAGCGCATTGGGTCCGAAGTTGGCCACGTAGATGTCGGGGTCGCCGTCGCCATCGTAGTCTGCGATCGCACAGCCCTGACCGTATCCCGTGTGACCGGCCGCTCCGGCTTTGTCCGTCACGTCCTCGAAGGTGCCATCCCCTCGGTTGCGGAAGAGCCGATTGCGCGGTGGAGGGCTCAGCTCGGCGCCGGGAAGCGCCGCTCCGTTCACGAGGTAGAGATCCAGGAAGCCGTCGCCGTCGTAGTCCAACCAGCCCAAGCCCGAGCCCAATGTCTCGACCATGTAGCGGCGCCCGGAGGAGCCGGTCTGTGGGAGGAACGAGGCCAAGCCGGCTTCCTCGGTCACGTCGCGGAACCGCAAGGGGGACTGCGGCGCGGTGCGGGACTCGGCTTTCGGCTGAACGTCCGCCTTGCCGAGATCCTTGTCATCCGACTGGGATCCGCACGCCGTAAAGACCCAGGGCCCCAGGATCAGGAGCCACCAAGCGGCTCGCCAGGGGGGCTCTCCCCTCGAATGGTGGACAGACAATGGAACGGCCGCTCCTGTGCCAGAACGTCGGTCGGTAAGGTCTGAGCAGCGAGGGCGACGGAGTCGCGCGCGTCCAGGCGAGTGCCAGGAAGACAGGATTCGCCGCGTGCTTCCTCGCTGAGGCGCACATTATAATGGCCCGTCCGAAGTGCGGATAGTGCTCGAAGCGGCGGAGGCTCGAGGGGAACGTCCGCAGCAGGCTGTGATCGATCGCGTCATGCAAAACCTGACCGACAGTCTCAACTGGATCGACATCGTCCTCCTGGGCCTGGCGCTCGCGGCCTTCGTGCTCGGCCTGGTGAAGGGCTTCGTCTGGCAGGTCACCCGGCTGATCACCTTGGTGGGCGGCTGCCTGCTCGCCAATCGCTACTCGACCGAGCTCGCCCCGAGCGTCCGCCAGATCTTCCCGTCGCTCGAGCAGCCGGCCGATCGCTACATCGCCTACTTCGTGATCTTCGTATCGATCGCGGTGGTGATGAGCCTCTTCGCCTACCTGTTGCGAAACGTGATCGAGCGGCTTCAGCTCGGCACCTACGACCGAATCTTCGGCGGCGGGCTGGGCCTGATCAACGCCGCCGTCCTCCTGATGGTCGTTCTCTTGGGCGTGGGAGCCCTCGCCGATGAGGGTGTCCTGGTCGAGAATGAAGGCTACCGTCAGACCATTCGCGAGTCGCGCCTCCTGCCACCGACCTATCGCTTCGTGCAAGAGCTGACGGTCCTCTTTCCCGGCGAGCTCCGCGAGCTCGCCCGCGATCTGCTCCAAGACCTGCCGCTCGAAGAAGAGCGCCCGCAGACGCCCGCTCAGGACGAGATCGACCCGAATGCCCCCGCCGAGGTGTCCGCCGCCCCCCGCGACGACGATCGTTGAGATCCGGCCGAGCTCCTTCGTTCAGAGTCGCCTTGTCGCTCTGAGGGCTCGCCATTAGACTGACGCGCTTCTCGGGCGATGCCGATCTCGGGAGCTCGGCTCTCGTCCAACAGCGACGGACCTTCCGCGTATTTGGAGGTCCGAGCGAGAATCGCCCCGTTTTGTCAGCCCGTCCGGTGGAGAGGAACGTCATCGATGCAGGTGGACGTACACCAGATCCGAGATCGTGTCGCCGAGCAATCCGACAAGATCCATCGCCTCCAGTCCGAGCTCTCGAAGGTCATCGTCGGACAGGAAGAGATGATCTCGCGCCTCCTGGTCGGCCTTCTCACGCACGGTCACATCCTGCTCGAGGGCGTCCCCGGGCTAGCCAAGACCACCGCGATCAAGAGCCTCGCCGAGGCCATCGCGACCAGCTTCCACCGCATCCAGTTCACGCCCGACCTCCTGCCGGCCGACCTCATCGGGACGCTGATCTACGTGCCCCAAGAAGGGCGCTTCAAGACCCGCAAGGGGCCGATCTTCGCCAACTTCGTCCTCGCCGACGAGATCAACCGCGCGCCCTCCAAGGTCCAATCGGCCCTGCTCGAGGCGATGCAGGAGCGGCAAGTGACGATCGGTGAGGAGACCTTCCCCCTCGAAGGGCTCTTCCTCGTCATGGCGACCCAGAACCCTTTGGAGCAAGAAGGGACCTATCCGCTCCCCGAGGCCCAAGTCGACCGATTCATGCTCAAGGTGAACATCACCTACCCCAAGCCCGAGCACGAGCGAAAGGTCATCGACATGGCGCTCGATGGTGCCCGGCGCAAGATCGAGCCGGTGCTCTCCCCCGAGGAGATCCTCGAGATGCAGAGGGTCGTCCAGCTCATCTACATCGACGACCAGGTGAAGGACTACCTCCTCAGCCTCGTTCGCGCGACGAGGGAGCCGGGCCAGTTCGGCATGTCGGAGCTCGAGCCCTTGATCGACTATGGCGCCTCACCGCGCGCCTCGATCTTCCTCGGGCTGGGAGCCCGTGCCCTGGCCTTCCTCCAGGGACGTGGCTACGTGACCCCGCAAGACGTCAAGGACATCCTGCCCGACGTCCTCCGTCACCGCGTCATCTTGACCTACGAAGCCGAAGCCGAGCAGGTGACGACCGAGGACGTGCTCGGCAAGATCATGGCCGCTGTGCCGGTGCCGTGACCGAGAGTGGAGCCGTGTCCGAGCCGAGCGTTGCCGAGATCATCGCCAAGGTGCAGAGGATCCAGATCGTCGCTCGCCGCGTGGTGAACGATCTGTTCGCTGGGCAGTACCAGAGCGCCTTTCGCGGCCGCGGCATGGAGTTCGACGAGGTCCGCGAGTACCAGCCCGGTGACGATGTGCGGACGATCGACTGGAACGTGACCGCGCGCGCCGGCGCGCCGTTCATCAAGCGCTTCTGCGAAGAGCGCGAGATGACGGTCTTCTTCCTCGTCGACGTCTCGGCCTCGGGAGCGTTCGGGTCCGGCGAGCGCTCGAAGCTCGAGATGGTCATCGAGGTCGCCGCGCTGCTCATGTTCTCGGCGCTCAAGAACAACGACAAGGTCGGCCTCGTCACCTTCTGCGACGACATCGTGCAATTCCTGCCCCCACGAAAGGGCAAGGCGACCGTGCTGCGGCTGATTCGCGAGCTGGTCGCCGTCAAGCCCGTCCCGCGCGAGACCCACCTCGACCGCGCCCTCGAGTTCTTCGTCCGCGTCCAGAAGAGGCGTTGTGTCGTCTTCGTGCTCAGCGACTTCCTCACCGATGTCTCCGCCACCACCCTCGCCCTCGCCCAGCAGCGCCACGAGGTGATCGCGATCTCGATCGCGGATCCACGCGAAGGCGCTCTGCCCGATGTCGGATTCCTGAACCTGCGTGATGCCGAGACCGGCGAAGTGATCGAGGTCGACACCTCCCACGCACGGGTCCGCGAGCTGTTCGCCGCTCGCTCCGGAGAGCGCGAGCAAGCCCGCTCCAAAGGGCTGAAGAAGCTCGGGATCGACGAGCTGGCGATCCGCACCGACGAGGACTACCTCACGAGTCTCCGCCGCTTCTTCCGGATGCGAGAGCGGCGCTACCGATGACGAGCTTCCTTTCATCATGACCGAGACCTCCCCCAAACTCGAGATCGGCCCGGCGCCGGAGTCGCTCCGGAAAGAGCGCGCAAAGCGGTCTCCGGCGTCCCTCCTCTGGGTGATCCTGCTCCAACTCGCGGTCCTCGCCCTCTTGATCGCGCTCTGGCTGCGACCCGCCGACACCCCCGTCTCCGAGTCGGCCCAGGAGTGGCGCCGCACCGCGCAAGCCCTCGAGGATCGTCGTCTGAACAAGGAAGCCGCCGCGGCCTGGCGCCAGTACCAAGCACTCGCGCCAGGCGACGACGGCCGCGCCGCGATCTGGTATCGAATCGGCGAGCTGCACCGAAAGGCCGAGGAGTGGGGCCTGGCCGCTTCCGCTTTCCTTCAGGCCGAGGTCGGGCTGCCCGAGAGCTCCGAGCTCCGTCCCAAGATTGGTCAGGCGATGGTCGAGTGCCTTCGAAGAGCGGGTCGCACGGGCGAGGTCGGCCGTGAGCTCACGCGCCGGGTGGGCGGTCCCGAGGATCAAGGCGAAGCGGTCGTCGCCCGCATCGGCGGCGAACCGTTGACGGAAGCCGATCTCGATCGGCTCATCGAGGAAGACTTCGATCGCCGATACGGCCTGGGCGGCCAGGTGCCGACCCGCGAAGAGCGCGAGGCGTGGCTGCGCCGATTCGAGGATCCCGAGGCGCGGGGTGCCTTCCTGCGAGAGTGGCTGCAGACCGAGCTGTTCGCACGCCGGGCGCTCGAGCTCGACCTGGACCGCGACGAAGCGTTCGAGCGCTGGCAGTCGCATCTCGAGAAGCAGCTCCTCGCCGGACGATTCGTCGATCGCGAGCTCCGGGCCGCCCAACCCACCCGTCCGGACCTCGAAGCGTTCTACCAGCAGCGCCTCGATCGTTACGGCGAGCCGGAGACGCTGGAGGTGACCCTCTTCGAGCTGCGCAGCGGCGAGGCAGCCGAGGAGGTGCTCGTGTCCATCGACTCGGCCGACGCGTTTCGAATCGCGGCGCGCGAGCGGGCGAAGACGCTCGAGCGCGAGGAGGGCTGGGGGCGAACGAGCGTCGTCCGCGATGCCGTGCATCCGCTCCTGGGCCGCACTGGACAGCGCCTCTTCGAGCTGACACCGGGCGATTGGGCGACCGAGCCGCTCGAGGACGGCGGTCGCCGGTACCTCGCCTTGATCGAGGATCATCGCCCGGCGGGTCCTCTTCCGTTCGAGCGGGTCGAAGCGCAGGTCCGCTCCGACTTCGCGCAGGAGAAGATCGCCGAGCGAATCGAGCAGCTCGGCCAGGAGCTGATGGCGCGGTACGACGCCAAGATCATTCGCGAGGACGAAGATGGCTGAGCGCGCGCGGATCTGCTTGCTCCTCGCGCTGTGGGCCACCGCGGTGGCCTGCGGCGAGGATCGGGAGGAGAGCTCGAAGTCGACGGACGTCGATCAACGCTCTGCCGTGACCGTGCGGAGCGAAGACGGTCCCGTCGAGCTGATCGCCAGCCTGAGCCCGAAGTCCGCTCGCCTCTCCGATGAGCTCGACTTCGTCATCACCGTGCGCACGGAGCCGGGCGTCGAGGTCGAGCCGCCGGTCTTCGGCGAGAGCCACGGCGATTTTCAAGTGCTCGACTTCCATCGTCCCCTTCCGCGTGAGGTCGACGGCAAGACGGAGCGGCGCTTCGAGTTTCGACTCGAGCCGATGGAGACCGGCACGCTGACGGTGTATCCCGTCCCGATGATGATGATCGATCGCCGAGGCGACGAAGAGGAGATGCGCCTGGTCGAGACCGAAGGTCTCGAGATCGAGATCGCTTCGGTGCTGGCGGACGCCGGGCCCTCCCTCGCCGATGCCAAGCCCGACACACCGCCGATCGCGCCGCCCGAGCCCGAGCGCCTGTGGTGGCCGTGGATCGTCACCGGCGCCGCCGCGTTGGTCCTGATCGCCGGGCTGATCGTCTACCTCGTGCGTCGGCCAGCTCCCCCGCCTCCCGAGATCCGTCGCACGCCCCGCGAGCTCGCCTATCTCGAGATCGAGGCGCTCATCCAGAGCAATCTCGCCTCGAAAGACATCAAGCTCTTCTACGTCGAGCTCACCGCGATCGTACGTCGCTTCATCGAGCGCACCCACGGCGTTCACGCACCCGAGCAGACGACCGAGGAGTTCCTCGCGGCGATCGCGGCCCATCCCGACTTCCTCGACGAAGAGCGCCGCCGGCTCCAGGCGTTCCTCGAGTCGGCCGATCTCGTGAAGTTCGCGGCCTTTCAGCCGAGGGACGAGGACATCGAATCCAGCTTCGAGCGCGCCAAGGCATTCGTCGGCTTCGAGGAGGTGGGCTCGACATGAGCGGCTTCCGATTCCAATCTCCCCTGTGGCTCCTCCTCGCCATCCCGATCTTTCTGATCGTCTGGTGGGCCGTGCGGCGGCAGCGTCAGACGACGATCCTCTTCTCCGACGTCTCGCTGCTACGCCGATTGCCCGTGACGCTCGGCTTGCGCATCAAGCGTCTTCTGCCGTGGCTCCGCGCACTGGGGCTGATCGGCATCGTCCTGGCGTTCGCCCGACCGCAGTTCGGAGAGGAGCAGTTCCGCATTCGGAGTGAGGGCATCGCCCTCGAGATGTGCCTCGACCGATCGGGCTCGATGCTCGCCCACGATTTCCAGAACGACGACGGCGAGCCCATCAGCCGCCTTCAGGTCGTGAAGGACATTTTCGAGGACTTCGTCGATGAGGAAGGTGATCTCCCAGGACGCCCCGACGACCAGATCGGTCTCGTCGTGTTCGGCGGATTCGCCGAGAGCCTGTGCCCATTGACCTTGGACCATGCACTTCTCTTGGAGCTGCTCGAGACCGTCGAGGTCTCGCAGCCGATCTACGACTCGAGGACCGGGCAGGTCATCAACGAGGAGCTGGTCCAGGAGGAGCAGGCCACCGCGATCGGAGACGCATTGACGCGGGCGATCGACCGCCTCAAGAACAGCGAAGCGAAGAGTCGCGTCATCGTGCTCCTCTCCGACGGTGAGAACACCGCAGGCGTGATCGAGCCGCTCGAGGCCGCTCGCGCGGCGGCGACCTTCGGCATCCGCATCTACACGATCGGCGTCGGTAGCAACGGCGCGGTCCCCTTCCCCGATGTCGACCGATTCGGCAGGCGGCGCTTCATCAATCGGATCCTTCCCCTCGACGAAGAGACGCTCGAGGAGATCGCCGAGACCACCGGGGGGCGCTACTTCCGGGCCGAGGACACCGACGGCCTCCGGGACGTCTACGCCGAGATCGATGCGCTCGAGAAGACCGAGACCGAAGGCCGGGTCTACACCGAGTATCGCGAGATTTACTCCTGGTTCCTGTTCCCCGGCATCGGGCTGGTCCTCGCCCACCTGATACTCGCCGCCACGCGCTTCCGCTCTTTGCCCTGAGGTGACGCGATGATCTGGGAGAAACCCGAGCTCTTGCTGGCGCTGTGGGCGCTGCCCCTGGTCGCGGCGCTGCTCGTCTTTGCCGAGAGCCGAAGACGGCGGGCGGCCGCCCGCTTTCTCGATCCCCGAATGGGCGCGCGGCTCATGCCTGCCCTCAGCGGGCCGAGGACATGGATCAAGGGCGCCCTCTTGTTGCTGGGGCTCGCCGCCCTGATCGTCGCGAGCGCTCGACCGAAGTTCGGCGTCTACTACGAGACCGTCCAGCAGCGCGGGGTCGACTGCTTCATCCTGCTCGACGTCTCCCGCTCGATGCTCGCCCAGGACGTCGCTCCGGATCGTCTCGAGCGCGCGAAGTCCGACATCCTAGACCTCTTGCCCAAGCTGGAAGGCGATCGCGTCGGGTTGATCGCCTTCGCCGGCCAGCCTGTCATCGCGGTGCCGCTCACCACCGATCAGGTCTACTTCAAAGAGGTCCTCGACCGCGTCGATCCGAACAGTGCCCCGCTCGGAGGGAGCCTCATCGGTGACTCGATCCGCAAGGCGCTGGCCTCGATGGAGGAGCGCCGGGACCGGGACCAGCTCATCATCTTGATCACCGACGGCGAAGACCAGGAGTCGGAGCCTCTCCAGGCGGCAGAGCTCGCGGCCAACCGCGGTGCCCGCATTTTCGCGATCGGACTGGGCAACTCCGAGGAAGGCGCGCGCATCCCGGTGCGCGACGAGTACGGCAATGTCACCTACGTCAAGCACGACGGACAAGAGGTCTGGTCGCGCATGGACGAGAAGCTGCTCCAGGAGATCGCCCTGTCGACGAATGGCGTTTATGTGCCGGCGAGGACGTCGCTCTACGATCTCGGGAAGATCTACGACGACTACTTCCTCGACCTCGAGCAGGGCGAGTATCGCACCGAGCGGAGGCGACGCTATCGTGAGCAGTTCCAGATCTTCGTCTGCCTCGGCATCGCGCTCTTGTTGGCCGAGATGCTCATCCCAGCCTGCCCGAGAATGCAGTCGCTCCAAAGCCCGGAGGTGATCTCATGAAGTCGCCTCGATTCGTATGGATCCTCTTCGTCCTCGGCCTGGCGGCCTGCCGCAGCGAAGAGGAAGGGTTCACCGAGGAGCAGCGAGCCAGCTTCGCCTCCGCAGTCTCGGCCTACGCGAAAGACGGCTTCGAGAATGCGGGGAGCCTCTTCTCGGACCTCGAAGTCGATCATCCCGAAGACCCGTTCGTCCAGTTCGGCCTCGGCACGGTGGCCGCCGCGCAGGCCGACTGGGACCAGGCGGTCGAGCACTTCCAGAAGGCGGCTTGGTCGCGCGACGACCGCGTGGCTGCCGAGGCTCTCTTCAACCTCGGCAACGTGTCGCTCCACCGCGCCGAGGACTCGTTCGGCGAGGATCCCCTCGCCGCCGACGACGAAGCGCTCCAAACCGGGATGGACCAGCTCGAGGGCGCGGTGCGGCGCTACCGCGACTGCCTCGAGCTCGCCCCGGATCACGAGAATGCTCGCTACAACCTCGAGCTCATTCGCACCTGGCTCAAGCATCTCCGAGCGCTCCTGGAGGAGAAGGCCCGGCAAGAGCAGCGCGACAAGCTCGACTACAATGCCTTCCTCGACCTGATCCGCGAGCAGCAGACGAAGCTGCGTGACGCGACGCATGTGGTCGGACGCGCCCCCGACACCGCGCGTCGACGTCAGGCCGTTCGCGACCTCGCCCGCGGGCAAGCGCGCCTCGAAGTAGAGCTGCCCTTCCTCGAGGACAAGCTCGTCGAACAGGTCTCGCAGATCCTGGCCCAGCAAGATCCCGACGTCCCGGATGAACTGATCGACCAGCAGATCCAACCGCTCATCGATCTCATCGGCGGAATCGGGGAGGACATGTCGCGGGCGGCCCGCTCGCTCGACGAATCCGAGCTCGAGCCGGTCGACGGATATCAGTATGGCGCGCTGCGCAGCCTGCACGAGCTCCTCGTCGCGACCTCGAACATGGTGCCCGTACTCGAGCGCGCGCTGAAGGACCAGAAGGCCCGCGTCGCGGCGAGCCAGCAGGCGAGATCGAAGCGACAGAACACGGAAGACTCGCCGGATTGGGAGTACCTGGCCAAGCGCCAACGCGAGATGGCGAACACGATCCAAGGCGTCCTCTTCCGAGCGCAGAAGGAAGAGCCGATGCTGCGACAGTCCGTCGAGGAGGCCGAGGCCCAAGAGGGCGAAGGCGACGCTGGTGGCGACCCGACCGCAGGCGGCTCGGGGGCGTTCGGCGGTCAACCGCTCGAGGTTCAGAAGGCGCTCCTCGAAGCGGCCGAGCTCGCCCTCGAGCTGTGCCCCGAGGCGATCGAGCTCTGCGGAACGGCCGGTGACCACCTCGCGGCCGAGTCGCTGGACGACGCCTTGCCCGAGCAGAAGCGCATCCAGGAGATCTTGGAGAAGATCGCCGAGCCGCTGCCGAAGAAGGAGCAAGATCAGCAGCAGCAACAGCAGAACCAGGATCAGCAGCAGCAACAAGATCAACAGGATCAGCAGCAGCAAGGCGAGCAGCAAGACGAAGGCGAGCAGGAGCAGCAACAAGAGGAGCAAGAGTCCGAGGACTCGCCAGAGGAAGAGAAGAGCTCGGCCGAAGAGCCCGAGCGGAAGGAGCTGACCCAGGAGCAAGCCGAGGCCATTCTCAGACGTGCCCGGGAGCGGGAGCGGGAGTACTTGGAGAAGAAGCAGGAGCTCGAAGACAAGCTCCGCAAGCGCAAGCCGAAGAAGGACTGGTGACACCGTGATCGCGATGAAGGTGCGACTTGGCCTTTGGCTGCTTCTCGGGCTGCTCCCGGCCCCGATCCTTGCGCAGTCGGTCCGCGTCGAGACGGCCGTGCAACGAGACCGCCTGTACGTCGGAGAGAGCGAGCTCTATCAGATTCAGGTTCGCCTCGACCACCGTCCTGGGTCCGAGCCGGAGGCTCCCCCTCCACCCGAGGTGCCCGGGCTCGAGATCCGCTACGTCGACCGTGGCTTCCAGAGCAACTCATCGAGGGTGGGTGCGAGAACCAGCATGGTTCTTCTGTACACCTTCACCTATCGCGTCACCGCCCTCGAAGCCGGAGACGTGACGATCCCGGCACCGACGGTGACCGTCGACGGTCAAGAGCATCAAGGCAAGCCGCGTACGCTCCAGGTCGTGCCGCCGGATGCTCAAGACATCGCGATGGTCAGCCTCGCCGTCCATCCCGAGCGCGTGTATCCGATGCAGCTCTTCACCGTCACCCTCGAGGTCGCCCTCAAGCCGGTCCCGGGCGACATGGAGCCGCTCCTGGCCAAGCAGCGCAACGTCCAGAGCGGGATGCGTCTCACCGTGCCGTTCGTCGATCAAATGCCGGATGAGAGCATCGAGCCATTCGAGGACTGGACCGATTGGCTGCGGCCTTATCAGGAGAACCAACGAGGCTTCGAGATCAACGACATCACGCTGCGCTCCATTCAGTCCTTCTTCGAGAACCCCCGCGCGTTGTTCCGGCCCGAGCCCATCCGTGAGGAGCGGAAGAACGCCGAAGGCGAGCTCGAGTCGTACTGGGTGTACCGTCTCGAGCGAGACTTCCAGGCGCGGGTACCGGGTCGATATCGCTTCGGTCCCGTCGTGCTCCAAGGAATCGCCGCCGTGGAGAGCGCCCGGGGACGCGTGACGACCGACAACGTCTACGCGGTCGCTTCGCCGGTCGAGGTCGTCGTGATGAGCGTGCCCGAAGAGGGCCGACCCGAGAGCTACTTCGGCGGAGTCGGTCGGTTCGAGGTGTCTTCCGATCTCGTGCCCCGAAAGGGCAAGGTCGGAGACCCGATGACTCTGACGCTGCGCGTTCGCGGTGAAGGGTCCCTCGACACGGCCGTTGCCCCCGATCTGGCGTCCCGTGAGGAGCTCGCAAAGTCGTTTCGCGTGTACGACGCGACCGAGACCAGCCAAGGAGATGGCCGAGTCTACACCTACAGCCTTCGCCCGACGACGAGCGAGGTGACCGAGCTCCCCGCGATCGAGCTCGCCTACTTCGACGTGCAGCAAGGGCGCTTCGAGACGATGACGACCGAGCCCATCCCGATCGAGATCGAGGAGGCCACCGCCATCTCCAAAGGTGACATCGTCAGCGGCCTCGAAGCCGGCGGCCCAGGAAGCGGCCCCGAGAAGCTGGTCGGTGGTATCTTCGCCAACATCCTGGCCACCGATCAGCTCCGAGAAGATGCCCCGAGGTGGTCGCTCTGGCTGATCGCGCTGGCGGCTCTCTTCGCCCTGTACGGACTCCTGGCCTTTGGGATCGTGAGACATCGAAGCCGGCACGCCGACCCCACCGCGGTCCGAAGGCGATCGGCCGAAGCGCGGGCCAGGCAGCGCCTGAAGGAGGCCAGAGTGTTGCTCGAAGCCGGCGAGCGAAGCGCGGCAGAGCGACTGCGGACGGCGATCTGCGGAATCGTCGCCGACACGAGCGATCGTCCCGAGGCCGGGCTCACGCCGCGAGAGGTCGGTGAGCTCCTGACCTCGAAGGGCGTCGATGAAGCGACCATCATTCCCGTGGTTCGGACGCTCGAGGAGCTCGAAGGAGCCCGCTACGGCGCCTCGGCAGCGGATCTCGAAGAGAGTGTTCGCAGCGGCATCGCACCGACCGAAGAGCTCCTGAATCAGCTTCGCCGCGGAGGACACCTTCGATGAAGTGCGCCGGCTTGCTGCTCCTGATCCTCGTCGGCTGCGCGCCGTCCGCGGACCTGGAGATCCAACGCCAGTTCGAGGACGCGCAAAGAGCCTTCGATCGGGCCGAGACCCCCGAGGACTTCCGCGTCGCGGCGGCGGCCTATCAAGACATCCTGGATCGCGGCTTCGTGAGCGGCATCGTGCTCTACAACCAGGGCAACGCCTTCATGCGTGCCGGCGAGCCCGGCCGAGCCGTGGCGTCGTATCGCCGGGCGCAGCGCTACCTCCCACGCGAGGCGAGGCTCCAGTCGAATCTCGACATCGCCAAGGGCGGAGAGGCCGAGAAGCCTGGAGGCCTCTCGAGTCAACTGCTCTTCTGGCAGAACCGACTGAGCCCTCACGAGAAGCTCTGGATCGCGGCGGCACTCTGGATCGTCACCTTCACCCTGGCGCTCTTGGCGATCTGGCGGCGAAGGCGATCCCTGGTGCTGCCGAGCTGGATCGCACTCGAGCTGGCCGTGGTCCTCAGCGGCTCGAGTGCCTGGGACTGGTTTCGGTTCGAGCGCACCGAGCACGGCGTACTGGTCGAGGACGAGGTCGTCGCTCGCAAGGGCAACGGGGTCAGCTACCAGCCGGCCTTCAAGGAGCCCCTCCCCGAGACCACCGAGTTCACGGTGCTCGAGAAGCAGAACGGCTGGCTGCACATTCGTCTCGAAGGTCACCTCGAAGCCTGGGTCGAAGAGGACGCCGTCGTCACGTATTGAGCTCGGTCCCAACCAAAGCCGAAGGCCGCCCACGCTCGAGCGGCCTTCGCAGTGTATCCGGCGGATTCGCGGTCAGGGATGGAGCGGTGGCGGCACGTCGCTCGGGTTGTTGCCGCCCGGGAGCGGATTGAAGCTCGACGACGGCATGTTCCTCGGGCCTTCGGGCTTGCTGCCCATCCGGCGGGCGAGGTCTTGAGCCATGCGGACTGCGTCGCTGAACTCCTGTGAAGCCGGCGTGGCGCTCTGCGAGACGTGCGAGGCCGTTTGATTCTCCGTCGTGGGAATCGCAGAGGAAGCAGCCGGACCGCCGCCTTCGTCGAATGCCTGACGGAGGGTCCTCGAGTCCCCGCTCGGAATCAAGGTCAACCCGGACTCGAGCGCGCGCTGCGAATGGATCTCGTCGGCGATGTCGGTGCTGTTCTGAAGGAACGCATTCACCGAGTTGAAGAGCCGGGCCTGCAGCGAGGCGTCGAGAATGTCGTCGACGAGTAGAAGCTCGGGCATGGTGTCGTCGGTGAGCCCGTACTCGGGCAGCATGGCTTCGATGCGCTCGTAGATCTCCTGGGTCGGCAGGATCACCGACTGAGGGTCGAAGCGCAGCACGAGGCACACGTCGTCGCTGGCTCGGAAGGAGCTCAGGTACGTCCGGATCGGAGTCTCCCAGCTACTCTGGAAGTCGTTCCAGTTGGGCCAGGTCAGGATCCGGAAGGAGGCTTGGGTCCGCAGCGGCATCGTACCCGCCGACGCGCCGTATCCGAAGAGCATCGCGTCCTGGACTTCGAGCGTCGTCGCGCCGACACCGTTGAGCACGCTGTAGTTGTCGTTGTAGAGATGCATGGTGGTCATCCTGTTCCTTGTGGGGCGCCTGGATCAGCTCGTGGTCCGGTTCGTGGTCTGGCTCTGGAATCCCGGCTTCACCTTGTGGAGCAGGAACCCGTGATGGCCGGCGAGGAGCTTCCACTCCTCGGCGAGCTCGAGCTGGGCGTTCTGCGCGAGGCTGGCGAGGAGGCTCCGGAGGAACTGGGCCGTTCCGCTGCTCGGCGCCTCGTCACCCGTCTGGGTCGAGAGCACCAAGACGACGCCGCGGCGCGTGATGCGACTGAGCTCCTGCAGGGCGATGCACGGCGCGAGGCTGCGCTCGAAGACGTTGCCGCAGGTGACGAAGTCGAACTCGCCGTCCCGGAAGGGCAGGTTGTGGATGTCGAAGTGGTAGGCTTCGAATCCGGCCTGGCGTGCCTCACCGGTCTCTTTGGCGGTGGTGCCGACGATCACGTTGTGGATGCCGCTCCGCTGGAGCTGCTCGGCGTGAGTCGTCCCCGGCAAGCCGACCGAGAGGACAGAGCGGGTGTCGCTCGGCAGGTTCGAGAGCGCGTTGTTCACCGCGACCGGCGAGAGCTGCGAGACGGTGTGCGGCGCGGCGAGGAGCTTGGTGTTCCAGTAGGAGTCGTCGATCGCGCCAACGGGCTCACATGGGGTCGCCTCGAGCGGGCCGTAGATCGGCTTGCGGGCGAGGGACGAGACGAGGACCGGGCGATCGGGCGAGCCGCCGAAGCCGGCGACCTCGGCCACCTCGAAGTTCTCGAGCATCACCCAGCAGGTGATCGGCGCAAAGCGCCAGTACTCGTCGACGACGTCGTTCTGCTTGAGACGGTCCGCGAAGCGGGTGTGCATCAGGATGAGGCCACCGGGCTTGAGCGCGCGGTAGGCTTCCTCGAGCAGGCCGATGTAGTGCGGCGTGCTCTCGAGGACACCGTTGAGGACGATCATGTCCCAGGTCTCGGGGCGGAAGCCGGCTTGGCTCAGCTCGCCGGTCCAGTCGGCCTGACGGTTCGGATCGACGTCCATCGTCCGGACGAAGTTGCCGTCGAAGGCGAGCGAGCAGGCCTGTCCGCCCGGATCGTCGAAGAGGCCGACCTCGAGGATGGTCTTGGAGCTGAGCTGCAACATGCTCGCGAAGCGCTGGAAGTTGTCAGCGGTCAGCTCGGCGAAGCTCCGCTCACTCGTGACGGCGGGGGGCACGGTCTCGGGCGTCGTCTGGGGGGTGGCCTGCGTCTTGGCGTTGCTGTTGTTCGTCGCGACGAGGGCATCGTCCCCCATCATGAACAATGGGTGCGAGGCCACGTCCCCTTCCATCTGGGACGCCTGGCGATTCCAGAGGAGCTGACCCGAGTGGTAGTGGTATCGCGTCAGGACCTCGGGGACGTGGACGAACTGGCTGCCGGAGCGCGCCAGCCGCGTCACGAAGTCCCACGAGCCGTTGCGGCGAAGCTCGGAGTTCCAGCCGCCGATACGGAAGGCCGCTGCCTTCGTGTGGAGGATGTCACCCGACTGGATGCCGTTGTTGCGCATCAAGGCTTCGCGATCGAACGGGAAGCTGTCGTGGGCGACCTCTTCGCCGAGGCCTTCGTTGCTTCGGTACTCGCGGTCACAGTAGGCGACCTCGGCGTCCTTCGTCGCGGCGAGGGCGCGGAGGAGACGACGAAGGTGCTCGGGCAAGAACTCGTCGTCGTCGTCGAGGTAAGCGATGTATTCGGCGCGCGCGATCTTGAGGGCCTGATTGCGCGGGGCGCTCGCGTAGTTCGAGCTCGTCGTCCGGCGCAGGTAGACCAGACGCGGGTCGCGCACTGCCGAGATGACCGACGGCGTCGCGTCGGTGGAGCCGTCGTCGACGACGATGAGCTCGAAGTTCTGGTGCGTTTGGTTGAGGACGCTGCTGATCGCCCGCTGCAGGAGGTGCGCCCGGTTGTGGGTCGTGATGATGACCGAGATCAGCTCGTGGTCGAGTGCGGTGCTCTGAGGAACCGTACTCGGAGGCGTCAAAGTCGAGATGGCCACTGTTCGTTTCTCCCTGTACGATTTCGGCCGTCCGACCCCCGAGCGAATCGGGTCACCCGGAGAGCACCAAGCTGACCGGACGGGCGCAGCCCGAAGCGGCGGAATCGGGCCATTTCCCAGGACCCGTCTCCACGAACCGATCGAGCAATACTCGTCCTCAATCGACCGCCGGCGCACTTCTCCTTGATGATTCCTCTGCGTTTATGGAATCGGATCCACGCCCCGGCTCATGAGGGCATGGAGATTCTGGAGGAATCGGCGGCTGTGGGACGGGTGTGTCGCGCGTGGCAGGCGTGTTCAGGTGTTCTCGACCTCAACACGGTGCGGTGGGCGAGTGTCTCTGGAGAGGGAGAGCCCTGAGCGTAGCGACCGGTCCTCGCCGGGTCCGTCCGAAGAGGATCTCTCGGTTATCACCCGGTCACCTGATCACCTGATCACCTGATCACCTGATCGCCTGAACACCTGGCACCCAGTCACCCAAGCACCCAAGCACCCAAGCACCCAGTCACCCGGAAGGAGGTGTCTTGGTGTCTTGGTGTCTTGGTGATTATGTGACCCGGTCAGTGACGCAGTCACCCAAGCACCCAAGCACCCAAGCACCCAGTCACCCAGTCACCCAAGCACCCAGTCACCCAGAAGGAGGTGCCTTGGTGTCTTGGTGTCTTGGTGTCTTGGTGTCTTGGTGTCTTGGTGATCAT